>NZ_JBHTAC010000057.1:0-49697 GCF_042663325.1 Catellatospora aurea
AGGACTACGGCCGGCGGGCGCCCGGCGCGGGGAGGGGGTCCGCGCCGGGCGTCGCTCAGGTCAGAAGACCAGGCCGGCGCGGAAGCCGGCGGCCACCGCGTGGGCCCGGTCGCGTGCGCCGAGCTTGCGGAACAGCCGCCGGGCGTGGGTCTTGACGGTGTCCTCGGAGACGAACAGGTCGCGGCCGATCTCGGCGTTGCTCTGGCCGTCGGCCATGCCGCGCAGCACCTGCAGCTCGCGCTCGGTCAGCGTGACCGAACGCGCCGGGCGCACCACGCCGCCGGGCGGCGCCTCCCCCGGCAGGTCGCCGCGCTGAGCGGGCACCACCGCGGACGGTCCCGCGCCGGGGCTGCGGTTGGCGTACGGCACCGACATGCCCGGTCCCGCCGGAGGCATGGGCCGGCCGGGCCCGGCGGGCGCGCGGGACGCGCCTGCCATCACGCCGCTGACCGCGGGCCGCACGGCGTCGGCGGTCCGCGCGGCGGGCCTGCTGACCAGCAGCAGCGCCTTGGCGGCGGTGCTCACCGGATCGGGGTCGGTCCCGCCGATGAGCCCTCTGGCCCCGGCCCGGATGGCGGCCTGCGCGGCGGCGGGCTCCTCCGGGCCGAACAGCACCAGCTGGGCGTGTGGCACCGCGGTCATCACCTTTCGGGTGAATCCCACGGTATCGGGCCGAGTGAGCGCGGTGTCGGCCAGCACGATCCCGGCCGGGAACGCGGCAAGCTGCGCGATCGCCTCGGCGGCACTGGTCACGGTACGCACTCCAGCGGCCACGCCCAGCCGCTCGGCACACGAGGCGATGGTCGCGGCCGCAGCGGCGGTGCGGACGCATACGAGAACGGTCTGCACGGTGATCCCCCTCTCTCCTGCGAAGAAGACCACGAGACACCCAGATCATTACGCACTTTCCGGGGATTCCGTCGAAATCTCGGTCCAGCACTACCTGATCATCCACTGGATGGCGACAAGTGGACGTACGCGGAGTAACGTGCTGACGTTGCCTAAATCTCTTCGCTTGAACTCAAGCCTCCCATCCCCTAGGAGGTCAGATGGCTCACTTCCGCAGACTTCCCGGTCCGATAGCCGACGTTTGGGACTGGCAGCATCACGGCGCGTGCAAAGGCCGTGACAGCTTGCAGTTCTTCCACCCCGATGGTGAAAGAGGCTCATCTCGGGGACGCCGTGAAAGCGCGGCGAAACAGGTATGCGAACGCTGCCCGGTGCGGTCCGAATGCGCCGCGCATGCGCTTACCACCCGCGAGCCGTACGGCGTATGGGGTGGGTTCACCGAGAACGAGCGGCACCAGTTGTTGCAACTGGGCTGGCGCGAATGCGCCGACCGGCGCGGCGAGCGCGTCGACGTGCAACGGCTCGAAGCTCGGCTCTCCGAGGACGTCAGCGCACCTGCACGCTGATCGTGTGCCAGCCGGTCGCCCCGTCCGGGGCGGGATCGGCGCGGGCCTCCGTCTGGACCTGACCACTGGTGTCCGCCGCGCGCACGGCGAGCGTGTGCTCGCCCGGCGCGGCGTCCCAGCGGAACGTCCACTGCCGCCACGTGTCCGGTGACACGGTCCCGGCCAGGTCGGCGGGCTGCCACGGGCCGTCGTCGACGCGTACCTCCACCGCGGTGACCCCGCGGTGCTGGGCCCACGCGACCCCGGCCACGGTGACCGTGCCCGCGGTGACCGTGCCGCCCTCGCGCGGGGTGTCGATCCGGGACTCGGTCTTGATCGGCCCCTGCGCGGACCAGCCCCGGCGCACCCAGTACGCGTCGAAGTCGGCGAAGGAGCTCAGCTCCAGCTCGGTCACCCACTTGGTGGCGCTGACGTAGCCGTACAGGCCGGGGACCACCATGCGCACCGGGAAGCCGTGCTCGACCGGCAGCGGCTCGCCGTTCATCGCGACGGCGAGCATCGCGTCGCGCCCGTCGCGCAGCAGCGCGGTCGGCGTGCCGCAGTTCCAGCCGTCCACCGACCGGCTGACCACCTGGTCCGCGCCGTCCAGCGGACCCGCCTCGTCGAGCAGGTCCTTCAGCGGCACGCCGAGCCAGCGGGCATTGCCGATCAGGTCGCCGCCGACCTCGTTGGAGACGCAGGCCAGCGTCACGTACCGCTCGATCATGGGCCGGGCCAGCAGCTGCTCGAAGTTCAGCGTGATCGGCCGGGCCACCCGGCCATGGATGCGCAACTGCCACGTGGCCGGATCGACCTGCGGCACGACCAGCGCCGTGTCGATGCGGTAGAAGTCGCCGTTCGGCGTCACGTACTCGGACAGGCCCGCGACCGGCGGGTCCACCGTGCCGGGCAGGGCGGGCGCGGGGCTGGCCGGCTGCGGCAGGGCGACCGCCGCCCGAGCCTGCTGCACGTCCTTGCGGGCGGCCAGCGAGCGCCCGACGAAGCCGGCCACCGCCGCCGCCCCGATCCCGGCCACGCTCAGCCGCAGGAAGCGCCGCCGCCCCGCCGCGCGGGAGACCGCGGTCGCCGGGCTGTCCGGCAGGTCCTCGGTGCGGGCGGCCACGTCCAGCAGCGCGCCCAGCACACCCACCGCGGCGGCCGCGCCGACGGCGGCGGGCAGGAACGCGACAACCCCCGCGTTCGGGCGGGTCAGCGCCGCCGCGACCCCGATCAGGCCGAACAACCCGATCCCGGCCACACCCCAGCGGAAGTCCCGCCGCGCCGCCAGGCCCACCAGCGCGGCGAACACCACCAGCAGCAGCGACGTGCCGACAAGCAGAGCGATCTTGTCGTACACCCCGAAGACGCTGATCGCCGCGGCCTTGACCGGCTCGGGCACCAGGTCGATCACCGCACCGCCGACCGCGATCAGCGGCGCGCTGCGCGGCCCCGTCCACACCGCGACCAGCTCGCCCAGCCCCACCGCCACCGCGGCCGAGACCACGCCCGCGACCATCGCCCGTCCACGACTCACCACGCCCGCCAGTCTGCCCCGCATCACCCCGTCACGGCACGACCCGACGCCTTACCGTTCCCTTACCGCCGCCTACCCTGCATCCGCCTCGCCACAACGGGCCGCCCACCTCGCCGCCCCGCGGCCCCACGGCGGGGACGTCCTCGCCGCCCTGCAGTTTCCTTGAAAGTGCAGCCTGTTGCGGCCGCACCGGCCGCGGGAGCGGGCGCCGGATCACTGGAGCGGTTGGATGGGGATGTCGACGGCGATGTTGGGCGGTGCGTCGAAGCTGCCGTGGATGACGCTGAAGGACAGGCGCACCGAGTCGACGTGCGGGCCGAGCACGCCGTCGAAGACGATGACGCCGGTCGCCTCGCCGCCCGCGGGCACGGTCTCCGGCCAGGTGCTCGCGCCCGGGTCCGGCAGCAGCGTCTCGCCCGCGGCGGTGAGCTGGGCCCGGCCGAACGTCGGCAGCGTGAGCGCGTCGCCGCCGGTGTTCTCGCCCCGAATCTTGACCTTGGTGGCCTGGCTGGTGACCTCGACGCTCAGCACGGTGATGGTCAGCGGACCACCGGTCTCGGAGACCTCCGACGCCAGCCGTTCCTGGCCCGTCTCGTTGCGCTTGTTGATCCACGGCGGGGTGGCGAACTCGCTCAACTTCTGCACCCCGGCCTGTACCGCTGTGGTGGCCAGGTAACCGCCACCCGCGCACAGCCCGAGCAGCAGGATCGCGGTGAGCACCAGCCCGGCCCCGCCCCGCCGCGGCGGCGCACCGGTCGGCCGGGCGCTGCCTGGGCCGCCCGGGTATGGCGCGCTTCCGCCCGCCGGGTAAGGCGCGGCGTGGCCGCCCGGGTAGGCCGTGCTGCCGCCGGGAACGCCCTGACCTGCGGGATAGGCGGAGCCACTGCCGCCCGCGTGGCCGGGGGGCACCGCGTAGCCGCTCGGCGGGATCGCGCCCGGCCCCGCGCCGGCCGGTTCGGCGGTCGCGTTGCGGGAGTTGCCGCTCTTGGCCAGGTCGATCAGGCCGAGCAGCAGCGCCACGACCAGGCCGACGCCGCCGGAGATGGCCAGCGCCTTGGCCTTGCTCACCTCGGCCGCGGTCAGGTAGTCGGTCAGGCCGGTGCCCAGCGTCGCGACCAGGTAGGCCAGGCCCACCAGGCCGAAGTACCGCACCAAGCCGCGACCGGTCATGCGAGGACACTATCGACCGTGGTGCATGCCACAAAGGACGGAAAGGCGACAGCGGGCCCCGGCCGACGCCGGGACCCGCTGTCGAGGTCAGCCGCTCAGGCTCAGAAGCCCGGGCCGTGCTGGTGGCCGTGGCCGTGCGAGTGGCCGTGGCCGCCGTTGCCCGCGGGCTCGGCCTTGGCCGGCTTCTCGACCACCAGGGACTCGGTGGTGAGCAGCAGGCCCGCGATCGACGCGGCGTTGATGGCCGCGTTGCGGGTCACCTTCACCGGGTCGACGATGCCGGACTTGACCAGGTCGACGAACTCGCCCTTGGCCGCGTCGAGGCCGGTGCCCCAGTCGCTGCCCTGGACCTTCTGCACGATGACGTAGCCGTCGTGGCCGGCGTTCTGGGCGATCCAGCGCAGCGGCTCGACCAGCGCCTTGCGCACGATCGAGACACCGACCTTCTCCTCGCCGGTGAAGCCGAGGTCGTCGTCGAGCACGCTGACGATCTGCGCGAGCGCCGCGCCGCCGCCGGGCACGATGCCCTCCTCGACCGCCGCGCGGGTGGCCGCGATGGCGTCCTCGATGCGGTGCTTGCGCTCCTTCATCTCGACCTCGGTCGCGGCGCCGACCTTGATGACGGCGATGCCGCCGGACAGCTTGGCCAGGCGCTCGCCCAGCTTCTCCTTGTCCCAGTCGGAGTCCGAGGCCTCGATCTCCTTGCGGATCTGCGAGACCCGCGCGTTGACCTCGTCCTGCGACCCGGCACCGTCCACGATCGTGGTGGTGTCCTTGGTGATGACGGCACGGCGCGCCTGGCCGAGCTGCTCCAGGGTCACGCCGTCGAGCTTGTAGCCCAGCTCGGGGGCGATCAGCTCGCCGCCGGTGAGCACGGCGAGGTCCTGCAGCATCGCCTTGCGGCGGTCGCCGAAGCCGGGGGCCTTCACCGCGGCGACCTTGACGGTCTTGCGGATCGAGTTCACCACGAGGGTGCTCAGCGCCTGGCCGTCGACGTCCTCGGCCACGATCAGCAGCGGCTTGCTGGTCTGGAGAACCTTCTCCAGCAGCGGCAGCAGCTCCTCGATCGAGGAGATCTTGCTGGTGGTGATGAGGATGTACGGGTCGTCCAGCACCGCCTCGCCCGACTCGGGGTCGGTGACGAAGTGCGGCGAGATGAAGCCCTTGTCGAACTGCATGCCCTCGGTGATGTCGAGCTCGGTGGTCATCGTCGAGCCCTCTTCGACGGTGATGACACCGTCCCGGCCGACCTTGTCCATCGCCTCGGCGATCAGCTCACCGATGGTGGAGTCCTGCGCCGAGATCGTCGCGACCTGCGCGATGTCCGACTTGTCGGCCACCGGGGTGGCCTTGGCCAGCAGCGCGTCGCTGACCTTGGTGACGGCCGCGTCGATGCCGCGCTTGAGACCGGCCGGGTTGGTGCCCGCGGTCACGTTGCGCAGTCCCTCGCGGACCATCGCCTGGGCCAGCACGGTGGCCGTGGTGGTGCCGTCGCCCGCGACGTCGTTCGTCTTGGTCGCCACCTCCTTGACCAGCTGCGCGCCCAGGTTCTCGTACGGGCTCGACAGCTCGATCTCCTTGGCGATGGTCACGCCGTCGTTGGTGATCGTGGGCGCGCCGAACTTCTTGTCGAGCACCACGTTGCGGCCCTTCGGGCCGAGCGTGACCTTGACGGCGTCGGCGAGCGCGTTGACACCGTGCTCCAGCAGGTGCCGCGCGTCGTCGGAGAAGCTAAGGATCTTAGGCATCAATCGTCTCCCTTAAACGTCACGATGCCCCGGCTCACCCTCGCGGGCGGGCCGGGGCATCGCACGGATCACTTCTCGACGACCGCGAGGACGTCGCGGGCGGAGAGCAGCAGGTACTCCTCGCCGGCGTACTTGACCTCGGTGCCGCCGTACTTCGAGTAGATGACCTTGTCACCCACCTTGACGTCGACCGGGATGCGGTTGCCCTTGTCGTCGACGCGGCCGGGACCGACAGCCAGGACGGTGCCCTCCTGCGGCTTCTCCTTGGCGGTGTCGGGGATCACGAGGCCCGACGCGGTGGTGGTCTCAGCCTCGTTCGCCTGGACCAGGATCCGGTCCTCGAGCGGCTTGATCGCAACCTTCGTCGCGGTAGTCACGAGCATACCCTCCTGGGGTATAGCCCCGGGTTCTCGCGGCACGAGCCCCGGGTGTTGTCTTCTGGTCAAGTCTTCGCCCGAGCGCTGCCGTCGTCGCGGGTGTCGGCCTCGCCGGGCGGGTCATGCGTTAGCACTCTGCAGGGCAGGGTGCTAACTCCGAACATTATGCCGCGTCTAGCACTCAGTCAAGGAGAGTGCCAGCCGCCACTCGGTGAATTATCCGATTCACCAGGTGTCCAGCGCTCACCGGGGCGTGTCGCCGGGTCACTGTGACGTTCCCTGCCGCCACGAGCGGCGGGCGCGGCGAGCGCCGTCGGCCGCGACGCAGCCAGCACGGTCGCGCTGCGAGAATGGGGCCGTGGATCTCGATCAGCTGGCGCTGCTGCGTACCCCCGAAGGTGTCGCGGCGCTGGACCTGGCAGGTCAGCTGGCCGGGACCGACGAGCTGGCCGCCGCGTCGGCGCTGCGGGCCCGGGGCGTGCCGCCGGGCCTGGCCGCCGCCGCCCTCACCCAGGTCGCGCTGCGCGGCCGGGCCGCGGCCAAGTTCGGCGCGGACGCCGGGCGCGTCTTCCTCACCCGCGCGGGCCTGGAGCAGGCCACCCGCGAGATCGTCGCGGTACGCCGCGCGGCCCGCCTGCGCGCCGCCGGTGTCGCGGCCCTGGCCGACCTGGGCTGCGGCCTCGGCGCCGACCTGCGGGCCGTCGCCGCCACCGGCATCCGGGCGTACGGCGTCGACGCCGACCCGCTGACCGCCGCCTGCGCCGCGCTCAACGCCCCCGACGCGACCGTGACCTGCGGCGACGCCCAGGACTTCGACCTGAGCCTGGTCGACGCCGTGTTCTGCGACCCGGCCCGCCGCAGCGGCGGCCGCCGCGTGTTCCGCCCCGAGGACTACTCCCCACCCTGGGACTGGGTGGTCTCCCTCCCGCAGCGGATCCCGCACACGGTGCTCAAACTCGCCCCCGGCATCGACCAAGCACTACTGCCCGCGGGCTGCGAACTGGAACTGGTCTCCGTCGACGGCGACGTGGTCGAGGCCGCCGCCTGGTGCGGCCCGCTCGCGACCACGCCGCGCCGCGCGACCGTCTTCCGCGCCGGCGTCCCGCACGAGCTCACCGGCACCGGCGAGCAGTCCGCCCCGGTCGCCCCGCCCGGCCGCTACGTCACCGACCCCGACGGCGCCGTCGTCCGCGCCCACCTCGTCGCCGAGTTCGCCGCTGCCCACGACGGCTGGCTCGCCGACCCCAACATCGCCTACATCTGGTCCGACACCCCCATCGCCGCCCCCTTCGGCCGCTGCTTCACCGTCGACGAGGTCCTCCCCTTCTCCCTCAAACGCCTGCGCGCCACCCTCCGCGACCGCGGCGTCGGCCGACTGGAGATCCTCAAACGCGGCAGCGCCCTCGACGTCGAACAACTCCGCCGCGACCTCCGCCTCGCCGGCCCCAACCCCGCCTCCCTCCTCCTCACCCGCACCGCCACCACCCCCCTCGCCATCCTCGCCACCCCTTTCGAGCGTTGATCATGAACTTATGGCACGGTTCGGCGGCGTTTCGTGTCCAGAAGTCCCTGATCGATTCCGCCGCCCGCCACGGCGGTAGCATCGCGGCGTGGCCAGCCAGGGGACTCCCGCGACAGCACTGCTGACGAAGCAGAAGGTGAAGCACACGCTGCACACGTACGAGGTCTCGCCCGACTCCCCGAACTACGGCGCGCTGGTCGCCGACGCGATCGGGGCCGACCCGGCGCGCGTGTTCAAGACGCTGGTCACCGAGGTCGACGGCGCGCTCACCGTGGCCGTGGTGCCGGTGACCGGCGAGATCGACCTCAAGGCGCTCGCGGCGGCGGCCGGCGGCAAGAAGGCCGCGATGGCCGACCGCGACCTCGCCGAGAAGACCACCGGGTACGTCCGCGGCGGCATCAGCCCCCTCGGCCAGCGCAAACGCCTGCCTACGGTGATCGACCAGTCGGCGCTGGACGGCGACCTGATCTACGTCTCCGCCGGCAAGCGCGGTCTGCAACTCCGGCTCGCCCCAGCCGACCTGGTCCGCCTGACCTCCGCGACGCTGGCCGCCATCGCCCGCGCCTGACCCGCCCCAGGGCGGCCTACCCACGGCCGACTCCCAGCCGACCGATACCCGCCGCTTCCTTTCATGATCTGTTTTTGTGGACGCCCGGTGCCCCCATAGGGGCGTCCAGCGTCCACAAAAACGGATCTCCAAGCGGCAACCCACCCATATGTCCGCTTCGCCGCGACCGACACGCACCACTTGGCGCAACCGCTCGCCACACGACGCCAGACGATCCGGCTACCGGCTACCGCCCGAAGGCCCATCAGCGCACGCTCCGCACCCGCCGGCCCGCCACCACCAAGATCACGTTGATCTTGCGTGAACGGTTGTCCAATTGCCGGGATTGAGTGTGTCGTACCCACTGTTCGCGCAAGATCGGCGCGGCGGGAAAGAGCAGCGAGCGGGTGGGTTACGGGGACGTTGCTGAATTGTTATTGCCAACAACAAACCTTGGGCTTGCGCGTTTGCATTTGTTGCGCATACGTTGTCGCACACAACAAAACCCCGTGTGACCGGCCTCACGCACTGATGAACGCTGTTGGACTCGCCTGGTCCCGGAACCCGGCGGGGCCGCCCGCACCACCTGAATACACACCCCTGAATCCGAGAGGATTTGAGCAACGATGCGCAAAGGGATCCTGGCTGTAGCCATGACCGGCCTGATGGCCGTCACCGGCTTGGCCGCCTGTGCGGAAGACGCCCAGCCCGCCGACTCGAAGACGCCCTTCGTCGGCGTCATCCTGCCGGACAGCAAGTCCTCGGCCCGCTGGGAGACCGCGGACCGCAAGTACCTGGAGGAGGCCTTCAAGGCCGCCAACGTCAAGTACGACATCCAGAACGCCCAGGGTGACAAGACCCAGTTCCAGAGCATCGCGGACCAGATGATCACCAAGGGCGTCACCGTCCTGGTCATCGTCAACCTCGACTCCGGCACCGGCAAGGCCGTGCTGGACAAGGCTGCGGCGCAGGGCATCCCGACCATCGACTACGACCGGCTCACGCTGGGCGGCAACGCGAAGTACTACGTGTCCTTCGACAACGTCGCGGTCGGTCGCCTGCAGGGTGAGGGCCTGGTCAAGTGCCTCACCGAGAAGGGCGCCAAGAACCCGGCCATCGCGCAGCTGAACGGCTCGCCGACCGACAACAACGCGACCCTCTTCAAGGAGGGCGGCGTGTCGGTGCTGAAGCCGAAGTACGACGCCAAGGAGTACACCCTCGTCGATGACCAGGCCGTGCCGGACTGGGACAACGCGCAGGGCGGCGTTCTCTTCGAGCAGATGCTGACCAAGGCCAACGGCAAGATCGACGGCGTGCTCGCCGCGAACGACGGCCTGGGCAACGCGGCGATCTCGATCCTGAAGAAGAACAAGCTCAACGGCAAGGTCCCGGTCACCGGCCAGGACGCGACCGTGCAGGGCCTGCAGAACATCCTCCTCGGCGACCAGTGCATGACCGTGTACAAGGCCGTGAAGAAGGAGGCCACCGCGACCGCCGAGCTGGCGATCGCCCTGGCCAAGGGTGAGACCAAGTCCGTCTCGCAGACCACCAAGGACTCCGAGACCGGCAAGGACGTGCCCTCGGTCCTGCTGGAGCCGCAGGCGATCTACTTCGCGAACGTGAAGGACGTCGTCACCGACGGCTACGTCACCAAGGCAGAGCTGTGCACCGCCGACTTCGCGGCCAAGTGCACCGAGGCCGGCATCAGCTGACCTGATTGATCGACCGGAATGTGGTCCCTGGGGGTCGCAAGGCACCCAGGGACCACGTCTGTGGAACAGGCAGTAACCCCTCGAACGGAGCGCCCTGATGGGAACCCCTCTACTCGAACTGCGTGGAATCAACAAGAGCTTCGGCCCGGTGCAGGTGCTGCGGGACGTCGCCTTCCAGGTTCACCCAGGCGAGGTAACCGCACTCGTCGGCGACAACGGCGCCGGCAAGTCAACGCTGGTCAAGTGCATCGGCGGGATCTACCCCATCGACTCAGGCGAATACCTGATGGAGGGTAAGCAGGTCCACGTCCACAACCCCCGCGACGCCGCCAGCCACGGCGTCGAGATCGTGTACCAGGATCTCGCGCTCTGCGACAACCTGGACATCGTCCAGAACATGTTCCTGGGCCGCGAGAAGAAGAGCGGCATGATCCTCGACGAGCCGACGATGGAGCAGCTCGCCCAGCAGACCCTGGCCGGCCTGTCGGTGCGTACCGTCAAGTCGGTCCGCCAGCAGGTGTCCAGCCTCTCCGGCGGCCAGCGGCAGACCGTGGCGATCGCCAAGGCCGTGCTCTGGAACAGCAAGCTGGTCATCCTCGACGAGCCCACCGCCGCCCTCGGCGTGGCCCAGACCCAGCAGGTGCTGGAACTGGTCCGCCGCCTGGCTGACAACGGTCTGGCCGTTGTGCTGATCTCCCACAACATGAACGACGTGTTCGCTGTCTCCGACCGGATCGCCGCGCTGTACCTGGGACGGATGGCGGCCCAGGTCAAGACGTCGGATGTCACCCACTCGCAGGTGGTCGAGCTGATCACCTCCGGCCGCAGCGGCCAGCTGGGCCTCGTCGAGGAAGGAGCCGCAGCGTGAGCGCGACCACCACGAATTCGTACGAGGCGGCCAAGGTCGCCACCCCGGCCAAGGACGACGGCGGCCTCTGGGGCTACCTGCGCGGCTACGGGCAGCGGGTCCGCAGCGGCGACATGGGCGCGCTGCCGGCGGTGCTCGGCATCATCGTGCTGACGATCGTCTTCTCGGCCGCCCGGCCGTCCTTCCTCACCCCGCTGAACTTCGCCAACCTGCTGACGCAGGCCGGGCCCATCGTCGTGCTCGGCATGGGCCTGGTCTTCGTGCTGCTGCTCGGCGAGATCGACCTCAGCGCCGGTTTCGCGTCGGGCGTCTGCGCCGCGGTGCTCGCGATCATGCTGACCACGAACGGCTACCCCTGGTACGTCGGCGTGGCCGCGGCGGTCGTCACCGGTGTCGTGATCGGCCTGCTGCTGGGCTTCCTGGTGGCGAAGGTCGGCATCCCCTCCTTCGTGGTCACCCTCGCAGGCTTCCTGGCCTTCCAGGGCACCGTGCTGTGGCTGCTCAAGGAGGGCACCAACATCTCGGTCCGCGACGAGATCATCATCTCGCTGGAGAACGAGTACATGCCGCCGATGGTCGGCTGGGCGCTGGGCGCGCTGACCGTGCTCGGTTTCGCCGCCACGCAGCTGATCCAGCAGCGCAACCGCCGCCGCCGCGGGCTGCCCGCGATGCTGTGGCAGGTCGTCGCCTTCCGGGTGATCGGCCTGGCGGTGCTGGTGGGCGTCGCGGTCGCCGTGCTGAACGAGGAGCGCAGCCGCAACCCGCTGTTCTCGCTCAAGGGCGTGCCGATCGTGGTGCCCGTGATCGGAGTGCTCCTGCTGGTGTGGACGTTCGTGCTGCGCCGCACCGCCTTCGGCCGCCACATCTACGCCGTCGGCGGCAACCGCGAGGCGGCCCGCCGGGCCGGTATCGCCGTGGACCGCATCCGCATCTCCGCGTTCGTCATCTGCTCCGCGATGGCGGCCGTCAGCGGCATCCTGGCGGCCAGCATGGCGCGCTCCGTGGACCCGAACACCGGCGGCTCGAACGTGCTGCTGTACGGCGTCGCGGCGGCGGTCATCGGCGGCACCAGCCTCTTCGGCGGCAAGGGCCGCGTCCTGGACGCGGTGCTCGGCGGCCTGGTGATCACGATGATCATCAACGGCATGGGCCTGGTCGGCTGGAGCTCGGCGTACAAGTACGTCGCCACCGGCATCGTGCTCCTGCTGGCGGCGAGCGTGGACGCCTTCTCGCGCCGGCGCGCGGCCGCGAGCAGCTGACCGACGTACGCCTGTTTACGGGAGAATCATGCGAGCGGGACCGAGCCAGGAGGAGATCCGGCGGCAGAACCTCGGCGCGTTGCTGCGGTTCGTGCACGTGCGCGGCTCTATCTCCCGTGCCGAGCTCACCTCCGAACTCGGTCTCAACCGCTCCACCATCGGCGCTCTCACCGCTGACCTGGCCGCTGTCGGCCTGGTCAGCGAGGAGGCGCCGCGCGAGACCGGCCGGGCCGGCCGGCCGTCACTGGTGGTGCGCCCGTCCTCGGACCTGGTCTACGCCTACGCCGCGAGCGTGGAGGTGGACCGGATCCGGGTGGCGCGGGTCGGGCTGGGCGGCGTCATCCTGGATCAGCGGGAGGCGCCGCGCCCGCGCGGCGAGGCCATCGAGGCGGTACGTCCCGTGGCCGACTTCGTCGCGCAGATGGCCGAGCAGGTCAAGCCGCAGGCCCGGTGCATCGGGGCCGGCATCGCCGTGTGCGGGCTGGTCCGCCGCGAGGACGGCCTGGTCCGGCTCGGGCCGCACCTGGGCTGGCTGGACGAGCCGCTCGGGCACGCCCTGCAGGACCGGCTGCCGGACCTGCTGCCGCAGGTCGCCGTCGGCAACGTGGCGGACCTGTGCGCGCTGGCCGAGCACACCCGCGGGGTCGCCGTGGGCTGCGACAACATCATCTACATGTACGGCGACGTCGGCGTCGGCGCGGGCATCATCGCCGGCGGTCGCCGGGTCACCGGGCACGGCGGCTACGGCGGCGAGGTCGGCCACATGGTCGTCAATCCGCACGGCCGCGCCTGCGGTTGCGGCTCCCGCGGCTGCTGGGAGACCGAGATCGGCGAGCACGCGCTGCTGCACGCCGCGGGCCGCGACACCGCCCAGGGCGCGGAGGCGGTGCTGGCCGTAGTCGAGGCCGCCGCGCGCGGGGACGCCACCGCCCAGGTCGCCGTGCGCCAGGTCGGCGACTGGCTCGGCTTCGGCGTGGCGAACCTGGTCAACATCTTCAACCCGGAGCTGGTCATCTTCGGCGGCACGCTGCGCGACGTGTACCTGGCCGCGGCGGCGCAGGTGCGCAGCCGCCTGAACAGCATCGGCCTGCCCGCCACCCGCGAGCACGTCCGCCTGCGCACACCCAAGCTGGGCGGCGACGCGGCCCTGCTGGGCGCTGCGGAACTCGCCTTCGAGCAGCTGCTCGCCGACCCGCTGGGCTGATTGCCGACACCGACCCGCCAGGGTGAATACCGGCCGGTAGCCCAAACCATCCAGCACAATGGATGGTCGTGCCGGCCCCTTTCCCGCCCCGCCGCCTGCCCGGCCTCGCCGACGTGCCGCACGCGATCCCGTACCAGGGCAGCAAGCGGCAGCTCGCGCACGCGATCGTGCCGCTGCTGGCGCCGGACACCGCGCGCCTGCTGGAGCCGTTCGCCGGGTCGGCCGCCGTCGCCATCGCCGCCCGGCACCTGCGCATCGGCGAGACCGCCGAGATCAGCGACGTGAACGAGCCGCTGATGCGGCTGTGGCAGCGGGTGCTGGCCGAGCCGGTGGCGCTCGCCGACGACTACGAGCGGCTGTGGCACGAGCAGCTCACCGACCCGAGGGCGTACTACGACGCGGTGCGCACCCGCTTCAACGAGACCCACGAGCCGCACTGCCTGCTCTACCTGCTCGCCCGCTGCGTCAAGGCGGCGGTGCGCTACAACCGCGAGGGCGGCTTCAACCAGGGTCCGGACCGGCGGCGGCTGGGCGCGCGGCCCGCCGCGATGCGGGCCCGGCTGACCGCGACCGCCCGTGTGCTGGTCGGCTGCCGCGCGTACGCCGCCGACTACGCCGACGTGCTCGCCCAGGCCGGACCCGGCGACGTGGTCTACCTCGACCCGCCGTACGAGGGCGTGAGCCGGGCCCGGGACCACCGGTACATGGCCGGGATGCCGCGCGAGGCGTTCGTGGCACGGCTGCGCGAGGCGGTCGGCCGGGGCACCTCGTTCCTGCTGTCGTACGACGGGTTGTCCCGCGACCCCGCTGCGGGCGAGCGCAGCTACGGCGAGCCGCTGCCCGCCGACCTGGACCTGCTGCACCTGCACCTGGACGCGGGCACGTCGTCGCAGGGCACGCTCAACGGCCGGCCCGCCCGCACGATCGAGTCGCTGTACCTCTCCCCGGCCCTGGTCACCCGCCTCGGTGGCCCGGAGGCCGTACACGCCGCGCTGACCGGTGTGCCGGCACCGCCTCCCGACCTGTTAGACGTTGGCCTATCTCATCGAAAATCCGGCGCTCGGATTCGATGAGATAGGCCAACGTCGATGACAAGCGGGGCAGGCGGTCAGGACTGCCAGGAGCGCCAGAGAGCGGCGTAGGAACCGTCGGCGGCCACCAGTTCGTCGTGCGAGCCCAGCTCCGCGATCCGCCCGTCCTCGACCACCGCGACCCGGTCCGCGTCGTGCGCCGAGAACAGCCGGTGCGCGATCGCGATCACGGTCCGCCCGTCGAGCACCGCCGCCAGCGACCGCTCCAGGTGCCGGGCCGCCCGCGGGTCGATCAGCGACGTCGCCTCGTCCAGCACCAGCGTGTGCGGGTCGGCCAGCACCAGCCGGGCCAGCGCGAGCTGCTGCGCCTGCGCGGGCGAGACCTCGTGCCGCCCGCCGCCGACCTCGGTGGACAGGCCATCGGGCAGCTCGTCCACCCAGTCCAGCGCGTCCACGGCGGCCAGCGCCTCGCGCAGCCGCTCCTCGGACGCGTCCGGCCGGGCCAGCGCCAGGTTGTCGCGCAGCGTACCCACGAAGACGTGGTGCTCCTGGGTGACCAGCGCGACGTGCCCGCGCAGCTCCTCCAGCGGCAGCTCGACCAGCGGCGCGCCGCCGACGGCGACGGTGCCGGTGCGCGGGCCGTCGATGCCCGCCAGCAGCCGGCCCAGGGTCGACTTGCCCGCGCCGGACGGACCGACCATGGCCAGCCGCTCGCCGGGCGCGATGGACAGGTCGACGCCGTGCAGCACGTCCCGCCCCTCGGTGTACGCGTAGCGCACGTCCGTCGCGGTCAGCCGCTCCGAGTCGGGACGCGCGCCGGTGACCTCGCGGTCGTCGCCGATCTCGGCCACGCCAAGCAGCCGGGCCAGCGACGTCGCGCCGACCTGCAGCTCGTCGGCCCAGCCGAGCAGGCGGTCGATGGGCTCGATCAGCTGCTGCACGTAGAACACCGCGGTGACGACGACCGCCAGCGGCACCCAGCCCTGGATGTAGAACCAGCCGCCGAGGAACAGGGTGGCCGCCACCGGCAAGGTGAAGCCCAGGTCGACGAACGGCCAGAAGAACGTGCGCAGCCGCAGCGTGCCCCGCTCGGCCCGGTACTGCTCGCGCAGGTCGTGGTCGGTGCGGCCGATCCGGCGCGCGCCGGTGCGCAGTGCTTCGGTCGTGCGTGCGCCGTCGAAGGTCTCCGTGAGCCCGTCGATGACCTCGGAGGAGGCGGCGTTCTCGCGCAGGTAGGCCTTCGGCGCGCGGCGCAGGTACCAGCGGGCGCTGCCGATGATGATCGGCGCGCCGACCAGGCAGGGCAGCGCCATCAGCGGGGACAGCCAGACCAGTGCGGCGGCCGTCAGGATGAGCGTGACCAGGGCGATCAGCGTCTCCGGTACGCCGCGGCGCATGCTGTGCGACAGCTGCGCGACATCCCGGCTGGTACGGGTGACCAGGTCGCCGGTGCCCGCCCGCTCCACGGTCGACAGCGGGATGGCGAGCACCCGGTCGACGAACTCCTCACGCAGCTCGGCCAGCACCCGCTCGCCCAGCGTCGCCGACGAGAACGCCGCGAACCTGGTCAGCACCGCCTGCACCAGCACGAACGTCACCAGTCCGAGCGCGATGCCGTCGACCCCGGACACCGTCATGCCGTGCTGGATCCCGCCGATCAGCTTGCCCAGCAGGTACGGCGTGACCAGCCCGGCGAGCGCGGCGAGCCCGTGCAGCAGCACCACCCGCGCGAGCGCGCCCGGGTGCCGTCCGAGCAGTTGCCGGGCATACCGGCGCACCGCGGCCGCATCCGCGACCGGCAGCTGAACCCTGCTCATGCCTTCTCCTCCTCGCGTCGCTCGCTCACGCGTCCACGCTCCGGGTGACCACAGCGCGGTAGCGGGGTTCGGTGGCCAGCAGGTCGCGGTGGGTGCCCTCGGCGACGACCTTGCCGTCCTCGACGAAGGCGACGTGGTCGGCCTGATCCAGCAGCAGCGGGCTGGTGCCGGCGAGCAGGGTCGTGCGGCCCTGGCGCGCGGGGCCGATGCGGCGCGCGATGCGGGCCTCGGTGTGCGCGTCGACGGCGCTGGTCGGCTCGACCATGATCAGGATAGGCGGGTCGGCCAGCAGCGCGCGGGCCAGCCGCAGCCGCTGCTGCTGCCCGCCGGAGAACTCCCGCCCGCGCTCGGCGACGAACGCGCCGAGCCCGTCCGGCAGCGCGTCGATGACCTCCTCGGCGCTGGCCGTACGCAGCGCCGACATGATCTGCTCGTCGCCGGCCGTCCCGGTGGGGTCGAGTTCCTCGCGCAGCGGGCCGCTGAACAGCCGGGCGTTGTTGTCGGCGACCAGGATGCGGGCGCGCACGTCGTCGCGGGTGGCCGCGGCCAGCGGCACGCCGCCCAGCGTCACCTCGCCCTCGGCGTACCGGCCGAGCCGGTCGGCGATCTCGATCGCGTCCTCGGGCCGGTCCGCGGCCAGCACGGTGAGCACGCCGGGCCGCAGCGACAGGCCGGACTTCACGTCCACCAGCGTGCCGTGCTCGGGCAGCGGCAACGGCGACGCGGGCGCGGTGATCTCCGGTTCGAGCCGCAGCACCTGGAGCACCCGGCCCGCCGAGACGTGGCCGCGGGTCATCTTCTCCAGCATCTCCGCGAGCGTGCGCATCGGCATGACCAGGAACGCGGCGTACCCGTAGAAGCTGGCCAGCTCGCCGGGCCGGATCTCACCGGCCACCGCCAGGCGCGCCCCGAGCCAGGTGACCAGAGCGAGGAACAGTCCCGGCATCAGCACCTGGATGGACTCCAGCAGCGAGTCGATGCGCGCCGCCCGTACGCCGGCTTCGCGCAGCTGCTGCGACTGGGTCCGGTAGCGCTCGGCGAAGACCTGCTCGCCGCCGATGCCGCGCAGCACGCGCAGGCCGGCGACGATGTCGACGGCCCGGCCGGTGAGCGCGCCCTGCTGGTCGCGATAGGCCTGCTGGCGGCGGTGCAGCGGCTTGATGAGCAGGCTCACCACCGCCATCTGCACCGGCACGCCGAGCAGCACGACCAGGCCGAGCTTGACCGACGCGGTCAGCAGGATGACGGTGACCGTGACCAGGCTGACGATCGCGGCCGAGCCGCGGGCGGTGATGTCGAGCGCGTTGCCGATGTGGCTGGTGTCGGCCGCGCCGATGGCGACGACCTCGCCGGTGGCCATGCGTTTGGGCAACGTCGCGCCGAGGCGGTTGGCGTGCCGGACGACCGCCTGCACGGTGCGGAAGTTCGCCGACATCCAGTTGAACACCGCGTTGCGGTGCCGCATGATGCCGCTGCCCGCCTGCACCAGCCCCAACAGCAGGAACGCCCCGGCCCAGCGGGCCAGGGCGGACGTGTCCTTGGTGGTGATGCCGGCGTCGATCGCCTTGCCGATGACCATGGGGATCAGCGCGCCCACCAGCATCCAGGTGATGCCGAAGAACATGCCCAAGCCGATGGTCCGGGACTGGCGCGAGGCCAGCCACCACAGATACCGGATGGCTGACCTGGTGTCGGGGGTGCCGGGATCGGCCAAAGGTAAGGAACGCATAGCGGCGCTGAACTTACTAGGCCGCCCCGGCGAACGCCACCGGTTTTCCCGGCATTCAGGCAGCCAGCAGGGCCGGAAGGTCACCCAGACGGTCGACGGTCTCCCCGTGCCAACCCGGATCGCTGTCGGCATGCTCGACGGTGCGCACCACGCGCATGCCCAGCGCCGCCGCCGCGGCCAGCTCTCCCCCGTGCCCGTCGCCGACGTAGACACACTCCTGCGGCGTGACCCCCAGGTCGCCGCACACCTTGAGGAACAGCACCGGGTCGGGTTTGGTCACCCCGAGCAGGCAGGAGAAACCGGCCACGTCGAAACGCGGCGCCAGCGGCTGCTCCCGCCACAGCGTCACGGTCTCCGTCGAGCAGTTGGTGACCAGCCCCAGCGGATGGCCCGCGGCGCGCAGCCCGTCCAGCACCGACAGCACCCCGGGCGAGGGCCACAGCACCTCCCGGGTGAACCGCAGCCTGGCCACCTCCGCGAAGCGCACGGCCGTGTCCGTCGGCTCGCCGCCCAGCCGGTAGGCCAGGGTGCGGATGGTCTCGCTCAACGTGCCGAACTCGCCGCGCATCCGGGCCAGCATGGTGCCCCGGAACAGCGTGGCGAACCGGTCGGCGTCCACGCCCAGCGCAACGGCCATGCGCCGGCTGACCTCGTCGCGCTGGGCCGGTGTCCGATCCGGGATCAGGGTCTCGTAGAGGTCGAACAGGATCGCGCCCCGTCGTCGCGGCCTCCGGATGTCCAGCACGCGCAGAGGTTACCGGAGGGTGGGACGCTCGCGGCACCTCCGCAAGGCCGGGATCTCGTCACGGGCGTTCCGTCTCCGTCCACACCGTGTGGTCGGCCAGCTCCCTGGGTGCGAACGCCTGCGGGCCGGTGAACGGACGCAGGTAGCGCCGCTGCGGGCCGGGCACCCCGTCGGGGATCACGAAGCCCGCCTTGCGCTGGGCTGGCGCGCCGGCGCGGTGCACGTACGGCAGGGTCATGAAGTCGGCTGCCAGCTCGGCCGGGGTGACCGTGGCGCGCACGTAGCCGCGCTGGCCGTTGTAGAGGTGCAGGTGCTTGTTGTTGGCCAGGAACGGGTGCGTCGCCGGGTCCGAGTCGAAGCCGTCGCCGCCCGTGGTCAGCGAGGTGCAGATCAGCTCCGAGCCGACAACCGGCGCGTCCGGGTCGGCGAAGTCGAGTTTGACGTCGGCCGCCCAGTGCGCGTGCACGTCCCCGGTGAGCACCACCGCGTTGCGCACCTTCGCGTCGAGCCAGCCGCGCACCACCCGCTGCCGGGAGGCCGCGTACCCGTCCCAGGCGTCCTGGCTGGTGCTCAGCACCGGACCGGGGTCGCGGTCGCGCTGCGCGAAGAAGACCTGCTGGGCCAGGACGTCCCAGGTCGCGCCGCTGCGCCGGAAGCCGTCGAGCAGCCACTTCTCCTGCGGCGCGCCGAGGATGGAGCGGGCCGGGTCCGCGGCCGCAGGGCAGTCCCGGTAGCCGTCGCCGCAGCCCTGGTCGTCGCGGTACTGCCGGGTGTCGAGCAGGTGGAAGGTGGCCAGCCTGCCCCAGCGCACGCGGCGGTGCAGCGGCAGCGCCGTGCCGCGCGGCTGGCGGGCGTACCGCAGCGGCATGTTCTCCCAGTACGCCCGCATGGCCGCGGTGCGCCGCCGGTCGAAGCGCGGGTTGGGCCGCTCCGGCACCGGCCCCGCCCAGTTGTTGTCGACCTCGTGGTCGTCGAAGACCACCAGCCACGGCGCGACCGCGTGCGCCGCCTGCAGATCCGGGTCCAGCTTGTACTGTGCGAAGCGCTGCCGGTAGTTGGCCAGCGTCTGCGTCTCCGGGCCGGCATGGTCGCGCACGTTGCCGCTCGGGGCGTTGTAGACGTGCGCCGCGTACTCGTAGACGTAGTCGCCCAGATGCACGATCAGCTCCGGTTCGGACTCCGCGATCCGGCGGTAGCCGGTGAAGAAGCCGTGCTCGTACTGCGCGCAGGACAGGAAGGCCAGGTTCAGGGCCGGCGGCAGGGTGGGCCGGGCCGGGGCGGTGCGGGTGCGGCCCACCGGGGAGACCCAGCGGTCGACGCCGAAGCGGTAGAAGTACTCCCGGCCGGGTTCCAGGCCCGTCGGCTCGGCGTGCACGCTGTGCGCCCAGGACGGTTCCGCCCAGCTCATACCGGACGCGACCGGCCGGGTGAAGCGCTCGTCGGGCGACACCTGCCACCAGACCTCGTACGCCCGGTCGGCCATGCCCCCGCGGCCGTCCTCGGCCATCGGTGTCACCGCGAGCCTGGTCCAGAGCACGAAGCCGTCCGGGGTCGGGTCCCCCGAGGCGACACCCAGCGTGAACGGATCGCTCGCCGGACCGGTCGCGCTCGCCGGCCGCCCGAACAGCCCGGCCACGACCACGGCACCGCCGCCGAGCAGCACGCCACGACGCGAGACCATACGCACCCCTAAATGCCGGGGGTGGCCCTCATCGTCGCCGCGAGCGCCGGGCGCACCGCGACGCCACGCCGATGGCGCGGGGTCAGCGGTCGACGGGGGCGAAGTCCCAGACGTGGGGCGAGCGGGCGGCCAGGCCCTCGGGCGGGTCGGCCAGCGGGCGGGGCTCGCCGCGCCAGCGCGAGATCACCACGACGCGCAGGTCGGTCGAGGAGAACACCTCGCTCGCGATGTGCAGCGGCTCGACCTCCAGCCGCGGCACCGCCTCCTCGCACACCCAGTCCAGCAGCTCGGTGAAGGTGCGCGGATAGGCGCGCACCTCCCACATACGCACGATCACGTCGTCGCCCTCAGCACCGGGCAAAGCTACACCCCGACAAGCGTGAGCGGCATCGCGGAGTCGGCCGCGAAGTCCAGCTTGGACGGTGCGGTGCCGGCGGCGACCAGATGCGACCCGAGCGCGGCCACCATGGCCCCGTTGTCGGTGCACAGCTTGGGCCGCGGCACCCGCACGGTGATGCCGTACGCCGCCGCTCGCTCGGCCGCCATCGCCTTGAGCCGTGAGTTCGCCGCGACGCCGCCGCCGATGACCAGCGTCTCGATGCCCTGGCTCCGGCAGGCGTCGAGGGCCTTGCGGGTCAGCACGTCGCAGACCGCGTCCTGGAAGCTCGCCGCGACGTCGTTGACCGGCACCGGCTCGCCGGAGCGCTCCCGGGCCTCGACCCAGCGCGCCACGGCCGTCTTCAGCCCGGAGAACGAGAAGTCGAACCGGTGCTCGACCAGGTCCTTCGGCCCGGTCAGGCCGCGCGGGAAAGTGATCGACAGCGGGTCGCCGTCGCGGGCGGCCTTGTCGATCGGCGGGCCGCCCGGGAACGGCATGCCCAGCAGCCGGGCCACCTTGTCGAAGGCCTCCCCGGCGGCGTCGTCGATGGTCGCGCCGAGCGGGGTCACCCCGCGAGCCAGGTCGTCGACCCGCAGCAGGGACGAGTGCCCGCCGGAGACCAGCAGCGCGATCGCGGGCTCGGGCAGCGGGCCGTGCTCCAGGGTGTCCACGGCGACGTGCGCCGCCAGGTGGTTCACGCCGTAGATCGGCTTCTCGGCGGCCAGCGCCAGGCCCTTGGCTCCGGCGACGCCGACCAGCAGCGCCCCGGCCAGGCCGGGTCCGGCGGTGACGGCGATGGCGTCGATGTCGGCCAGGGTCACCCCGGCCTCGTCCAGCGCCCGGTGCAGCGTCGGCACCAGCGCCTGCAGGTGTGCCCGGCTGGCCACCTCGGGCACCACGCCGCCGAAGCGGGCGTGCTCGTCCACGCTGGACGCCAGCGCGTCGGCCAGCAGGGTGTGCCCCCGCACGATGCCGACGCCGGTCTCATCGCAGCTGCTCTCGATCCCCAGAACCAGGGGTTCGCTGGCGCTCACGCCTTCTCCTCGCTGCGCTCGTCGGCGGCCTGAGCTTCCCCGTGCCCCATGGTTCGCTCGCTGCGCTCGCTCATGTTCTCTCCTCGCGCCGCATCACCAGTGCGTCGGCGTTGCTGGGTTGGTAGTAGCCCTTGCGGATGCCGATGACCTCGAAGCCGTAGGCGGCGTACAGCCGCTGCGCGGGCGCGTTGTCTGCGGCGACCTCCAGCAGCACCTGCTTCACCTGGTGCCGCCGGCCCTCGGCGAGCAGCGCCTCCAGCAGGGCCCGGCCGATGCCGCGCCGCTGCGCGTCCCGGCGTACCGCGATGTTGTTGACCCAGCCCTCGCCCTGGCCGACGGCCAGCCCGGCGTAGCCGAGCACGGTGCCGTCGTCCTCGGTCGCGATCAGGTAGTGGTGGCCGTTGGCCAGCTCGTTCCAGAACATCGCCGCGGTCCACGCCTCCGCGCCGAACAGGTCGGCCTCGACCGGCAGCAGATCCTCGATCTGCCACCAGCGCAGCCGCTCGATCTTCATCGCTCGCTCGCGGACAGGGCCGGTTTGCGGGCGGACGGCTCGACCGCGTCGGGGCGGCGCAGGTAGAGCGGGGTCAGCGGCTCGCTCGGGGCGCCCTCGCGCACCCGCTGCGCGGCCAGCTCGACCAGCGCCGACGGGTCCGGGTAGAGCTGCTCCCCGGCGGGCAGGCCGAGCACGTCGGCGTACTTCGCCGCACCCTCGCCGACGGCGGCGGTCACCGCGAACTCCGCGAGGCGCGGCGCGACATCGGCGGGCTTGTCCACGGCCGGGCCGGTCAGCGGGCTGCCGTCGGTGTACACCGCCCAGTAGACCTCGCGCCGCCGCGCGTCCGTGGCCACCAGGGCCCGGCCCGCGGTGCGCAGACCCAGCGCGTCGAGCGTGCAGACGCCGTACGCCGGGATGTTCAGGGCCATGGTCAGCGACGCCGCGGTGACCAGGCCGACGCGCAGCCCGGTGAACGGACCCGGCCCGACCCCGGCGACCACCGCGGCCAGGTCGCGGGGTTTGACCCCGGCCTCGGCCAGCAGCGCGTCGATCTGCGGGGCGAGCAGCTCGCCGTGCGCGCGGCCGTCCACCGTCGCCCGCTGCGCCAGCACCGCGTGTCCCGACGACTCCACCTCGGCCAGCGCGGCCGTCACCGCAGGCGTGGCCGTATCCAACACCAGCACCAACACGCCCTCCACCCTACTGTGCCCCCCGCCCCACCCTGATGATCATGAACCTATGGCACGGTTCAGCGGCGTGTCGCCGGCACAACTTCATGATCGATTTGGGTGGGGTTTGGGACCGGGCGCGGCCCTCGGGGGTCCTCGGCGTACTGCTGGGTAGGCTGGGACTCATGTGGCAGGCCGACGCTCATTCGCAGGTCGTGGTGGACCTCGACGCGATCCGCGCCAACGTGCGCACCCTGCGGTCGAGCACCAGCGCCCAGGTCATGGCCGTGGTCAAGGGCGACGGGTACGGGCACGGCATGATCCCCGCCGCCCGCGCGGCACTGTCCGGCGGCGCGACCTGGCTCGGCGTCTGCACCCTGGACGAGGCCTTCGGGCTGCGCGACGCGGGCCTGAGCGCACCGGTGCTGGCCTGGCTCTGGCTGCCCGGCCAGCCGGTGGCCCGAGCGATCGCCGGTGACGTGGATCTCAGCGTGGCCAGCCTGTCGCAGCTCACGGCGGTGACCGCCGGGGCACGCGAGGCCGGGCGGGCCGCACGCGTCCACCTCAAGATCGACACAGGGCTGTCCCGCGGCGGCGCGGCCGCCCCCGAGTGGCCGCAGCTCGCCGAGGCCGCCGGCAAGGCCCAGGCCGACGGGTACGCCGAAGTCGTCGGCGTGTGGAGCCACTTCGCCTGCGCCGACGCGCCCGGCCACGAGACCGTCGACCGCCAGCTCGCCGCCTTCACCGACGCCCTCGGCACCGCCCAGCGCCTCGGCATCGAGCCGCAGGTGCGCCACCTGGCCAACTCCGCGGCCACGCTCACCCGGCCCGACACCCACTTCGACCTGGTCCGCCCCGGGATCGCGATATACGGCCTGTCGCCGCTGGACGACCCCGCGGTGCGCGCCACGCTGCGCCCCGCGATGACCGCCCGTGCCCGGGTGCTGCTGACCAAGCGCCTACCCGCCGGCCAGGGCGTCTCCTACGGGCACACCTACGTCACGCAGCGGGAGTCGACCGTGGCGCTCGTGCCGCTCGGCTACGCCGACGGCGTTCCCCGGCACGCCTCCAACAGCGGTCCGGTGCTGCTCAACGGCGGCCGGTTCACCGTCGCCGGGCGGGTCTGCATGGACCAGTTCGTGCTGGACGTCGGCGACGCCGAGGTCGGCGAAGGCGACGAAGTGATCCTGTTCGGCTCCGGCGACCAGGGCGAACCCACCGCCGACGACTGGGCCGACGCCGTCGGCACCATCAACTACGAGATCGTGACGCGCTTCGGCAGCGCCCGAGTGCCGCGGGTCTACCGCGGTGATGTCGCGTGAGCGAGCGGCACGGGCGGCCGGTCCCGGCCGAGCACGGCATACGGCACATCGACGGGGTGATCTCGTGAGCGACACGGCGGCCGGCGACAAGGCCGTGGCCAAGGACAAACCGGCGGGCACCCGGCGCAAGGCCGGGCTGATCGGCGCCGTCATCGGTGTCGCCGCCGCCGGCGTCGCCGCCGGGGTCGCCGTCGAGCGCCTGGTCGTCAAGCGCAGCCGCCGCACCGACACCGACCCGTACGCCGACGAGCCCTTCGGCCGCCTGCCCTACGACGAGACGCTCACCGTCAGCACCGACGACGGCGTGCAGCTGCACGTCGAGATCGTCGAGCCGGTGGACGGGATCGCGGTCGAGTTCGGCAAGCCCGGCCCGCCCGAGCCGACCATCATCTTCGTCCACGGGTTCTGCCTCGACCAGGGCACCTTCCACTTCCAGCGCAAGGCCCTCGACGCGCTCGGCGAGCACCGCATGGTCTTCTACGACCAGCCTGGCCACGGCCTGTCCAGCGCCCTGCACGAGGGCGAGTACGAGCTGCCCGCGCTCGGCGACGCCCTCTACGACGTCATCAAGGCCACCACCCCGGTGGGCCCGATCGTGCTGGTCGGCCACTCGATGGGCGGCATGGCCATCATGGCCTGCGCCGAGCAGCACCCCGACCTGTTCGCCGACCGGGTCGCCGGGGCCGTGCTCATCGCGACCTCGGGCGGCCAGCTCGACGGCATCAGCTACGGCAACCTGCCCGAGATCCTCAACCGCACCAGCGGGCCGCTGCTCGCCCTGCTCACCGGTGCGGCCCGGTTCACCGGCCCGATGATCGACAAGGCCCGGCAGGCCAGCACCGACCTCGCCTGGCTGCTGACCCGGCGGTACGGCTTCGGCGGCGACCAGCCCAGCCCAGCGCTCGTGTCGTACGTGGAGCAGATGAACTCACGCACCACCACCGAGACCGTCGCCCGCTACCTGCGCACCATCAACAGCCACGCCCGCTACCCGGCCCTGCGCGCCCTGAACCAGGTGCCCGTCATGGTCGTCGTCGGCGACGCCGACCTGATCACCCCCGTGTCCCACTCCGAGGAGATCTGCCGGCTGCTGCCGCACGCCAAGATGGTGCTGGTCCCGGACAGCGGGCACGTGGTGATGCTGGAGCACGCCGACGAGGTCAACCAGGCCCTCATCACCTTCCTGGACGAGCTGGAGCTGCTGTGATCCTCAAGACGGTCGACGACACCCGCGACTTCGGCTCCCGCCTGGCCGGGGTGCTGCGCGCCGGTGACCTCCTCGTGCTGAGCGGTCCGCTCGGGGCCGGCAAGACCGCGCTCGCCCAGGGCATCGGGCGCGGGCTGCGGGTGCTCGGTGACGTGACCTCCCCGACGTTCGTCATCGCGCGGGTGCACCGCCCCGACCGCACCGCGGGCGGCACGGTGCCGATGGTGCACGTGGACGCGTACCGGCTGGGCAACGTCACCGATCCCCGCGCCCAGGTCGACGACCTGGACCTGGACGCGTCCGTCGAGGACTCGGTGACCCTGGTCGAGTGGGGCGAGGGCATGGTCGAGCAGCTCTCCGACGCGTACCTCGAGGTCCGCATCGACCGCCGCGACGACGACTCCCGCACCATCGCCCTGATCCCCCACCACGGCGACTGGCCCGACCGCATCGCCCCCCTCTCCGAAGCCACCGCCGACCGCGCCTGACCCCCTTCGCGAGTCCGGGCGGGCATCCTGCTCCTTCATGGAATGTGCGGAAAAGCCTGGCCTGGTGGAGTCAGGTGGGGCGGACGGGGGCCGTGCCGGTGGGCATGCGGGTGAGGGAGGCTACGGCGGGGCGGAGGGATGCCGCCACGTCGACGGCGGTGACCGGGCCGGACTCGGCTGCGATGCGGCCGGCGAGGCCGTGCACGTAGGCTGCCGCGACCGCCGCCCGGATCGCCGGGAGGCCCGCCGCGAGCAGGGAGCCGAGCAGGCCGGACAGCACGTCGCCGGTGCCGCCGGTGGCCAGCGCCGGGGTGCCGGTCGGGTTGACCCAGGCCTCGCCCGACGGTCCGGCCACGACGGTGCGGTCGCCCTTGAGCAGCACCACCGACCGGGTCCACGAGGCCAGTTTCTGGGCGGCGGCGACCCGGTCCGGGCCGGGGTCCTGCCCGGCGAGGCGGGCGTACTCCCGGTCGTGCGGGGTGAGCACCGTCGGCGCGTCCCGGCTGCGCAGCTCGTTCGCCATGGAGCCGTCGACGAGCAGGGTGATCGCGTCCGCGTCGAGCAGCGCGGGCACGGGGGCGGCCAGCACGCCCCGCACCTCGGCGGCGGCCCGCTCGTCGGTGCCCAGGCCGCTGCCGCAGACCCAGGCCTGCACGCGTCCCGCCTCGGCCAGCCGCGGCGCGGCGATGACGCTGGGATGCGCGGGCACCACGATCTCGTGCGCCGACCCGGCGTAGCGGACCAGCCCGGCCGGGCCGGCGAGCGCGCCGGACAGGGAGAGCAGGGCCGCGCCGGGGTAACCGGCCGAGCCGGTGGCCACGCCGACGACGCCGCGGGTGTACTTGTCCGAGACCGGTCCGGGCTGCGGCCACCAGGCGGCGATGTCGGCGGTGTCCGCGACGCGCAGCGCGGGGTCGCCGACCAGGTGCGGGACGATGCCGATGTCGACGAGTTCGACCTGCCCGGCCAGGACCGCGGCCGGGCCGACCACGTGGGCGGGCTTGAGGCAGCCGAACGCGACGGTGACGTCGGCGCGGATCGCGGTGCCGGGCACGTCGCCGGTGTCCACGGCGACCCCGGACGGCACGTCCACCGCGATCACGGGCGGGCGCGGGGACAGCGCGGCGAGCTGCTCGGCCAGTGTCAGCGCGGAGCCGCGCAGCGCGCCGGTCGCGCCGATGCCGAGCAGCCCGTCGACGACCAGGTCGAGCCGTTTCGGCCAGTCGCTCAGCACCCGGCCGCCCGCGCCGCGCAGCGCGGCCAGGCCCTCGGCGTGGGCCCGCTCGGGATCGCTCAGCAGTGCCCCGACCTGGACTCCCTGCCGCGCCAGCAGCGCTCCCGCGAAAAGCGCGTCGCCGCCGTTGTCGCCGGGACCGACCAGGAGCACCACGCGGGAGGCGTACACCCTGCCGAGCCCGCGCAGGGTGACCGCGCAGCGGCGGGCGAGCCCCGCGGCGGCGCGCTGCATCAGCGTGCCCGCGGGCAGCGTCGCCATCAGCGCGGACTCGGCGGCCCGCACCTGCGCCACCCGGTAGACCGACCTCATACGCAGAACTCCGTCCCGCTCGTCTGTGCCTGAGTCTCGCCTGCCGTGCCCGCCGCGCGTGGCCGAACCCCGCTCACCGGCCCGCTTCGGCGATGACGACGGCCGACGCGATGCCGCCGTCGTGCGACAGCGACAGGTGCCAGCGCTCGACGCCGCGTTCGGCGGCGACCGCGGCGACGGTGCCGGAGACGGTCAGCCAGGGCCGGCCGTCGGCGTCGACGACGATCTCGCAGTCGTGCCACTGCATGCCGGCCGGCGCGCCCAGCGCCTTGGCGACGGCCTCCTTGGCCGCGAACCGGGCCGCCAGCGATTCGGGCGAGCGCGGGTTGCCGCTGCGGGTGGTGCGCTCGGCCTCGGTGAACAGGCGCTCCGTCAGCATCGGGGTGCGCCGCAGCGCCGCAGCGAAACGGTCGACCAGGACGACGTCGTTGCCCACCGAGACAATCACGTGTTGACCTTAAGGTCTCAGGTGTGGATCTGGTACTTCGCTCGGGCAACGTGTACGGGTCGCCGGGTGCGACCGCGGTGGCCGTCGACCGCGGGGTGATCGCCGCGATGGGCTCCGACGCCGAGATGAAAGAGCTGGTCACCGGGCGTACGGAGGTCGTGGACCTGGCCGGGCGGCTGCTGCTGCCGGGCTTCCAGGACGCGCACGTGCACCCGGTGTTCGCCGGGCTGAACCTGCTGCGCTGCGAGCTGACCGAGCAGCACGACGCGGCGGGTTACCTGGGCGAGGTGGCCCGGTATGCCCACGCCCATCCCGACCGGGCCTGGGTGATGGGCGCGGGCTGGTCCTACGACGCCTTCGGCGGCGGCCAGCCGGACCGGGACATGCTGGACCGGGTCGTCCCCGACCGCCCGGTCTACCTGGCCGTACGCGACGCGCACAGCGCCTGGTGCAACTCCCGCGCGCTGGCGCTGGCCGGGATCGACCGGCACACCCCCGACCCCGAGGGCGGCCGGATCGAGCGCGACGCCGCCGGCGAACCCACCGGGGTGCTGCACGAGAGCGCGATGGAGCTGGTCAGCGGGGTGGCGCCGCGGCCGGACGCGGCCGAGATCCGGCGGGCGCTGCTGCTGGCCCAGTCCCGGCTGCACGCGCTCGGCGTGACGGCCTGGCAGGACGCGATCGTGGGCGACTACGGCGGCTGGCCGGACGCGTTCGAGGCGTACCTGGCCGCGGACGCCGCCGGGCTGCTGACCGCGCGGGTACGGGGTGCGCTGTGGTGGGAGCCGTCGCGCGGCCCGGAGCAGCTCGACGAACTGGTGGAGCGCCGGGAGCGGGCCCGGACCGCGGGCGGGGCGAACTTCCGCGCCGAAACCGTCAAGATCATGCAGGACGGGGTGGCGGAGAACTTCACCGCCGCGATGATCGAGCCCTACCTGGACGGCTGCGGCTGCGCCACCGACCGCCGCGGCATCTCCCGGGTCGCGCCGGCCGACCTGAACGAGGTCGTGTCGGCCCTGGACGCGGCGGGTTTCCAGGTCCACTTCCACGCCATCGGCGACCGGGCCACCCGGGAGGTGCTGGACGCCGTGGAGCGCGTCGCCGGTTCGCCGCGGCGTCACCACGTGGCGCACGTCCAGGTCGTACACCCCGCCGACGTGCCCCGCTTCGCCCGGCTCGGGCTGACCGTGACCATGCAGGCGCTGTGGGCCGCGCACGAGCCCGCCATGGACGAGCTGACCATCCCGTTCCTCGGCGCGGAGCGCGCGACCTGGCAGTACCCGTTCGGGGCGGTGCACCGCGGCGGTGGCCGGCTGGCCGCGGGCAGTGACTGGCCGGTGTCCGACCCCGACCCGATGCGGGCGATCCACGTGGCGGTGAACCGGGTCGGCTACCGGTTCGACGAGTCGCCGCTCGGCCCCGAGCAGGCGATCGATCTGGACACGGCGCTGGCGGCGTACACGGCCGGGTCGGCGTACGTGAACCACTTCGACGACTCCGGGCGGATCGCGCCCGGCCTGCGCGCCGATCTGACCGTGCTGGACCGCGACCCGTTCGCGGGACCGCCGAAGGAGATCGGGGCGGCCCGCGCCGAACTCACCTGGGCAGCCGGCCGCCTGGTGCACGGCGGCTGACTCCTCGGTCTTTGTCCACAGGCCCTCTACCAGGGCGGTCACCTGTGGACAAGGGCTGTGGACAACCTGCGGGCGGGCGGGCTCCGAGTTATCCACAAGGCTGGCCGGGGGCGGCTCAGGGCGGGAAGCATCGTCGGCATGGACGCCGAGAATCCTTCCGGGACAGTGCCCGAGCCGGTGCACGTCGAGCCGGACGAGCTGATCAGACTGGGTGGCGGGCTGCAGCGGCTGGCCGACGCGGTCGCGCGCGAGGTGCCGTACGCCAACGGGCTCACCAGCGGGCCGTCGGGCTGGGCGGTGAGCGGCGCGCAGGTCCGGCTGGCCCACGAGGTGGGCACGTACCTGGTCGGCTTCGCCGAGGACCTGGGCGTCTTCGGGCAGCGGCTGTGCCTGGCCGGGGCGAGCTACGCCGACCGTGACTCGGGCCTGGCCCGCAAGATCGCCGCGATGGCGGTGCGCCGATGACCGTCACGTACGCGATGGTGCTGGCCGCCGATCCCGCGCGCTGGGTCGACAGTGCTGTCGCCTGGCGGCGGCTGAGCCGGGCGCTGGACGAGCACCACGACGAGCTGGCCCATCGGCTGCGCCGTCAGGAGCAGGTCTGGCACGGCGGCACCGCGGCCGTCGCGGGCCGGGAGTCCGGCGCGGCGCTGGCCCGGCGGCTCGCCACCGCCCCGCCCGCGCTGCTGGAGGTCGACCAGCTGCTGTGGCGGCACGCCGACCGCATCCGGCTGCTACAGCGGCGGCTCGCCGAGGCACTGGCCGCGACGCGGGGCACCGCCGTGCAGGTGTCCGCGGACGGCCACGTGAGCGTCGTCGTGCCCGACATCGCCCGGGGCGGCCCGCCCGGCGCTCCCGGCGGCCAGGGCGGCGTCCCCGCCGGCACCGGTGGCGGCCAGGGCAGCGTTCCGGCTGGTACGGGTGGCGGCCAGGGCAGCGTTCCGGCGGGGCTCGTCGGGTGGGCCGGAGCTGCGCCGGGCGGCGCGGCGCAGCCGGTTCCGTTCGGTGTGCCGGCTCCCGGGGCGTCCGACGTGGCGCTGGCGGTGCGGGTCTCCGCCGAGATCGACGCGGTGGTGCGGGAGGCCCGAGCGAGCGACGAGGACACCGCCCGCCGCCTCACCGCGCTGGCCAAGGCGGCCGCCCAGGCGTGGTCCGGCACGCCCGTTCCGCTGCCCGCGAGCGGCACCCCGGCAGACGTCGCGCGCTGGTGGGCCGGGCTGACCGAGGCAGAGCGGGCCTGGCTGGTGGCGCTGCGGCCGGAGGATCTGGGCAGGCTCGACGGGGTGCCCGCAGCCGTGCGCGACCGCGCCAATCGCGAACTGCTCGACCGGGAACTCGACCGGCTGCGCGACGCCGCCGCGGCCCACCCGCCGGCAGCGGGCGCGCAGGAGCGGCTGACCGCGCTGACCGGCCTGGCGGCGCGGCTCGACCAGGCCGACCCGCGGGCGTACCTGCTGCGGCTGGATCCGAGCGGGGACGGCCGGCTGGTGGTGGCCTTCGGCGACCCCGACGGCAGCGACCACGTGGCCACCTACGTGCCGGGCGTGGGCACCTCGCTGGACGGGTTCGCCGTCGAGGTGGACCGGGCTGCGGCGTTGCAGGCTCGAGCGGCGGAGCTGGCCCCGGACACCACGACGGCGACGGTGATGTGGCTGGGGTACGACCCGCCCGACGGGCTCGACGCGGCGAGCGACCGCGCCGCGCTGGCCGCGCGCGGCGACCTCAGCTCGTTCCAGGCCGGGCTGGTCGTCGCGCACCAGGGCGAACCCGCGCACCTGAGCCTGATCGGCCACTCCTACGGCAGCCTCATGGTCGGGGTCACCGAGCGGGACGGCACGGTCGCCGCCGACGAGATCGTCGCGCTGGGCAGCCCCGGCATGGGCGTGGGCAGCGCCGCCGAGCTGGCCCGGCCGGGGCACGTGTGGGCGTCCACGGCTCCCAACGACATCGTGCTGAACGCGCCCTCGAAAGGCGAGCTGGCGCTGAACGCGCTCGGCGGACCGGCCTACATGTTCGCCGGCTCGACCGTGGACGCGGTGGTGCGCGGCAACGCCGATCTGTGGCACGGCGTGGACCCGTCGTCGGAGCAGTTCGGCGCGCGGGTGTTCCCGTCGAGCCGGGGCGCCGACCCGTTCCAGGCGCACGGCCTGTACTTCGACGAGCACAGCCCGGCCCTGCAGCGCATGGCCGAGATCGTGACCGGCGAGCACGGAACGGCGAACGGCCCCGTGCCGTGACCGCTGCCGGAGGCCGCGCAGCAGACGGCCCCGGCGGCCCGCGGTAGGTGCGGGCGGCCGGGGCCGGTGATGCGGACTACTCGACCGTGACGGACTTGGCCAGGTTGCGGGGCTGGTCGACGTCGTGCCCGCGGGCGTCGGCGATCGCCGCGGCGAGCACCTGCAGCGGCACGGTCGTCACGAACGGGGCCAGCAGCGTGGGCGTGCGCGGCACCCGCACCAGCACGTCGGCGTACGGGACGACGGCCTCGTCGCCCTCCTCCGCGATGACGATGGTGTGCGCGCCCCGGGCCCGCACCTCCTGGATGTTGCTGACGATCTTGTCGTGCAGCAGGCCGCGCCCGGCCGGCGAGGGCACGATGCAGACCACCGGCGTGCCGTGGCCGACCGGAGTGCCGGAGACCGGGTCCTCGGACGGGCCGCCGATCAGCGCGATCGGGCCGTGCTTGAGCTCGCCCGCGGCGAAGCCCTCGGCGTGCATGTACGCCAGTTCCTTGAGCTTCAGCGCGCCCTCCAGCGCCACCGGGTAGCCCACGTGGCGGCCGATGAACAGCACCGTGGTCGCCTTCGCCTCGGCCAGCTCGCGGCCCAGCTCCCGGACCGGGTCCATGCCCGCCAGCACCTTCTCGATCTTGCCGGGCATCTCCTGCAGCTGCGCGACGACCGCGGCCACCTCGTCGGCGTACTTCACGCCGCGCACCTGGGCCAGGTGCAGGCCGACCAGGAAGCAGGCGGCGAGCTGGGTCAGGAACGCCTTGGTGGAGGCGACGGCGATCTCGGGGCCGCCGTGGGTGTAGAGCACGGCGTCGGACTCGCGCGGGATGGTGGAGCCGTTGGTGTTGCAGATGGCCAGCACCCGGGCCTTCTGCTCCTTGGCGTGCCGCAGCGCCATCAGGGTGTCCATGGTCTCGCCGGACTGCGAGATGACCACGACCAGCGTGGACCGGTCGAGCACCGGGTCGCGGTAGCGGAACTCGCTGGCCAGCTCGACCTCGCACGGGATGCGTGTCCAGTGCTCGATCGCGTACTTGGCGACCAGCCCGGCGTGGTACGACGTGCCGCAGGAGACGATGAAGACCTTGTCGACGTCGCGCAGGTCCTGGTCGGTGAGCCGGACCTCGTCGAGCATGATCTCGCCGGTCTCGCCGATGCGGCCGCGCAGCGTGTCGGCCACGGCCTGCGGCTGCTCGGCGATCTCCTTGAGCATGAACCAGGCGTGGCCGTCCTTCTCGGCGGCGCGGGCGTCCCAGTCCACGTGGTAGTCACGACCCTCGGCCGGGTTGCCGAAGAAGTCGGTGATCTCGATGGCGTCGGCCGTGATCAGCACGACCTGGTCCTGGCCCAGCTCGATCGCCTCGCGGGTGTGCTCGATGAACGCGCTGACGTCACTGGCCATGAAGTTCTCGCCGTTGCCGCGGCCCACCACCAGCGGGGAGTTGCGGCGCGCGCCGACCACCGCGCCGGGCGCCTGCGCGTCGACGGCGAGCAGGGTGAACGCGCCCTCCAGGCGACCGCAGACCCGGCGCATCGCGTCGGCCAGTGCCTGCGGGCTGCCCGCGATGCCGGCCAGCTCGGCGGCCAGCAGGTGCGCGACGCACTCGGTGTCGGTGTCGCTGGCGAACTCGATGCCTTCGGCCTGCAATTCGGCCCGCAGCTTCGCGAAGTTCTCGATAATGCCGTTGTGGATCACCGCGATGCGGCCGTCGGCCGACAGGTGCGGGTGGGCGTTGCGATCGGTGGGACCGCCGTGGGTGGCCCAGCGGGTGTGACCGATGCCCGTGGTTCCCGCGCGCAGGTCCGCCTCGGCGGCCTCGGCCAGCATCTTCTCCAGATTCGACAGCTTGCCGGCCTTCTTGGCCAGCAGCAGCCGGCTGTCCGCCAGCACGGCGACGCCGGCGGAGTCGTAACCCCGGTATTCCAGCCGCCGCAGCCCGTCCAACACCACTCCGAGCGCCTGCTGGCCGCCCACGTATCCCACGATCCCGCACATGCCCGTTACCTTAGCGGAGTTTCGCTCACATTGCATGTTCGGAACCCGGTCAATCACGCACCACGTTTGATTGCAACCTGGACGGACCTGGGCCTGCCCGATAAGTGACGGATTGCTGCCAGCACATGCCCCCGATGAGCGCGCGGGGCCTACCATCCGCGGGTGAGTGAGCAGCGCGGGTCCCCTGCCCGTCGCGCCGTCTCCCCCGCCGATGAGTGCAGCCAGGAGAAGAACGCATGAGCTACCCCCCGCCGTACGACCCGAACCAGGCGCAGCCCCCCGCCTACAACCCGAACCAGCCCCCACCGCCGCCGTACAACCCCAACCAGCCTCCGGCGTACAGCGCCGCGGGATACGGCTCGCCGGTGCAGCCGCCGAAGAAGAGCAAGACCGGCCTGATCGTGGGCATCATCCTCGGCGTCGTGCTGCTGCTGTGCGCGGTCTGCGGCGTCGGCGGCTACTACCTCTTCTACAAGGCCGGCGAGGCGATCGAGGACCTGCCGGACATGATCCCCAGCGTCGGCGTGGCCACCGGGGACCCCACCGGCTCGCACTCGGTGCGCTACGCGGTCGAGGGCACCGGGCAGGCGATGATCACGTACTCGGAGGGGCCCGGCAACACGCAGACCGAGACGGTCACCCTGCCGTGGACCAAGAACTTCACCCTGAACAGCGACTCGTTCGGCCTGTCGGTGATCGCGTTCCGCTCGCCGGGCGGCGACGGGAACGTGACCGGCTGCTCCATCTCCGTCGACGGCACCGAGCGGCAGAAGCGGGACGGCTCGGGCGGCGCGGCCACCTGCATCAGCGTGTTCGTGGCCGGCTGACACCACAGAACGCGAAAGGGCGTCCCGCAGCCGCGGGACGCCCTTTCTCATGTCTTGTCGGTGCCTCACACCGCCGGGCTGGCCGCCCGTACGTCGGCGGCGATGTCCTCGGCGATCTTCTGCGCGATGTCCTCGCTCGCAGCCTCGACCATCACCCGGACCAGCTGCTCGGTGCCCGACGGGCGCAGCAGCACCCGTCCGCTGCCGTGCAGCTGCGCCTCGGCCGCGGCGACCACGGCCAGGATCTCCGGTGCGCGGGCCACGGCCTTGTCGGCCACCCGCACGTTGATCAGCACCTGGGGCAGCCGGTTCACCACGGCGGCCAGCTCGGCCAGCGGCTTGCCGGTCTGCGCCACCCGGGCCAGCAGGCGCAGGCCCGTCAGCACACCGTCACCCGTGGTCGCGTGCTCGGTGAAGACGACGTGGCCGCTCTGCTCCCCGCCCAGGCTGAAGCCCCCGGCGCGCAGCTCCTCCAGCACGTACCGGTCGCCGACCTTGGTCTCGACCAGGGTGATGCCCGCCTCGCGCATGGCGATGCGCAGCCCGAGGTTGCTCATCACGGTCGCGACCAGGGTGTCGTTCGCCAGCGCGCCCGCGTCGCGCATGGCCAGCGCGAGGATCGCCATGATCTGGTCGCCGTCCACCTCGGCGCCGGACGCGTCGACCGCCAGGCACCGGTCGGCGTCGCCGTCGACCGCGATGCCCAGGTGCGCGCCGTGCTCGACCACGGCCGCCTTCAGCGGCCCCAGGTGGGTCGCGCCGCACTCGTCGTTGATGTTGAGACCGTCGGGCTCGGCGTTGATGGCGATGACCTCGGCCCCGGCCTCGCGGAACGCCTCGGGCGCCACGTCGCTGGCCGCGCCGTGCGCGCAGTCGACGACGACCTTGAGCCCGGCGAGCGGGTGGCCGGTCGCCTGCACCAGGTGCGTGGTGTAGTGCTCGGCCCCGTCCAGCAGGTCGTGCACCCGCCCGACCTGGGCTCCGGTGGGACGCGTCCAGGTCGCGCCGAGCGCGGCCTCGATGGCGTCCTCCTGCTCGTCGGTCAGCTTGTGCCCGCCGGCGGCGAAGAACTTGATGCCGTTGTCCGGCATCGGGTTGTGGCTGGCGGAGATCATCACGCCGAAGTCGGCCCGCACCTCGGCGGTCAGGTATGCCACGCCGGGCGTCGGCAGCACGCCGACCCGCACCACGTTGGCCCCGGCGCTGGCCAGGCCCGCGACCACCGCCGCCTCCAGCATCTCGCCGCTGGCCCGGGGGTCGCGACCGACCACCACCAGGGGCGGCTGCTCCCGATCAGGGTCGGGCAGGGTGTGCGCCGCGGCGACGGCCAGCGAGAGAGCGAGCTCGGGGCTGAGGTCCGCGTTGGCCAGACCGCGTACGCCGTCGGTGCCGAAAAGGCGTGCCATCCGGGTGGCCCTTTCTGTGGGGTGCGAAAGGAGGGGTTCGAGACGACCCGGCCCGCAGGGTGAGGGGCCAAAGTCGAAAGGCCGGGCACGCCATCCCGCCGTGAAGCAGGAGCGTGCCCGGCCGATCAGAAGGCAGCGATCAACGCTTGGAGTACTGCGGGGCCTTACGGGCCTTCTTGAGACCGTACTTCTTGCTCTCGGTGACGCGAGCGTCACGGGTGAGGAAGCCGGCCTTCTTCAGCGCCGGGCGGTCGTCGATGTCGAGCTCGCACAGGGCGCGCGCGATGGCCAGGCGCAGCGCGCCGGCCTGACCGCTGATGCCGCCGCCGCGCAGGTTCGCGACGACGTCGAGGGTCTCGCCCTTCTCCGCGAGCACGAGCGGCTCCCGCACCGACTGCTGCGCGACCTTGCTGGGGAGGTACTTCTCCAGCTCCCGGCCGTTGCAGGTGATCTTGCCGGTGCCCGGGATCAGACGCACCCGGACGACGGCCTGCTTGCGGCGGCCAACGGTCTGGATCGGGCGGTCGCCCTTGAACTTCGGGGTGGCCGGCTTGGCAGCAACGACGACCGAGGCCTCAGCCTCAGCCTCGACCACGGCCTGGGTCGGCACGGAAGTGTCGGTCATGGTGATTCCTTCGTCCGCGCTCACTGCGCGATCTGCTTGATCTCGAACGGCACCGGCTGCTGAGCGGCGTGCGGGTGCTCCGCGCCAGCGTAGACCTTCAGCTTCGACAGAATCTGACGGCCCAGCTTGTTGTGGGGGATCATGCCCTTGACGGCCAGCTCGATCGCCTTCTCGGGGCGCTTGGTGAGCAGCTCCTCGTAGCCGACCTGCTTCAGACCACCGGGGTAGCCGGAGTGCCGGTAAGCGATCTTGGTCGCGCGCTTGTTGCCGGTGAGGGCAACCTTGCCGGCGTTGATGATGACCACAAAGTCGCCGGTGTCGACGTGCGGCGCGAAAGTCGGCTTGTGCTTACCGCGCAGGAGATTGGCGGTGTGGGTGGCGAGCCGGCCCAGCACGACGTCAGAAGCGTCGATAACGTGCCACTGACGCTCGATCTCACCCGGCTTCGGGCTGTACGTACGCACAGGTCTACCTTGTCTCGTCGTAGGTCTGTGTGACCGCGGGCGAACCTGCCCACGACCAACGGATTCTGCGATGCCGGCCGGTCGCAAACGGACCGGCGCGCGAACGACAAGCCTACCTGAGCATCAGGACTACCGGCTCGACGCCACCTCTCGCACAACAGCCGCTAACGATACCCGGTGCCTCCCGGCGAGGTCAAAACGGCCTGCTTGCCCTGTGGTATGCCGTTCGATGTCCGGTTTCCCGCCGCCGGCTCACAGCGATCGAGGTCGCGCGGTGCGGCAGGGTTCACACCACGGGTACGCGCATCGGAACAACATGGCAATCACATGTTCGTAATTTGCTGGTCATGACCGCCATCGCGCCTGCGCCGCCGGCATCGAAGCCCGCCGCGATCAGCAACTGGGACCCCGAGGACCCGCAGTTCTGGGCCTCCACCGGCCGCCGAGTCGCCCGGCGGAACCTGGTGTTCTCCATCTTCGCCGAGCACCTGGGCTTCTCCGTGTGGACGCTCTGGAGCGTCGTGGTGGTGGCGATGCCGGCCGCCGCCTTCCCGTTCACCGTCGACCAGAAGTTCTGGCTGGTCGCGCTGCCGAACCTGATCGGGGCGCTGATGCGCATCCCGTACACCTTCGCGGTTACCCGGTTCGGCGGGCGCACCTGGACCATGATCAGCGCACTGCTGCTGCTGATCCCGATCGCGGGCATGGTGTTCGCGGTCACGGCCAGGCCGCCGTACTGGGCGGTGCTGCTCGTCGCCGCGACGGCCGGCCTCGGCGGCGGCAACTTCGCCTCCTCCATGACCAACATCTCCTTCTTCTACCCGGAGAAGGAGAAGGGCGTCGCGCTCGGCCTGAACGCGGCCGGCGGCAACCTCGGCATCAGCGTGATGCAGCTGGTGGTGCCGATCGCGCTGTCCTTCGGCCTGGTGTACGGCGGGCTGATGTGGCTGCCGCTGGTGCTGGCCGCCGCGCTCTGCGCCCGCCTGTTCATGAACAACCTCGAAGTGGCGAAGTCGCCGCTGAAGGCCCAGTTCGCCACGGTCAAGCGGGCGCACACGTGGATCATGTCCTTCCTCTACATCGGCACCTTCGGCTCGTTCCTGGGCTACTCCGCCGCCTTCCCGCTCGTGCTCAAGCTGCAGTTCCCGCAGGCCCCGACCGCCCACCTGGGCGCGGCGACGATCACCCTGGCCTTCACCGGCCCGCTGGTCGGCTCGCTGGCCCGCCCGTTCGGCGGCTGGCTGTCGGACAAGGTCGGCGGAGCCAGGGTCACCGCAGCCTGCTTCATGATCATGGGCGTCGGCTCGTACGGCGTCGTCATGGCGGTCCAGGCCAAGAGCATGGGCGGTTTCCTCGCCGCGTTCCTGCTGCTGTTCACGGCCGCCGGCGCGGGCAACGGCTCGACTTACCGCATGATCCCGGCGATCTTCGCGGCCACCTCGAAGGACCTGACCACCGCGAAGCGGGAGTCTGCGGCCACGCTGGGCATCGCCGGGGCCGTCGGCGCGCTCGGCGGCTTCTACCTGCCCCGGGCCATCAGCGACTCGATCAACGCGACCGGCGGCATCGGCACCGCCTTCGGCTGGTTCGCCGTGATGTACGGCACCTGCCTCGCCGTCACCTGGTGGTGCTACCTGCGCCGCCGCGTCCTGGTCACCCAGGCCCCCAGCCTCGCCCACGCGGGCGTCTGACCGCCCCTCCCCCACCCTTCCTCTGTCGCAACTCTTAAAGAGTCGCGGTCTCAGGTCACCCCTGAGACCGCGACTCTTTAAGAGTTGTCGCTGGTCGGCGCTGGGATGGGTGTCGGGTACGCCACAGCGTTGGTGCTTGCGAAATAGTTGAAGTTTCACCAAAGTTGGTGACAGGTGGCTGACACGGCCAGACCGACTTCGGAGGAAAGACAATGTCGCTCGTTCTCGACAACCACGCGCAGGACCTGCTGTTCCGTAGCGCGCGCACCGCCAACACGTTCACCGATGAGCCGGTGACCGACGAGCAGGTGCGGGCGATCTACGACCTGGTCAAGTACGCGCCCACCTCGCTGAACATGCAGCCGCTGCGGGTGGTGCTGGTGCGTTCCGAGCAGGCCCGTGAGCGCCTGGTCGAGCAGATGGCCGACGGCAACAAGGAGAAGACCGGCAAGGCTCCGCTGGTGGCCATCCTCGCCGCGGACACGAACTTCCACGACCGCCTGCCCGACCTGTTCCCGCACGCCCCCGGCATCCGTGACTGGTTCACCGGCGACGACGCCGCCCGCGCCCACACCGCGCAGTTCAACGCCGCGCTGCAGGTGGGCTACTTCATCCTGGGCGTGCGCGCGGCCGGGCTGGCCGCCGGCCCGATGACCGGCTTCGACGCGACCGGCATCGAGAAGGAGTTCTTCGCCGACGGGCAGCACCGGGTGCTGGCCGTGGTGAACATCGGCAAGCCGGGCGAGGGCGCCTGGTACGACCGCAACCCCCGGCTCTCGTACGACGATGTCGTAAAGACGGCCTGATAGAGACGATGAGGGGTGGGGGCAGGTGTCCCCACCCCTCTAGGGTGTGATGCATGGTGACCATCGCGACGCAGACGGAAGAGGTCTCCTGGCTCAACGACCAGGAGCAGGAGGCGTGGCGCAGTTTCATCTTCACCGCGAAGCTCGTGCTGGCCGAGCTGGAGCGGGGGATGGCACAGCACGACCTCTCCGGGACCGACTACGGGGTGCTGGTGAGCCTCTCCGAGGCGCCCGACCGGCGCCTGCGCATGTCGGAGCTGGCCCAGGTGATGCTGCTGGAGAAGAGCCGGCTGTCACACCAGATCACCCGGATGGAGCGCGCCGGGCTGGTGCGCCGGCAGAGCTGCCCGTCCGATCGGCGTGGGCAGTTCGCCGTGCTCACCGACGAGGGGTGGGAGACGATCCGGCGGGTCGCGCCGTATCACGTCGAGCTGGTGCGCTCGATCTTCATCGACCGGTTGACCCCGCGGCAGCTGGTGCAGCTGACGGAGCTGTTCGCCCCGCTGCACACCTCGATGCGGGAGCAGTGCCCCAAGGACGACGGGGAAAGTTAAAGGTCCTGGATGATGCGCAAGGCCCGGCCGACCTTGCGCATCGTGTCGGTGTCGACGACGTCCACCATGTCGGTGAACCACTTCTTCATGGGTGACGACACCCGGTCGGGCATGATGATCAGCTCGCCCATCGGCACCGCCAGCGGCGAGTCGCGGAGCTCGTCCTCCTCGACGACCTCCGCGACGATGACGATCGGCACATCGGTGCTGTTGTACACATCCGAGCTGATGACCAGGCCGAGCCTTTCGCGGGCCCCGTCGATCCGCCAGATCTCGCCTCTACGCAGCACGCCGCCCCCGTCCTGACAGTTCCAGGCGTACCAATTCGACTTCGCGCTCATCGTCCAGCGCGTTCTTCTCCAGCCGGTCGACGCCCGCCCGGCGCACCACGTCCGCGTGCGCGGTGAACAGTTCCCGCAGGGCCTTCTCCCGCGCGGCTTGGTCCATCCAAGCCGACAGCGACAGCCCGTCGCGCTCGGCGTACCGACGCGCTTCCTCAATCGTCTCGTCCGTGAAGGACAGCGTTACTTTGGCAGTCATGCCGATTAGATTACGCCCGGTGTGACCACGAGTCATCCTGTTCTTCATGCCAGATCCGTGAGTGAAAATCACCCATTCTGAGCACTTTTACGCACTGTGACGTCATCGTAACCGTAAGCGCCCGGATGGGATAATCGACCATTCGGACGATCATCACGGTCACTGGACGGCTGACCCCGCAAAACGCCCCCCTCCGGTCGGCCCCGCGCCGGGCGCAACGTCACCAACAGCGGTTTCGCGCGCGACGTGCGCCGCTCTTAGCAGGTTGGAAACACGGGGGACGTCCCGGCGAAACTCCCGGACCGCAGGATTTCGCACATGACGCCCTCGGCCCCACCCGCCACTCGAGCCACGGCACTGCCGTTGCTCGGGTCGCCGCGTGAGGTCGCCACCCACTGCCCGTACTGCGCCCTGCAGTGCGGGATGACCCTGCGCGAGACGCCGGAGGGGCGGGTCGAGGTCGCCGCACGCGACTTCCCCACCAACCGCGGCGGGCTCTGCCAGAAGGGCTGGACATCGGCCGAGCTGCTGGACCACCCCGAGCGGCTGACCACCCCGCTGATCAAGGGAAAGCCGGCGACCTGGGACGAGGCGTACGGCGTCATCGTCGACGGCATCCGCCGGGTGCAGGAGACACACGGGCGCGACGCGGTCGCGGTGTTCGGCGGCGGCGGGCTCACCAATGAGAAGGCATACGCGCTGGGCAAGTTCGCCCGGGTGGCGCTGCGCACCGCCAACATCGACTACAACGGCCGCTTCTGCATGAGCTCGGCGGCGGCCGCCGGCAACCGCGCGTTCGGCATCGACCGCGGGCTGCCGTTCCCGATGGCGGACATCGCCGAGGCCGACACCCTGCTGCTGATCGGCGCGAACGTCGCCGAGACCATGCCGCCCTTCGCCCGATACCTCACCGAGCAGCGCCAGCGCGGCGGCACCCAGATCGTCGTGGACCCGCGGGCCACCCCGACGGCGCGCGCCGCCACCCTGCACCTGCAGCCCACCCCCGGCACCGACCTGGCGCTCGCGCTGGGCCTGCTGCACATCGTGGTCGCCGAGGGCCTGACCGACCAGGCCTACCTGGCCGAGCGCACCACCGGCTGGGACGCGGTCCGCCAGACCGTCGCGGGCTACTGGCCCGCCCGGGTGGAGCTGCTCACCGGGGTGCCCGTGGCCGACCTGGAGGCCACCGCGCGGGCGCTGGCGAGCGCCGACCGCGCGATCATCCTGACCGCGCGCGGCGCCGAGCAGCACGCCAAGGGCGTGGACACGGTCACCGCGTTCATCAACCTGGCCCTGGCCCTCGGGCTGCCCGGCCGCCCCGGCTCCGGTTACGGCTGCCTCACCGGGCAGGGCAACGGCCAGGGCGGGCGCGAGCACGGTCAGAAAGCCGACCAACTGCCCGGGTACCGGAAGATCGACGACCCGGCCGCGCGGGCGCACGTCGCCGGTGTGTGGGGTGTCGACCCGGACAGCCTGCCCGGTCCCGGCCTGTCCGCGTACGAGCTGCTCGACGCGTTGGGGCAGCCTGGCGGCCCGAAGGCGATGCTGGTGTTCGGCTCCAACCCGGTGGTCTCCGCGCCCCGCGCGGCCCGGATCACCGAGCGACTCCGGTCGCTGGATCTGTTAATTGTCTGTGACTTCGTGCTGAGCGAGACCGCGGCCATCGCCGATGTGGTGCTTCCCGTGGCACAGTGGGCGGAGGAAGACGGCACCATGACCAATTTGGAGGGCCGGGTGCTGCGGCGCCGCGCCCTCCGCAAGCCACCGCCAGGGACAGGGACGGATCTGGCGGTGATGGCCGAGCTGGCCTCCCGGCTCGGCCGAACCGGGGACGGTCGCTCCGTCGCCGGTGGCGAGCAGTCCGGCGGGTTCTCCGCCGAGCCGCGCGCCGTCTTCGAAGAGCTGCGGCGGGCCACCGCCGGAGGGGTCGCCGATTACGCAGGCGTCACGTGGGAGCGGGTGGACGCCGAGAACGGCGTTTTCTGGCCGTGCCCCGCGGCGGACCGGGCAGGCACGCCGCGGCTCTTCGAAGAAGGCTTCCCGACCCCGGACGGTCGCGCCCGCTTGATCGCGGTGGAGCACCGGCCGGTGGCCGAGGAGATCGACGCCGAGTACCCGCTCTACCTCACCACGGGGCGGGTGCTGGCGCAGTACCAGTCCGGCGCGCAGACCCGCCGCATCGCGGCGCTGCCCGGCGGGCCGTTCGTCGAGCTGAACCCGGATCTGGCCGAGCGGCTCGGCATCGACGACGGTGACACGGTACGGGTGGTCAGCCGCCGCGGCGAGATGATCGCGCCCGCCCGGCTGGTCACCACGATCCGACCCGACACCCTCTTCGCGCCCTTCCACTACTCCGGCATGGGCCGGGCCAACTCGCTCACCGGCGACGCGTTGGACCCGATCTCGCGGATGCCGGAGTTCAAGGTCTGTGCCGTACGAATCGAGCCGGTGACACCATGAACCCTGGCAACACCGCGCGGCATGGCTCTGCCCTGCCGCCTGCCGAGCGACCCCGCACCTCCCCCCACCACGTGATCGTCATCGGGTACGGCATGGCCGGCGCCCGGCTGGCGACCGAACTGTCGGCCGCGTCCGGCGTCGAGGTCACCGTGCTCGGCGCCGAGCCGCACCGGGCCTACAACCGCATCCTGCTGTCCAGCGTGCTGGCCGGCAAGCACGGCGAAACCGACATCACGCTGACCGAGGCCGCCGGGCACGGGGTGAAGACCCGCACGGGAGTCACCGTCACCGGCGTCGACCGCGCCGCGCGCACCGTCACCCTCGACGACGGCGAGCAGCTCGGTTACGACCACCTGGTGCTGGCCACCGGATCGCAGGCGATCGTGCCGCCGATCCCGGGACTGGCACAGCCGCACCCGCGCGTCGCCACGTTCCGCACGCTGGCGGACTGCCGCCGCATCCTCGACGCCGCGCAGGGCGCGCGCAGCGCACTCGTGCTCGGCGGCGGGCTGCTCGGTCTGGAGGCCGCGCGCGGGCTGGCCGGCCGCGGGCTGGCGGTCGAGGTCGTGCACGGCGTGGGCCACCTGATGGAGCGGCAGCTCGACCCGGGCGCCAGCGCGGTGCTGGTGCGCACGCTCGCCGAGCACGGCGTGGCCGTGCACCTGGCGTCGTCGGCGACCGGGGTCAGCGCCGACGACGACGGCGTGACGTTGCGGCTCAACGATCGCAACCTGCGCGCCGACCTGCTGGTGCTGGCGTGCGGGGTGCGCGCCGAGACGGGCCTGGCCCGCGCGGCGGGGCTGCGCGTGGAGCGGGGCATCGTCATCGACCGGCGCCTGGCCACCTCCGACCGGCGTATCTCGGCCATCGGTGACTGCGCGCAGTTCGGCGAGGTCGTCGGCGGGCTGGTCGCGCCCGCCTGGGAGCAGGCCAAGGTGCTGGCCGCCCGGCTCACCGGAGCCGACCCCGACGCGGTGTACGTGCCGAGTTCGCCGGTCACCCGGCTCAAGGCCTCCGGCATCGACCTGGCCGCGATGGGCAGCCTGCAACCGGACGCCGCCTGCGAGGACGTCAGTTTCGCCGACCCGGCCCGGGGCACGTACGCCCGCCTGGTCATCCGCGACGATCGGCTGACCGGCGCGGTGATGCTGGGCGACAACCCCAGCGTCGGCCAGGTCATCCAGCTCTTCGACCGCAAGGGCGTGGTGCCGCGCGACCGGCGCGCGCTGCTGCTCGGCCGGTCGCTGGGCGGCGCGGAGGCGCCGGTCGCCACGACCACGCCCGCGCTCATGCCCGACAACGCCACCGTGTGCCAGTGCAACACGGTCACCAAGGGCGCGCTGGTGCGCTGCTGGCGCTCCGGCGCCCGCTCGCTCGACGACGTCGTCGCCCAGACTCGCGCCACCACCGGCTGCGGCAGCTGCAAGGACGCGGTTGACGGCATCGTCGGGTGGCTGTCGACCTCGGACAGTGTGGGGGTGTCCTAATGAGCGAACGCAGTGAGCTCATCATGCGGCTCGAAGAACATGACGGAGCCGAGCGCAGCGAGGTGACGGCATGAAGAAACTCGTCGTCGCCGGGTACGGCATGGTGGCGCAGCGATTCCTGGAGGCGTTCGCGGAGCGGGCCGCCGAGGGCTGGTCGGTGACCGTGCTGGCCGAGGAGGACCGCCCGGCGTACGACCGGGTCCGGTTGTCGGCCTGGTTCGACGACTACGACGCCGGGGCGCTGCACCTGGGCGGCGCACCCGACGGGGTCGCCGTGCGGCTGAACGAGGCCGTCACCGGGATCGACCGGGAGCGCAGGGTCGTGCACAGCGCGTCCGGCGAGACACCGTACGACGCGCTGGTGCTGGCCACCGGCTCGCGGGCGTTCGTGCCACCGATCGCGGGCAGCGACCTGCCCGGTGTCTTCGTCTACCGCACCCTCGACGACCTGGCCGCGCTGAAGGACTGGGCGACCGCCGGCGGCCGCCGGGTCGGCGCGGTGCTCGGCGGCGGGCTGCTCGGCCTGGAGGCCGCGAACGCGCTGAAGCTGCTGGGCATCACCACGCACGTCGTCGAGTTCGCGCCGCGGCTGATGCCGCTGCAGGTGGACGAGGGCGGCGGCGCGGTGCTGAAGCGGCACATCGAGGCGCTGGACGTCACCGTGCACACCGGGCGCGGCTGCGCGGGCCTGGAGGGCGACGCGGACGGCGTACGCCGGATGCTGTTCAACGACGGCGGCTCGCTCGACGTGGACGTGGTCGTCGTGGCCGCGGGCATCCGGCCGCGCGACGAGCTGGCCGAGCCGTCCGGCCTGGCCCGCGGCCCGCGCGGCGGCTTCACGGTCGACGCCTCGTGCGCCACGGCCGACCCGGCGGTGTGGGCGATCGGCGAGTGCGCCGCGCTGTCGGTCGACTCCGGTGACGGGGTCTGCTACGGCCTGGTCGCGCCCGGGTACGCGATGGCCGAGGTCGTCGCCGACCGGCTGACCGGCGGCGAGGCGACGATGGCCCGCCCCGACACCTCCACCAAGCTCAAGCTGCTCGGCGTGGACGTGGCCAGCTTCGGCACGCCGTTCGCCGACGGGCTCGACGTGGTCGTCACCGACCAGGTCACCGGCGTGTACGCGAAGCTGCTGCTCACCGACGACGCGAAGACCCTGCTCGGCGGCATCCTGGTCGGCGACGCCAGCGCGTACCCGACGCTGCGGGCCTCACTCGGCGGGCCGCTGCCCGCGCCGCCGCTGGCGCTGCTCGCCCCGGCCGGGGACGGGTCGCCGAAGGCCGAACTGCCGGGCACCGCGCAGGTGTGCTCCTGCCACGCGGTGACCAAGGACCACGTCACCGACGCCATCGCCGGCGGCTGCACCGACGTGCCGGGGCTGAAGGCCTGCACCAAGGCGGGCACCGGCTGCGGCTCCTGCATCCCGCTGCTCAAGCAGCTGCTGGCCGCGGGCGGGGTGGCGCAGTCCAAGGCGCTGTGCGAGCACTTCGCCTACTCGCGCCAGGAACTGTTCGACATCATCCGGGTGCGCGGCATCCGCTCGTTCAGCGAGCTGGTGGCGGCGCACGGCACCGGCCGGGGCTGCGACATCTGCAAGCCCGCGATCGCGTCGATCCTGGCCGTGACCAACAGCGGCTACATCCTCGACGGCGAGGAAGCCGCCCTGCAGGACACCAACGACCACTTCCTCGCCAACATCCAGCGCGACGGCACGTACTCGGTGGTGCCGCGCATCCCCGGCGGTGAGATCACCCCGGAGAAGCTGATCGTGATCGGCGAGGTGGCCCGCGACTTCGGGCTCTACACGAAGATCACGGGTGGCCAGCGCATCGACCTGTTCGGCGCGCGGGTCGAGCAGCTGCCGCAGATCTGGCACCGCCTGGTGGACGCGGGCTTCGAGTCCGGGCACGCGTACGGCAAGGCGCTGCGCACGGTGAAGAGCTGCGTCGGCGAGACCTGGTGCCGGTACGGCGTGCAGGACTCGGTCGGCCTGGCCATCGAGCTGGAGCTGCGCTACCGAGGGCTGCGCGCCCCGCACAAGCTCAAGTCGGCGGTGAGCGGCTGCGCCCGCGAGTGCGCCGAGGCCCGCAGCAAGGACTTCGGCATCATCGCCACGGAGCAGGGCTGGAACCTCTACGTCGCCGGCAACGGCGGCTTCCGCCCCCGGCACGCGGACCTGTTCCTCACCGACGTCAGCACCGAGGAGCTGATCCGCACCATCGACCGGTTCCTCATGTACTACATCCGCACCGCCGACCGGCTGCAGCGCACCGCCGCCTGGCTGGAGGCGATGGAGGGCGGTCTGGACCACCTGCGTGCCGTCATCGTCGACGACGCGCTGGGACTGTGCGAGGAGCTCGACGCGCAGATGGCCCGCCACGTCGGGTCGTACGCCGACGAGTGGCAGGCCACGCTGCAGGACCCGCAGCGCCTCGCGCGCTTCGTCTCGTTCGTCAACGCGCCGGGCACGCCCGATCCCGACATCAGCTTCGAGGTCGAGCGCGGGCAGAAGATCCCTGCCCGCGGTCCGGTGCCGGTAACCCTGGGAGGTGCCCGATGACCACGACGACCCTGACCGTCACCTGGACGGCGATCTGCTCGTACAGCCGGCTGGAGGCGGAACGCGGTGTGGCCGCGCTCGTCGACGGCGTTCAGCTCGCGATCTTCCGGACCTACGAAGGCGAGCTGTTCGCCATCGGCAACCGCGACCCGATCGCGGGGGCGCAGGTGATGTCGCGCGGCATCGTCGGCACCCGCGGCGACGCCCCGACCGTCGCGTCCCCGCTGCACAAGCAGGTCTATGACCTGCGTACCGGCAAGTGCCTGGACGTGAGCGGGGTGGCCGTGCCGACGTACCCGATCCGCCGCAACGGCGACACGGTCGAAGTGGCTGTGGATACACCATGACCGAGCGCAGCGGGGCAGGGCGCGGCGGGCTGACGGGGAAGGCCGGGTCATGACCGAACTCGCGGGTTTCACCGTCGGGGTCACCGCCGACCGGCGGCGCGACGAGCTCGCCGCGCTGCTGGAGCGGCGCGGCGCGCGGGTCGTCATCGCCCCCGCGCTGCGCATCGTGCCGCTGCACGACGACTCCCAGCTGCGCGAGGCGACCCGGCGCTGCCTGGACACACCGCCCGACATCGTGGTCGCCAACACCGGCATCGGCATGCGCGGCTGGCTGGAGGCCGCCGAGGGCTGGGGCCTGGCCGACCCGCTGCGGACGGTGCTGGCCGAGGCGTACATCGTGGCCCGCGGCCCGAAGGCCCGCGGCGCGGTGCGTGCCGCCGGCCTGCACGACCAGTGGTCGCCGGACTCCGAGAGCTGCGACGAGTGCCTGGCCCACCTGCTCAAGCGGGGCGTGGCCGGGCAGACGGTGGCGGTGCAGCTGCACGGCGACCAGCAACCGGAGTTCTGCGCGTCGCTGCGCGCGGCCGGCGCCGAGGTCATCGAGGTGCCCGTGTACCGCTGGGCGCCGCCGCTGGACTCGGCACCGCTGCACCGCCTGGTCGATCTCGTGTCGAACCGGCTGGTCGACGCCATCACCTTCACCTCGGCCCCGGCCGTCGGCGCGCTGCTGGCGGCGGCCGGGCCGGGCGGGGACGCGGTGCTGGAGGCGCTGCGGGCCGACGTCGTCGCCGCGTGCGTCGGGCCGGTGACGGCCGCCCCGCTGATCAGGCACGGCATCCCGGTCATCGCCCCGGCGCGGGCCCGGCTCGGCGCGCTGGTCCGCGCCATCGCCGACGAGCTGCCCCGGCGGGCGGTGACCCTGCAGGTCGCCGAGCACCAGCTGACCCTGCGCGGGCACGCGGCGATGGTCGACGGCGAACTGCGCCCGCTCGCCCCGGCTCCGATGGCCGTGCTGCGCGCGCTGGCCGCCATGCCGGGCAAGGTGCGCTCCCGGGCCTCGCTGCTGCCTGCGCTGCCGCGCGGCGCGGACGAGCACGCCGTCGAGATGGCCGTGGCCAGGCTGCGTGCCGGTCTGGGTGATCCCGCCTTCGTCCAGACGGTGGTCAAAAGGGGCTACCGGCTGCCGGTGGACTGAAACCGCCATCGGACGTATGGTCCCCGCGTGATGCGTTTCTGGGGCAGGCTGCTGGCAGCGGCGTTCGGCATGGCGGCGCTGGTCGGGGCAGCCCAGTTCGGCGTCGTTTATGGACTCGACGTGTTGCGGCTGGACCGTGAGTTCGTCGCGGGCACCGACAACGACTGGAACCTGCAGCTCACCTGGGTGGTGTGGTTCACCATCGTGGCGGTGGCCGGCGGGGCGACCTTCGCGGCCGGGCTGGCCCAGCGCGACCGCCGCCGCATCGGCGCGGCCGTGCGTATCGTCACCGCGGTGGCCGCGGCGCTGGGCGCGGCGGCGGCCGCCTTCCCGCTGACGTTGCAGCCCGCGCGGTATGCCCGGCTCAGCGCGGCGTTCGACCCGGAACTGACCGCCGCCATCGCGGTGGCCGCCGGGGTCGTCGCGGGCCTGTTCGTGGCGCTGCTGGCGGTCGGCCGGATGCCGCTGTCGGCGAACCTGTGGGCCTGCACTGGCGCGGTGTGGCTGCTGGCGATCCTGTCCTACCTGGACACCACCGGGTTCTCCCGCAACCGCGACGCGCTGGGCGAGTACTACGACCCGATGCGGCTGGGCGTGCTCGACATCAGCAGCCTGCAGCCGATCCCACGCGCCTCGTTCTCGATGCCCGTGATCGCGCTGCTGGTGGCGCTGGCCTGCGCCCTGACCGCCCGGCACGTGGGCCGCTCGCGGCTGCTGATCGCACTGTCCGGGGCGATCGGCCCGCTGCCGGTCGCGATGGCGTACGTCATCGGCGGCCCCGGCATCTCCCGCGCCCTGACCGACCAGGCCGACGCCTACCTCGGCGCGATGATCGCCGTGGTGGTCGGCCTGATCGCCTCATCCATCGTCGCCCTGGCCCCCCGCCGCCCCGGCGTCCTCTGACCCGCCCCACCCACTCCCACCCGGCGCGCTCCGCGCGCCGCGCGCCGCCTCACCCCTGGCGCAACTCTTAAAGACTCGCGGCCTCACGTCATACGTGAGGCC
>NZ_JBHTAC010000058.1:0-49307 GCF_042663325.1 Catellatospora aurea
CATCATCAAGCTAGTCGACCTCAATCCAAGATCTATTACTCATGAAAGACCGAGGTTAGTGGTGCGCTGGGAGGCAAGCTGCAGTGCCGCCTCCAAAACCGCCCCGACGCCGGAGCCGTTGTCCTGGATACCTGGACCAGCGATGTCGCTGTCGAGGTGCGCGCCGAGAGCGACGACCTTGTCGGGGTCACCGAAGGGGTGATCGGCGATGACGTTGTGGGTCACGCGCTGAGGGTCGCCCTCCGTCGCGGTCTGGACGCGGGCGACCGTTCCCGCCGCAGCAAGCTCCTGGCCTACGGCGAAGGCAGTTCCCACGACAGGAATGTCGGCAGGAACGCTGACCGAACCGAAAAGCACGCCGTCTCGGCCGGGCTGACCCTCATTAAAGATAATCACTGCCGAGGCTCCGGCTGCCTTGGCGTTGCTCACCTTGTCCCGATAGTCGCAGGTGCCGCGCTGGAGCAGGGCGACATTGCCCGAAATGAATCCGGCGAAGTCGCTCGATTCACATCCCGAGGTGGAACTGGGCACCGGGGTCGGCGGCAGAACAAGATCCACTCCCTGGATGGTCCCGGTGACATCACCCGAGCCCGAGAACTCCATGGTCAAGAAGTCTGCGTCTTCGACATAGGTCTTGGGATTGGGGTAGACCCGGCTGAGGCCCGGCCGCTCAAGCTCGCGGAAGAACGGGAACTCGAACTGCTGAAGCGTTACCTGATAACCCGCCCCGCGAAGCTTGTCAGCGACATAGTCCACGGATCGGTCATAGCCCGGGGTGCCCGACGAGCGGGTCCCGCCATTAGCATCGGCAATCTCCTGCAGCTTCTGCAGGTGCCGCTTCACCAGGGGAAGCGCAGCGCTGTTGGCGAACTTGCCGGGCTCAGGCCCCGCGCTCGCCGGCACCGCGGAGACAAGCGGAATGACAAGGGCAACGGCAACAGTCGCCGCAAGCCCCCGATACGTGCGATGGCGCATGAATCTCCTCACAGACTGGGTGTTCTTCGCCCCTCCACGGGGGCACCTACGATCCGCCGGTTCGGCGGCTATCAAGAGTTGTCGGCCCAGATCTCACCCAGCCACGCTGGAAGGTGGGCCGTGGAAACATGAGCCTCCAGTCCGCCAGTCGGCAAGGTCAGCGCGGTGTCTAATTTCGACGGTTCTGCCGAGGCGTTCCGCGATGTTCCACTTCCGTACCCCGACGCAGTCTGCGACGAGCGGGTTGCCCGCTGAGCACGAGAAGCTCGTGTCAGCCGAGCCGCTTCCGACGGGATACGACCTCCCCTGGACCGCACACCCGGCAGCACAGCGGCCGTGTGCACGGTCGCTTGACGCTGATCGGCGGTTTCCCTCCGGCATCTCCGGCCCGGCCACCGGCAACGCCGCCGAGCATCCTGGCGCAACGGGCACGCGGCCGAGTACACCGACCAGGCCCTGGACGTCAGCTGGTGATGCCCAGGGCCCCGGTGCGGAGGATGTCGACGGCCACCTTGAGCAGCCGGTGGCACAGGTCGGCCTCGTCCGCCCAGGCTTGTACCACGTCCGGGTCGTCCTCCACCCGCGCATCGAGTTGCGAGAACGGTCCGACGCTGAGGACGCTGCCACCGATCCAGTCGTAGTCCCGGACATCGACGTAACGCAACGCGTATGCCAGCGCAACACTCTCGATACGCAGCCTATGTGCGGAGACGAGGGGGCCGTGCCCGGAGGATTTCCGTACACCGGGAATGACCTCGTCGAAGGGCTGCGGCAACACGATGGTGCCTAACCCGCCCGTGACGGCGATGACATGGTCGAAAGCCAGCCGCCGGTCGGGCATCTCGTTGTAGCGCTGCTCGATGGCGGCGTCGGAGCCCTGACGGGCGGACGGCACGGTGCCGTGGACCGCGAGGTGCTGGGCGAACGCGGCGAGCCGCTGATATTTCTCCGACCCGTAGAAGCCAAGCCGGACGCCGAGCAGGCAGGGGTCTGCCTCCCGTTCCAGCGGCGGGTCGATTTCGGCGAGCACGCGAGGCTCGCAATGCTCCGGGAGGCCGAGACCGCGCAACGTCTCGCTGATCCCGGTGAGAAGCTGTTCCCGGGTGCCCGGTGCGAGCAGGTCCTCACCCTCGGCACAGAGGAACATCCCCACGTTCACATCAAAGGCCACATCGACCACCGGCCTTCACGAAGGCCGCCAGCAGCGCCGCCGCGATCGTGACAGCCACCAGGCGAGGCAACCTCCGCCGCCGACCAGGTCGGGCTTGCTCTGGCTGAGCGGACACCGTAGCAGCGCTACGAGGGAGTGTCATCGTTCCGCTCGCAGATCATGCCTGGGACCGTGCATGTACCGTTCATTACACCTGCTGGTCTCGGGGTGGGCGTCGTGCGCTGCGATGCAAGGCGTCCATGCCGCTGCCCGACGGTGCGACTTGTTCCAGACGACCGGCAGGCGTGCGACCGACCGAAAGGCGGTCTGCCTCTCGACGAGATCGACGATGTCTCCGGGCCAGTCGAGCCTGACGTCGGGCAGAGCACCATACAGTTGCTCGAGGATGGTCTCGAACAGCATCTCTGTACCTCGGCCGAGGCAGTGATGAATTCCGTGGCCGAATGCCAGGTGGCGCTTATCGGATCTTCTGGCGTCGAACTCATCGGGTCGATCGAATTCTCTTCGGTCACGGCTCACGGAGGCAATGCTGACATAAACATGATCGCCCTCATTGACCTGCACACCTCCCAGCAGACAACTACCCACAGCAATCCGCTGACTGCCGGCACCACGGCGAGCAGGCGAGTCATCTCTTGAACCAGAGCTTTGGCAGAGAACAACTCAACCGGCCGCCGATCGGCCAGCAGCGCGAGAAGACCGAGCCCGATCAGGCTGTTGGTCGAGTCGTATCCCGCGACGGCTAGGCTTGCCACCGTCGAAGCCAACTCATCCTCGGTGTGAACATCGCGTGACCGAAGGTTGTTGATCAACGTCCTGTGATCGCGCTCAAGATCGCGCTTGACGACAGTTCGGCATAGTTCGAGCATTTCAGCGCCGGCCCGGCGTTTGTCGTCGGCGCCGGCGATCCTGGACCGGAAAACGTCCGTCAGTCCATCGAATCTGGCTTGCGAGGAGGACGGCAATCCGGGCAGGAGACTCGTCAATCCGTACACGGCAGGTTTCACCAGGGATCCGATGATGTCGGCAGGTTGCTCCGCGTACGCGATGTCGCTGAGCAGGGATGCCACGAGCCGCCCGCACTCGGGCCGCAGCGCGGAGACACGATCGGCACGGAATTCCGGTGCCACGGCAGCTCGCATCCGGGTGTGCGAAGGCGGATCCGACATCGTGAAATTGTGGAGGCCGTCAGGAGCGCCGGGATTCGGAAGGTCTGAGCTGAATCGGTCAGGGCTGTTCAATACCTCTTTGCATTCTCGGTATCCCGTGACGACGCACATCTGCTCGTCGTGCCGGAAAACCGCGCCTTTTCGGGCGCGCCTGACCTCGGGCGAGGGGAGGTGCGTGATTTGCGAAGGAGACGTCATTATCGACTGACTCGCTAACTCTCGTAAATTCGGGCTTCGGCGCTCTATGCCCTCCGCGGAGCACGACCCCTAGTCGTGCCGCGGCGGCGCTGCGCTAGGGGCTGCGCATGACCAGCGGCGGCAGGCGGCAAAACGATTTGTCGAACAGGCAGAAGGGGCGCGCGGCGGCGACGAAGTCGCCGACGCCTGCGAACCCGCGTTCCAGCACAGCATCCTCCAGATCGCCTCGCCCCCATCGAATCGCGAACCAGTCGATGATGTTGCCTGCCCTTATGCGACCGAATTCGAGCGACGGGTCTCTGCGCCGGAGAGCTGCGTTGAAATCGAGGCACAGAAGCAATCGCTCGTACACGACGGCATGAACGCCGTGCGCCTGGATGGCTCTGAGAAAAGGGTCTTCGAAAGCTGGAAGATCGTCTGGGAACAGTGCGCGACAGGCCGCCCTCGCGGTGCGCTGCGCGTCCGGCAGGGACCGCTCGGAAGCGGTGCACCAGCGGTCCAAACCCACGTCGGTGTCGGAGCCGTTGCCGAGCAACCCCCTGTCTCGCAGCCGATGCACCAGCGCGACGTCGTCCGATGCGCCACCACCTGCAGTCAGGGCCTGTAGCCGCACTCGCTCTGCGCCAGCAGAGGGGTGACCCCCTTGCCCTGAGACACGGACAACGTCCGGGCGTTGGGCCGCACTGCCTGAAAGACCGGGATGCTGATCCTGTCCAGCCTGGTCAGATCGGCGATGCGAGCGACCCCTCAAAGCGGCAACACCGACCGTATGCGACCCCATGTCTGCTCCGCGACGGCCGCGCGGTGCGTTTCAGGAACCCGCTGCATCTCCGAACTCAGAACAAGGTCGGTCTCGGCGGACATGTAAGCCCTACCTCCCTTCGACAGGTAAGAGCGATCGATGCCGCGAACCTGCGGCGACTCACCGGTTACAGTGCGTCACAGGGCCGGAGTAGTGCCCCCAGTGCGGTGTGCGAGCCCGCTACGGCCGCGCACACCGCACGCGGTGATCAGCCGGTCTACTGGTCGGCCAGCAGGACTTCGTTGTGGTTCAGGACGATCGCCGAGTAGTGGATGGCCTCTGCGTCGGCATCCATCTCAACCTCGATGTCGATGTCGTCGATGGCGGATTCGTTCATGTCGTTACACCTCCTGGATTCGATCGGCGGACCAGGGCGGGCATTGCAGTGCGCTCCGGCGACGTATCCAAGCGCGAGCTATCCGGGCCGGTAGGTCAGCAGTCCCTGATCTCCTGCTTGGACCAGGCGGGTTGGTCGGCGCATCGCGTGGATGTCCACCAGGCGGGCGACGTTGTCAGAGAAGAACCTGGTTGTGGTTGTCTCCACAACCGAAGCCGCATATCAGCGAGAGGTTCGAGGCTTGGACTGGAGTGGTCGACACGTCGCTCCCGTTGACTGCGGCCACGACACCACCCACCACCAGCAGGCCGACTGCCACGGCGCGCTTAAGCGCGCTATTGACAGTCTCGGGATTGATTCGCCCGTTCTGCACGGATGACTCGCTTTCATGAGTTGGGTCAACGAGCTATGGCGTGAGGCACGGAACCTCGCAACCAAACCGTTCCACGGCGTTCCATATCAGGCCGTGCCGCGCGTCATGTACTGACGTCGGGCTCACCGCTCCATAATCGACGCGCTGCGCGCTCGGGCGAACCGTGCGGTGTGCGATGTGGGCTCAGCGGCTGAGCGCGTCTCGGCAGGCCGCCAGCGTCGGGTGATCGTCCGTCACCCGCGAGCCAAGGATGTCGACGGCTCGGCGGAAGCGTCGCTTGGCGGCACGGCTTCGGCCTAGGTTCTGCAGGCAACGGCCCAAGTTGTACAAGGTGATGGCCAGGTCCGGGTGCCTGCGTCCGAGTGACGCTCGTTTCAGGGCGTACGCTCGGCTCAAGGTGTCCACCGCCGTGGCGTGTTCTCCGGCACGGGCCTGCAGCGAGCCCAGGTTGTGCAGCGTGACGGCGATCTCGTACCGGTCCGGTGTGGGCACGTTCTCATAGGCTGCCAGCACTTCGCTCAGGATGGCTTGCGCCTCGGTGAGCCGATCCAGGTCGATGAGGATGGCGGCCCACGCCGCGCGGTCTCGCGCCAGAGCTTCCTGGTTCACCTCGGTCATGGCCGAGCGCACCGCGATGCCGCGCCGTGCCAGCGGCTCCGCCGACGACGCGTCGCCCCGGGCGTGGGCCAGGCCGGCGATGTTGTGCAGAAGCGAGGCGAGATCGGCAGTCGCGGCTGGACCTTGGGCTTCCTCGATGCTCAGCGCACGCCGATAGACCTGCTCGGCTTCGTCGAAGTACCCGCTGTACTTGCAGAGTATGCCCAACTCGTTAAGCGCCACGACAAGCTCGTGAGCGTCGGCACCGAGCCAGCTCTCACCCTCGGTGATGGCTTGACGAAGGCATTCCGCCGCGGCCGGGTAGTCACCGGCTTTCTGCAGCGCCCGTGCGCGGGCAACCCGGCTCGCCAACTCGCCGCGGTATGTCGGCACCAGCCGACGTTCCCTCGGGTCGACCTCCCACGACGGCTTCATGGCCGAGGCGCCTGGTCGTGCCCAGCGCTCCACTTGATAAGCCCATGGTCGTCGGAGGATGCCACCCGCCGCACCCGGGTCCGGGGTGATCGGTCCGGGCTGACGGCAGCAGTCCTCCCCGCCCTAGCTGTCACGGCGAAGGCTGCAGCCGAGGGTCCGGCGTGGCATGTGCGGCTGTGCCCGCTCATCTGAAAAGAGTCCTTCCCGCCCGGAAGCAGCGTCGGCCGACGCCCGGTCAGCCGATGTGAAGGCGTGACACCTCGTTCCGCGGGGACGGCGGCTTCAACGCATGCCAACCTCGGCGTGCGCAGTTCCCTGGAGGCGCCAGTGGCGCGCGGTGTGCCACGCGCCCTCACGCCGCTGCTCCAGTAGGATCTCCGCGTCGGCGACCTCGGAGTTGTGACATGTGCACACGCTGCCGTCCGGGTCGGTCAACGGCACGCTGATGGTGCGGTCGGCGGGCTGGTGCACGTTCACGGCGATGCGGTAGCGGTCGAGTCGGCCGGCGACACGCCAGCGAGGTAGTTCGATGGTGGATCTGAGCCGCAGCGCACCGATCAGCGGGTCCGCGGCGGACAGGTCCTGTCCGTCAAGCCGCAGCCGCAAAAGCGGCAGCGTGGGGAGGCTGCGCCAGCCACGGTGCTTCGCGACCGCGGCGACGATCTCCAACACGTCTCCGTTGCCGAGGTCGGCGTGCAGCCAAGCCCAGCGCTGGGCCATGCCACGTCCGTAGATGTGACCGGTGGCGCCGGGAGCGGCGTCGAACCGCCAAAGCCGGTCACCCACCCGCACCTCCCCGTCATGCCGGGCGGAGGGAGCGGGCACGATCTGGGTGGTCGGCAGCAGTCCGCGCTCCCACGCCCAGCGAGGAAAGGTGTACAGCGTGGAGGTCGGGTCCTGCCAGGTCATGTTCCAGGAAACATCGCCGGCGCTGCCCGCGAAGGAGCTGTCGGTCATGACGATGTCCGGTCGGTGGTACACCGCCGGCGGATGAGGCGTCTGCCAGCGGGTCGGGTCGAACCGGCGCAGCACGGGTGGTTCGCCGGGCGGGAAGACCCCCACCAGGCCGTGCGCGATCGGGGCAGCGCCGTCGGTCGGGGCGGTGAGCTCGTGATGCAGCCAGATGCCGGTGCCGGTGGCCGGATCGGTGATGGTCGTGTACCAGATCTCCGCTCGACCGGCCTGACCTCGCCAGCGGGTGGAGAGTGTTTCACGCATGTGGGAGCCTTTCGTGATTCGACGCGGCGATGCAGCCCACGTCGGCCGTGACCTGGCGTGACCGGGTGTTGCGAAGACCTCAGATCTCGCCGAGCATCAGTCGTCGGGTCTGCTCGAGGTATCGCGCGGCCGCGGCGCGCGCCGCCGTGGCGTCGCCCGCACTGACGGCGGCGAGCAGGGGGGTGAGCCTGTGGCCAGCGGCGACGGGATCGACGAACGGGGCCTGGAAGAGGTAGCGCACCTCCAGGTAGGTGTGCATCAGCGAGTTCACCATCAGCACGTATACGCGATTTCCGGACGCTTCGGCCAGCATGCGGTGCAGTTCGGACTCGGCGATCTGGGCGCTGTCGGCGTCGGGAGCCGCACCGACGGCCGCATGTTGGTCGTGAAGCTTCTGCAGATCTGCGGCAGTGCGGCGTTGGGCAGCCAGAGCAGTGATGCGCGTGCCGATGTCCGCACGAACCTCGAAGATCTCGTCGAGCCAGCCGACATCGGGTCCGGCTGGGTCGTTCAGGCTGTGCGAGAGCAGCAGTGGCAGCAGTTCAGGGCCGCCTCTGCGGCGGTAGTCCAGCACGGCCGTGCCGACACCGTGCCGGGTCTCGACCAGGCCGGCCTGTGCGAGCCGGACGAGGGCATGCTTGAGCGTGGTGCGGGTGACGCCGTAGCCGGCGGCCAGCTCCCGCTCCGCCGGCAGCATGCTGCCGGGTGGATACCGCAGCGTGAGGATGTCGTCGCGGATCCTGGTGACGAGGGCGTCGACGAGCGAGTCGCGAGCCACGGGAGTCACTGACACGGCTCACTCCATCTGCTTTCAGTGGCTCATCCACTGCACAGATCGGACTGTGCCATAGACCGGGTTCAGGTGCAAGGCCCCGGCTGCCCAGGGCACGATCAGGTCGTGCAGCTGGGCACTTCCTGCTTCAAAGATCGCACTCCGTCAACTCGTTGACAGTGGCGTACCGGCTCTGCTCTCCTAATGTGGCTGAGCCACTGATCCAAATTGGTGGCTCACGCATCCCCTCCGCTCGTCCGGAAGGCCACCCATGCGCCGTACGACAACCACCATCCTCATCGCGCTGATGCTGCTGTCAGCCGCTGCCCCGGCACAGGCGGACCCAGCGGCCCAGACCGTCACCGGCGGTTACACCCCGCCGCCCTTCGGCCCCACCTGCGAGATCCATCGCTTCGGCGAGGGTGAGCGCCCTCCACTGTCACTCTGGCTGCACGATCCGTTATGTGTCGAGTACTCCAAGCGCGACATCACCTTCGACAACGGCGACGCGTTGACGTTCCTGCTCGCCGAGCCGTCCCGGCTCGTTCTCGCGGGCCCGGCATGCCGCTACTGGCAGCAGGACCACTGGAGTGTCCAGGTCTCCGAGGGCGCCACCGCGCTGGTCGCGTGGGACGGCAACTACTGGTTCGACAAGAAACTGCGCACCGCCGCGGTACACCTGGCGAATTTCCGCGTCAACGGACACACCGCGGGCGTGGGCGATGTCGTCGTGGCTCTGGCACCGCAGTTCCCGCAGTTGGCACAGGCGCTGGCAGCGTACGGAACCGAACACGGCGAGAGCGGCGTGTCCGTCGCGCTGCCGTACAGCCTGTGGTGCGACCTGCGGCTATGATGGACCGCCGTAGCCTGTTGGCCGCGCTGCTCGCGGCCGTGGCCTCACCGGCCGGCATCCCTGCCAGCCCGGCCCACGCGACATGGTCGTCCACCATCGACACCCTGACGGCCTTCACCGACACGCTGATTCCGGGCGCGAAACGTTTCCCCGGCGACACGGCCGTCGCCGGGGAGGCGCCCGGCCCGGGCGGGGCTGACTCGGGCTTCATCGCACTGCTCACCGATCAGCGGACCGGCACCGGGCCGTTTCTCGACGCCATCGCCACGACCCTCAACACCCGAGCGCTCGGCTACGCGATCTCGCACGGGATCTGGATACCCCCTTTCGTGCCGCCGTTCGTCGCGCTCGCCTTTCGCCATCGCAGCGCTGTCGTCGCGGGCCTATTCGAGCCCGACCAGCCGGACCGGGACCTGTGGTCCGTGATGGTCCTGCTGTCCGGAATCGCCTTCGACGCCGCGGCCCACCTGCCCACCGCGGCTGCAGTCATCAGCGGTCACCCGGGCCTCACCTACCTGCGATTTCCGGAGCCCGATCCCGACGGGCTATGGCGCCACCCCACCTACTCATACCGGAGATCCCTGGCCACCGCACATCCCCAGACCACCGCGGAGGGCAATCCGTCATGACCGTCGAGACCAGCGACGTCGTCGTCATCGGCTCCGGATTCGGCGGAGCGATCCCCGCCTATTACGCTGCCGCAGCAGGCGCCCGCACCGTCATCCTCGAACGCGGCCCCCACCTGACGACCGCCGACTTCACCCACGACATGCAACTCGGCTCCCTGACCCGAATCGTCGACGCGATCAAGGGCGACGGCATGACCGTGATCGCCGGCAACTGCGTCGGAGGATCGAGCGTCGTGTACTTCGGGGCCTCGCTACGTGCTCCGTCTTTCGCCTTCGAACGCACGAACGGCAGCGGCCGTCGGCTGTGGCCGACCGTGATCACACGTCCGAGCCTCGACCCTTACTACCAGCGGATCGAGGACGCACTACCTGTCATGCAGCAATCCTGGGACGACGTGTCCTACTCCGGCGGGCTGTTCGCCGCGGCGTGTGCGCACACCGGCCACACCGCCAACCTGGTCCCTGTCGCCGTGGACCTGCCGCGCTGCACCAACTGCAACTGGATGCTCTCCGGTTGCCGGTTCGGCGCCAAGCGGTCGATGCTGCTCAACTACCTGCCCGCCGCAGTCACAGAAGGCGCACAGATCCGCCCCCTGCACGAGGTCCAGACCATCTCGCCCGCACTGACCCCGGGATACCGGTACCGCATCACGTACACGACAGTCGATGCCACTGACTATCGGATCGTGACCTCCACCGGGTGCATCGAGACCCGCCTGGTCGTCATGGGCGCGGGTGCGATCGGCACCCCCGTCATCCTGCGGCGATCAGCACTGCTACTGGGTGGAGTACCCGCCGCCGTCGGCAGGCATCTGTCCGGGAACGGCGACCGGGTGAGCGTCGCCATCGTCGACGAGGACACGGCGGGCAGTGTGCTCGGACTTCAGCGTGACTCCACCAGCACCTACGAAGCACATCACATCGGCAAGGCCATCAACACCATGACGTACGACTACCTCGATCCCGACCGGCCGGAACACCAACGGTTCAGCATCCAGCAGTTGTCCTTCCCCGCGATCACGAACGTGCTCGCGGCAGTGCCCGGCTGGTACGGCGTGGACAAGAAGCAGATCCGCGCCAGGTGGCGGTCCTGGCTGACCATCCTCGCCATGACCGAGGACGCCGGCGAGGGGCAATTCGGCACGCCGCCCCTGCTCGGCTCGTTCAGCCGTGTCGGGCACGGTTTGGGCCTCGGCAGCTTCAGCTACCACGCCGGGCCGGCCACACGGGCAGGTTGGGCCAGTTCCGACGCTGCCGTCAAGACCATCGCCGAGACCGGCGGCATCGCGAAGGTGCAGCCTTGGACGGCGGCCTTCGCCGGAGCCGTCAGCGCTCATCCCCTCGGCAGCTGCCGACTCGGTGACGATCCCGGAACGTCTGCGGTGACCGCGGACCATCTCCTGCGCGGGCATCCCGACCTGTACGTCACCGATGGATCTGCCGTTCCTGCCGCGCTCACGGTGAACCCGTCCTTGACGATCGCCGCGCTCGCGGAGCGAGCGAGCACCCGCATCGTGGAACGCCTGGCTGCTCTCGGCGTGGCAAGCCGCAGGGCCGTCCCCGTTCCTAGCGCCCGTTGAATGCCCTGGCCAGGGGCGACTCCTGACGGGTCGGAGCGGCCGATACGGTGGCAGCGCAATCATGACGATAACCACGGCTTCGACCGGACCAGCACCGCGTGGTGGCTCGTGATCACTCGTGGTGCGCCGATGCAACCGGCAGAGGTGCGTTCTGTGGGCAACGCACCTCTGCCGGGATGAGATCAGCTGTGCCTACGGTGGCGGACCGTCACACCGCGGGCCTCCAGGCGGGCCGGGACCACGGGATCGTCGAGGTGCGCCAGGGTGACGTCCAGGGCGCGTAACGCCGGCAGCGACTCCAGCGCCGCCGACCCGGTGCAAGCGCCGGTCAGCACCAGGTCCGACAACTGCGGGTGGCCGGCCAGCGGGGTCAGGTCCAGCGGCTCCGGGTGATAGCCGTGGCCGTCAAGATTCAGCGACCGCAGCCCTGACAGCGACTGGATCCCCTCCAGCGATATCACGTTGTAGTCGTCGGACTCACCGCCGGTGTCGATGTCCAGGGTCTGCTCGACAAGCATGTAGATGTCGTTGCCGCCGTCGAAGCCCAAGTGGGCGATCGCCGAAGCCTCGGCGGACGGCACTGCGACGGCGTGCAGCAGGTTCAGCGACGCCGCCAGGCGCGGGCCCGGGCCCGGGTAGCCGTCAGCCGGGCCGTCCGGGCCGGTCGACTCGATGAGCGCTCTGAGCTCGCCGACGACCTCCTCGCTGTCCAGTAAGGCGTTCAGGACGCCCAGGTGCAGGCCGCGGTCGGCGAAGATGATGGTCACGCGCTCGACCGTATCGTGTTTGCCGGGCTCACTCCCCCACGTCCGGGCAAATTTCCGTGACAACCTGCACCACTCATCGATCAAGACTTGACTGTTCTCCGAATAGGCCGGCAGATGTCGCTCTTCGTAGACCCGGATCAGCGCCCCCTTCGACTGGCAGGCGTCCGGAGCCGTCGATTCGTGGATGCCTCCAGCGGTGCCGGTTCGAGGTCAGACATCCCCATTTGTCACCGGCGCGATGCGATTCGAATGGGGAGGTGCGTCGGGCGCGCGATGATGACTCGCATACACCGTTCAGGTCGGGATTATCGCTGGCGGCTCGGCGATTCTCGTCCGTGGCAGCCCGAAATCCGTGAGCAGGCAGATGAGGCGATTGTCGGTGTCGAGCCCGACCCAGGTGGCGTAATGCCCGTCACCCGGTCCGGAAACGAACGTCACGAGGTTGTACCCCAATGGGTTATGTATCGTCACGGCGCCGTCGTCCGGCAGGAGAGAACCGATCAGGTGACCGTCAGAGGCATTCTCATCGAACAGCAGATCGTCCAGTGCGTCGAGGAACGCCGACTCGTCCAGCGCCTCGCACTCCTCAGCCCACAACAGCGCGCCCTCGGCATCGACGAACGAGCCGAACCCGGAATCCACCGGGTACCCGTACGTCTCGTCCGGTGCCAGGGCGGCGACGTCCTGGCCGGGCAGCACAGCCAGTTCCCACCGCGTTGGGTGCCCGGCAGCGACCATGAGAATGACGGCGGCCATTCCATCGACGCCTACCACGGGGTGATCCCCGTTCGGTATCTCAACGGTGAACGCGGGGCGCCGTGTATGAGTCGGGTCGGCCGCGACGACACCACCGGACCGCACCCGTAGGGTTGCGACCTGCTCTTGGCTGAAGCCGTCGCCGGCGAAGGCACGGTCCAACACGGTTGGGTCGATCATGCGTGGCAGGCTACCACCGGATCTGACCGACGTGGATGGGCTCGACGTGGCAAACCCAGTCGAGTAGCAGTAGCCGATTGCACTGCTGACGCCACCTGTGGACCTCTCGATCCCGCAGAGGCTTCGCAACCAGCCAGTCCCAGAGCCGGCCTGCATAGCGCGGACACCGCCCGACCGCCCACCAACCCCACCTACATGCGCAAGGGAACCAATGGCTGATCGTCTTCAATTTCGTACACATCATCTGAGCAGGGCTAAGAGATCTCTCAGTTGAAGTGCGCGACACCTGCGTCCATCTGTAGCCAGTGATGGCGAGCGTCGTACCGGTGATGCAGGACCTCACCGGTGAGCGCGAAACCGTTCCTGCTGTAGAAACTGAGCGCGCGGCTGTTGAGAGGGTGTACGTACAGCACGATCCTGCTGCCGGGCACGGTCCTGGCGATGTGTTGCCGCACGGCGTCCAACAGCAGCCTGCCGAGACCGAGTCGCTGTCCGCGCAGGCGCGGCGTGATGTACACGCCGACGACTTCCGCGGTCTGCGAGTGACGCCATCTCACACCCGCCATGCCGACCGCCGCCTCGTGTGCCAGGATGACGAACATCGCCTGGTCGGGCGCTCGGGAGAGAGCCTCCGTGCGATGCCACCAGTCGACGTCGGTGAGACGCTCGGCTTCGAGCAGCGTCTCGCCGAAGCCGAGCGGGGTGTCCGCAAGCGCTTCCAGGTGTAGGTTCCGAAACATCTGCCAGTCGGTGACCTGCAGGCGGCGAACTGCGTACACATGTCCCTCAGCTGGTTGTCGTGGACCACTCGCCTGCTCGGGCGTTCCGCCGCCGTTCCATCACCGGACCGTGGCGCGGTCGTGTCGGCGTAAACCGCCGGACATCGACCGCGCCACCTACGCCTGAGGCAACCTGGGGGGCGCTATTCCAATCGGGACGCGGCCCGCATGTCGGCCGGGCCTCCATCCGGTGACACCCGGCGTCACCGACGCCGCTCCGGCGTCACTCTCATCGCGGCGCGGGCGAACCGGCTGTCACCAGACTCGTTCATGCGGCGCCTTCCCATTTCGGTGACAGCGCCCGGCGGGCGGTGTGGTTCTGAGCGGGCTTCGCGGCAAGTCGTGCTGCCAACTCCTGGCCGGCATCGGTCAATCGGTAGAGCTGACGCGGTGGTTTTCCGGTGCGCGGACCGTCTTCCCAGCGCCGCTCCAGGTACCCGCGGTCGGCCAGGCGGGCGAGAATCGGGTACAGCGTTCCCGACATCAGCCCGATCTCCTGGGCGATGTCGTAGCCGTACCGGTAGCGGGTCGGGTCGGACCGGAATGCCCGAAGCACGGCGACCGTCTGCGGCGAGGAGTCGGGTTCACGTGGCACACCCATACTCTACATATGTCGAGTATGGGTGTGCCACCGGCCGCGACCGTCACTTCCGCCTACGCCACGTCATACGCTCGCAAGATCGTGACCCGGACGGTATTGCCCTGGTCGTCAGCCGCCGCGGCGCGCAGGGATATCTGGCCTGGTCCTGCCGGGTGCCGGTAGATCGCGATCCAGCTGCCGAACACCTTCGCAACCCGTGCCCGACGCCAGGTCAGGCCGCCGTCGTGCGACACCTCGACGGAATCGACCCGGACGCGGCCCGCCGCACCTGACCGACTGATCACGATGGGAACGACTGCCACACTCGCACGGCGTCCGACGTTTCGGTCATCCACAGGAGCGGCGAAACCCACCGCTGACGCAGGGACCGGCACCACTCCCTCGCCAGCAGACGACATGAAGGTCCATTCGGCCTCGACCCTCGGGGAGAGCCGGCTGCCGCGCTCAGCCACCACCACCAGCCGATACCGCCCCCGGCCCGGCGGAACCTCGAAGGCCGCCGCAACAGCGGGTTGATCGCCGATCAACACCCCGTCCCGGTACAGGGCCGCGCTGCCCGCCAGGAAGGCCGAGCCATGATGGCCATCCCCGTCGCCCGTCATCGACGGGCGCACCACCAGCAGGTCACCTACACGCTGGATGGGGGGTGTGCCGAGCTCGTCGGGCATCATGGTCGGGCCGGAAACGGCGCGGTTCCAATGTTCGCGCGTGACGCCTCCGGCCCGATGATCGGTGCGGGCGCCGATCAGCGACGTGTCGTTGCCCATCGTCGCGTCGACGAACACCGACTGCCAGGGTGCATCCCCGGAGAAGTGCTCCGTGCGTCGCAGGGGAAGCGGGAAGCCCTGCGACAGGGTGTCGTGCGGCACGTCGTCGGCAAAACGCAGGAAGTTCGACCGAAAGCCCACCGCGTCATCGGCCGCGGCGCCGCGCTTGGCATAGGTGCTGTGCACCGTCGCCACGTCGCCCGCGCCGATGCGCGCTGTCAGGCCCTCCATCGCAGTGCCGGTCGAATGCCGTCCGACATGGTAGTAGTACGGAGACGTTCCGAACTCGCCGTTCCGGTCGGGCTTGCCGAAGGTCAGCACAGCCGCCGAGTGGAGTCCGTCCACCTCGCGGGGACCGAGTTGTGCCGAGTAGAACCGGACGCGCCCGCCGACGACGGTGGCGGCCGCCGAGATCCGCCGCGGGCGGTCGATGACGGTGTAACTGCCGAAGGCGAGCCGTGCTGTCGTATCGGGAACCGTGACGTCGAAAAGCTTTCCCTGCGACGCCGCCCAGATGAGCTCGGTCGGGCCCGCGATCGTCAGCCGAGGGCGGGTCAGCATGGTCAGCGCATCGGGGTCATCACGGCGACCTTCCATGATGCGGCTCCAGGCGAAGTACTCCCCGGCGGGCACGCGCAGTTCACCGCCGTCGCCGAGCACGGAGAACTCCTCACCGGTGCCGGTGTTCGTCAGGACGCTCACCGCCTGGGAGTCGTCGGGCACAGGGGTGCCGTCGCGCTGCGTCATGGTCACCCGCACGGTGTGGGTCGGCTTCTCGCGTACCACGCCGACGGGGGTGTGGACCCGGACACCGCCCTCACCCTGGGCGATGATCCGGACTCCGAGTCCGCCGGAGGCGTCACCGCCGACGCGGGTGTCGGCGCTGACGACGACCGACGTGTCTGCGCCGGCCTGCACCGTGACGGCGGAAGTCGAAAGTGTGAACATCCCCGGCGGTGCGTCACCCGACATCGTGAGGTGGAGCTCGGCCGGGGCGGTGCCGCTGTTGTGGTAGACGATCGTCGCCGAGCGGATCTCGTCGTCCTCGTGCGGATAGGGCTGCATCCCGAAACTCACCACCGGCGGGCTGGCGATCAGCTGCTGGCCAATGGCGCGCCCCGCATCGACCCGGCCGGCGCCCTGGGCGAAGACGCCGACCTGGGGATGCGGCGCGGCCGAGGCCATCAGTGCCGCCTTCAGCTCAGCGGGGCTCCATGTCGGGTGCGCCTGGGCGACGATCGCCGCTGCCGCGGCGGCGTGCGGGGTCGCCATCGACGTGCCCGACAGCGCCGTGTACTGATCACCTTGTTTGCCGAACAGTCCGTCCTTGCTGCGGGCCGCCATGATGGCGACGCCCGGGCCGCTGAGGTCCGGTTTGACGGCGAAGCCGTCGGCGCTCGGACCCCGGCTGGAGAACTCCGCCAGGGTGTCGGTCTTGGTGGTCGCCCCGACTGCGAGCGCCGCGACGGCGCTGGCCGGCGAGTTGAGCGTCCCGTCGCCGCCGCTGTTGCCCGCCGCCGCGACGAACAGGACGCCGTACTGCTCGGTCAACTCGTCGACGGCCCGTTCCAGCGGATCTGTCTCCGGGCCGTTGAAGCCGCCGAGGCTGAGATTGACGACGTCGGCGCCCGATTCGGCTGCCCACTGCATGCCTGCCAGGATCATCGACTCGGCGCATCCCTGCACCACGCACACCTTGCCGTCCAGCAGTCGTGCGCCCGGTGCGACGCCCTTGAAGTCACCGTCCGAGGCCGCGCCGCTGCCGGCGATGATCGATGCCACGTGCGTGCCGTGACCGACCCGGTCGAGATCGTCCTCCATGCCGCCGGTGAAGTTGCGCTGCAGCACCACCCTGTCGGCCAGGTCGGGATGTGCCGTGTCGACGCCGGTGTCCAGCACCGCGACCTTCGTTCCGGTGCCGTCGTATCCGGCAGCCCACGCAGTCGGTGCTCCCACCAGCGGCACACTCACGTCCAGCGTGGGGGTCCGCCAGGCGTCGAGCCAGATCCTTCCCGCCGTGAGACTGTCACGCAGCTGCGGCCAGGTCGCGGCCAGCCGGCTGTCGTCGATCGTCGCGGCGAAACCGCCTACGGCCGGCAGCGTGCCGGTGGCCGCCAACCCGCGCATCGCCGTGTTGCCCTCGATGATCAGCGGGAGGGCACCGGGTCGTCCCGCTGCTGCGCCGAGCAGTTCTGTCACGTCGAACAGGCGCGGGTCGAGCCGCCCGTCGGCCAGCAGTTGCCAGGCGTCGGAAGGGATGACCCGGTGCCGGCCGTCAAGGCGCTGGCTGGTGAAGGTCACCCCGGTCCGGGGGACGATCGTGACGGCGCCGTCCCGGTGCACGTGGACGCGGTCGCCGGTGATCAGGTGTACGAGACGCGATCTCAGGTGCGTCTCGTCTTCCAGGTCTCGTGGCGCGGCCACGGCCGGGGCGGAGGACGCCAGCAGGAGCACGGCAAGTGCTAGCAGTAGGGGGCCTCTGTTTCGCAACATGTCTCCACGTTCGATGATGAGCATTGGCCAGGAAGCATCAGCACCGCGTGATCTCTTCGCTCCGCCGGATTCTCGGCGGCCGGTGACTGAGCTGTATGTCACGCCGGTCGCCCGGGGCGCGCCTCGGCGGGTGTCCGATGCAGACATGGCTCGCGGGGCCGCCCTCCCTCGTCGGGCGTCCCGGCAAGCCTCATGTGGGTTCAGCCGCCGTCGGTGCAGTTGGGCGGCTTCGGCCAAGCCTCGGTCGGCGTCAGGCCGTGGCCAGCCGTCGCAGGCCGGTGGCGGCCAGCGTGCGCAGCCGCTGCAACTCCAGGTGCAGAGCGGTGCGGCCTTCCTCGGTGAGCTCGTACGGCTTGCGTCGCTCCTGTTCGGGAAGCGCTCGGATGAGTCCTCGCTCCTCCAGACGCCGTATCGCCCCGTAGAGTGTGCCCGGCCCTGGCCGCTCATGGGACATTTCTGCGATGTCGTCCTGGACGGCGTATCCATGCTTCGGCCCACTCGCCAAGCTGATCATGACCATGACAGCCGGCTCGGAGAACCTCCCGAGCTCGCCCAGACCCGACATCCCACGACTCCTTACTACGGCTCACGTAGTATCGCAGGATGTAGTACAACGGTGTCAAGTGATCCGCGCGCGACACCGATGCCACCTCGGACACACCCCTCCAGGGATGCCTGTCGCTGAATCAGCGCTGATTGCCCACTGACGGCCGCATGACTGGGGTTGCCCAGCCAGGCGACAGGATCGACGATCGGAACCGTGCTCCGATCGTCGATCAAGAAGGTGCTCTCCACCCGCCTGGTTCTATGCCTCGTGGTCGCAGGATCCCTGCTCGCCGGCCTCCAACTCGTCGGTGCCGTGGCCTACCACCTCTGGCTCCGCCTGCATTGACAGCCGGGCGGCGGCCACGGCCACCATGTCGCGTCAGGGCTCAACCGGTCCGTAGAGGGCGTCGAACGAAACGCGCTCGCCGGTCTGGTCCCTGATCACGACATGCTTCATCAGGTATGCGAGCGCTCTGCTCCGAACCGCCTCGGATTCGTTCGCCTCCTCGCCTGACCCGAAGAGGTCGTGCTGGTGCGCGAGCAGGTCGAGGGTGATTTCCGCGCGGATCCGTCGTGCGATCACACCGGCGAGTTCGGCATCCGCCATCGGCTCGGTCGCTTCCTCTGCCGCGAGGTAGTCGTCCAGGCTCACGCCGATCCGATCCAGGGCCGCGGCCATCCGCTTCTTCTGACGCCGCAGTTCCTCGGCCACCACTGGTGCCGGTGCTTCGATCCCTACCTCGTCGGCGAGCGCGTCAACTGCGCGCTCGCACGCGTCAGCGCGCAGGTGGACGCCCGCGCGATGCAGCAACCGGGTCCTGAGCACCGCGCGGAACTCCGCCAGGTCGGCGAATTCGCCGAAGCGGGCGGCGAATTCGTCGTCGAGCTCGGGCACGGTCCGTTCCGTCACCTGGCGGACCATGATCGATAGTTGTGCCGAACGGCCGCTCTCCCGACCGCCGACGAGTTCGGTCTCGATGCTCACCTGATCCCCTACGCTCAACCCGGGCAGAGCCTCATCGAGTCCTCGCAGTGGATGCCCCGAGCCCACGGTATGGGTGACACCGATCGCCTGCCCGTGCTCGACCGCTTGACCGTGCCGCGTCGCCGCAAGGTCGATCACCACGACGTCACCGGCACGCGCGGCCCGGCCGAGCTGGGTCAGGTCGGCCGCCTGCTCGCGCAGACGCGTCAGGTAGCCGTCGACCTCCGAGTCGTCGAACCCGGTCGTGAGAACGATCTCCAGCCGCGGCGGCGACGGCAGGCGGACATCCGGAAGGACATCGACTTCGGCCACCACCTCCCCGTCCGGCCTGCTGATGATGTCTGGGCCTGCCGTGGCCACCAGGCCGTACGCGCGTAGTAGCGCGGCGGCCTTGGCCGCCGGCTGGTCCGAGGGTTCGGCGCCGGCTCCGTCCTGCCCGGCCGTCTCGGGAGTGAGGGCCGACCATCGAATGGCCAGCCGCCGGGAGCTGAGCCAGCGGACCGTGTACATCAGTTGTTCTCCTCCGGGCGGCATCCTTGGCCACGAGCTGATCGGGACGGTGAATGCGTCTCCTCCGCGTCGCCGGCGGTTGCGGCGTTCCGCTGCGTTCCACGTCCGCCCCGGACGGCTCGCCGGCGCTACCCCAGCCGTCCCGATACCTGAAGGATGCCCAGCAGTAGCGCTGCGGTGATCAAGCCGCTACCGATGAGGTCGAGCCGGATCCATGGGGGCAGTTTCACTCCGGCCCGCGCCGCAGTCTGGCGAATGCGCTGTCCCGAGTCCTCATGCCGGGGCGGCTGTGCGCGCACCGGCAGCGGTTCGTACGGCACATGGTTCATACGCATGTCGGGCTCCGGGAGATAGACGTTGAGCCGGGTGCGTCCGTCGCGGTGCCTGACCGTGCCCGTGGCGCTGACCGGCTCGGCCGCGACGGTGTCCTCACCTGCCGGGTAGCGATGGTTGAGCGCCGTGGCGGCGCGGCCGGGAGCCGGCGGGGTCTTCGTCAGCACGATCGTCGGTGCCGACATCGCGGAACCGGCGGCCGATGCGCTCAACGGCACCGTCTGCGCCTCGCCGTGCGACAGCCGGCCAAGTCCCGCGGCGAGTCCTGCGGTGCCACCGGTTGACGCAGCGGCGCGCGCAGCTTGCTCCAGCACCTGGCCGGCCCGCCGGTCGGCGGTGGCGGCGCGGAGTTCGTCGAGCAGCCGCACCCAGCCGGCCACGTCATGGCGCGGATCCGGCACCGTGCCCGCGAAGAGGTGGGCGAGTCCGGCTTCGGTGAGAAGCACCTGACCGGATACGCCGAGCGCGACGGTGTGCACGGACACGTCGCCGTGCGCCGTTCCGGCCGCGTGCAGATCCAGCAGCAGCCTGGCACTTTCGGCGGCGACGGCCAGCATGGTCTGCGCCGCGACGCCGTCCGGGGCACCCATCTGCTGTGCCAGGATTCGGGCCGGCGGTGCGTCGGCGATCAGCCATCCGTACTGCTCGTCGAACATGGCGTCGATGAGGCCGACCACACCTGGCGGCCGTCGGGTGCCGCTGCGGCGCACGTGCTCGGCCACCCGGCGCACGAACCCCGCGTCGAAGCGGCCCGTATCCTGCACCAGCAGGCCCTCGCAAATCCGGCCGTCAGCGTCCATGAGGGGGTACCACGTCCCCAGCCGGCTGCGACGGCCCGCACCGACGGGTGCGTACTGCCGACCCCCGATCCGCCCCATCAGGGCGGTGCGCAGGTCGTCATCCGTGTTTGCGGCGTTCATCAATGATCCTTTTCATGTGTATGTCCCGGCATCAGCGCCGTCAGTCGATGCATGCCGTCCGAGCCGGTCATGGTCGCGTTACCGGCGTTCCGGCGGGTTCCAGCAGGCACTGCCGCCGACCCTTACAAGGCAGCGGCGTTCAGCAGCACGTCAGTCGTGGTTCAGCAGTATCTGGGACCTTCTTCGCAGCCGCATCGGCACGACGGCGCACGCTGAGGCGAACGGAGAACCCGGCCGCGCTGCGTGCCGTGCGGCGACATCGAACGGTGAGCGACCTCCCCCGTGCCTCACCGCTCGCGCCAGGAGCGAGGGGGCGTCTTCGCACGCGCGAAGGCAGTCTCGCTCCTGGCGTCATCACCTGGGTAGGTAACAGCAGCGCATGCCGGTCCTCACGTTGGAGCGCAGATGGTTTCCGATCTCCGGATCAGCAGCCGTGATCTGGGTCAGCGCCCGTCGGATCGCCTTGCCCACCGAGATCCGAGCGCGTTCGGCACCGTCGGCGAATTTCCTGGTGCGGCCACCGAACCCCGTGGCGGCAGCCAACTCGTCGATGAGCCAACTGCGCTCGTCGCGAGCACGCTCGGCACGAACGACGTCGTTCATCTGCTCGAACTCCTCGATCGCCGTGTCGAGATCCAGCAGGCGCTGCCGGTAGGCCCGCTTGGCCGCCTCGTCTAGCACCGGCTGTGCCGACGAGGACGAGGCGGCGGTGTTGGCGCCTTGCGTGGCGTACCCGGGACCGGCCGCCAGGTCCGAAGCCGCGATCTCGAACCCGGGGTTGGCGATGAGGCTGGCCAGATATGTCATCCCCTTGCTGTCCTCCATCAGGATCGTCCGGTCACCGCTGCGCAGCTCCCAGTGCAGACCGCTACGGGTGCACATGAGCATTGCGGACCGGCTCTCCGCCGGTCGGCTGCCGCCGAAAGCCATGTCGAGGCGCGCCATGGCCGGCGGTGGAGGAGTCATGTTCATCCGCGCCGCTTCCTTCCGGAAGGCGACGAGCTCCTCCTGTGCGGTGGCGAGGTCGCCCGGTCCGTCGCGCAGGCACAGCGCCTCGGCGAGCCGCATCCGCGAGACGGCGGCCGCCGGCCAGTGCTGCAGGCTCTGGTTGCCGTGGACCGCGGCCTCGAAATGCGCCACCGCACGGTGCACCTCGCCGACCGTCAACGACGCCACACCCAGTGCGTGCTCCACCGAGCCGAAGCAGGCCACGCCCATGCTTGCCATGATCGGAAGCCGGCGGAAGGGCAGCAGCGACTCGTAGAGGCACGCGGCTATGCGCTGATCGCCGAGCAGGTGCGCAGCCTCCACCGCCCCGTACATGGTGGCCATCCAACTGCTCGTCATGGGCAACTGTGACCAGTTCTCACCTTCCAACCGGGCCAGCGATCCGCGGGCGAGCCGGTGGTCGCCGGCCATCGCAGCCGCGACCGCGAGCGCGGCGAGATGCGAATTGTCGACAGCGCTCAGCGTCGGCGAGTTGGCCAGATCAAGCAGCGCAGGGACCAGGTCAGCGATGTCTCCGCGATACCAGTGGAGTGCGATCATGTGTGCGCCGTGCCAGCCGGTGGCGTCGACGTCGCCGACCGCCTGGCCGTGCTGGGCACACGCCACGGCCAGCTCCGCGGCGCGGTCCAGCTCCCCGGACCTGATGGTTCGCATCACGTCCATCGCGTCGACCACGAACGCCACTGCGGCATGGTTCTGGTCCTCGATCTGGGCCCGCAGGTCCCGTAGTGACCGCTCGGCATGCTGGTCGCCGGACAGGAACAGGTTGACCGTGCGCCACAGCAGGCCCACCAGGACATCGGCCCGGCGGGAGGTGCGCAGACCGGCGTGGAGGAGCTCACGGACGATGGGATCGCGAAGCCGCGCCTGATGCGGTCCCATGACACAGTGATGCGCCAGGCTGAGCACTTCAGCGAGCGCAATGGGGTCGCCACTGCGCCTTGCCTTGTCGACGGCCGCGAACACGCGCTCGAAGCCACCCTCCCGATAGTCCGCCTCGGCTGCCAGGCGTGCCTGGATCCGTACGCTCAGCGAGGACTCCGGGTCCATCAGCGACAGCGCCTTGACCAGACGCAGTTCGGTCAGCGCCGCGGCGGTCGCGATGCGGTGCTCGTGCACCCACAGGCCGCTGAATCCGATCGCGGCGATCGCCTGCGCCGTGTCGTCGTGCACGCTTTCGGCGAGGCGGTATGCGCGGTCGAACCAGTCGCGACTCGCGACCAGGTTGCCTTCGACGTAGAGCGCCTGCGCTCCGGCGACAAGCAGCGCCTGCAGTCTGGTCTCGGCCGACACCGGCGCGAGCTGCGGGCCGTGGGATCGAGCCGGGTGAGACATCGAGACGAGCGACGCCCGGCTCCGGTCGAACCCGGTACGGGTGGCGGGTACACGCGCACTCATCGCGGTGCCTTCCGACCGCCAACACCGCAGCCGATCGGTTTGGGTGGCGCGGTGGACGCCCGAAGGTGCGTCTGCGATCGGAACGGCCGAGCATCGGCTCGGAACGATGGGAAATGCGGGCATGGCAGAAAGGGGTGTTGCATGGATAGTCCGTTTCGTTGAGCCGGACACCGCCGGTGGCCGCGCGACGGTCCCGGTGCGGGAGTGAGCGAGGCGGCCGACGGTTGTCGTCCAGAAGAACTTCGCGTCTAGCTGGTCGGATTGATGATCCTCAGCGGGCTATCACGTCCATACGAGTCCTAGTGGAAGGCGTGCGACGACGCCCGTGGCACAGGCTGCCGCTCAGCGCGCAGCCGTTTGACCGACAGCAGGAGTGCGGGCCGGCGCTCGCCGCGCCGCCCACCACGGATCCCTCATCGCGACTCCTGCGGCTTGCTGCGACGAACGTCGGCCAAGGTGTGCTGCCATGATGTCGATCTCTCCAGCGTCGGTGTCACGATGAGCTCCCCGCAATCGGAGAAACACTTTCCGCGACCACAAACTGCTGGTGAAGCGCCTGATGGCGACCTCACCGATCATTGCTTCATGCACCCTTGCCCAAGCCTCTGAAGCGCCACTGATGCGCGCCTGACGCACGGAAGACCGACCCGGATGTGCGCCGCAGAAAGCGCAGGCACGGACGGCGACCTGAGGCCGCGGGGTCCAGAATCCCGCTATATGAGAGGCCTTGCCGGGCGTGTCGCCTCACCCGCCCGGCGTTCCATCCGCCGTTCCGCAACACGACGTGCATCGATCCGGGACGCTCCCGGTCACATCACCGGAGCGCACCGCGCCGCCGTTGGCGGGTCGCCGCCCCGCCGCAGAAGTGCCCGAACCATAACGGAACACCGTGGAACGCAAGCGCTCCGTCGGTAATGGTCGAGCTTCAAGAGAAAGCCATGCCCCTGTCACGTCGCAATGTGCTCGGTGCGGGCCGGCTGGGGGCGGTGGCCGCCGCACCGGACCCGCTGGGCATATGCGTGGCGCGGGCGCACCCGCCGCCGCCAGCACGTCGACTGTCTATACCAGCTTGAGCGCACCGTTCGGTGAACAATGACACTGACGGCTCTTACACCGGGCTCGAGGTCGGGCCTGGTGAGCGCCGTCTCGTCCGCCACGATCTGCACGCTGCCGCGCCCACCACCCCGCAGCGGCCACTGCTCGCGTTCGCGCAGATGACCGACATGCTCATCATCGACCACCAGTCACCGCTGCGGGTCGAGTTCCTCGACCGCTCCGGCCCGCGGGGATCCTGCCCACCACGAGCGCCTACCGGCCCCAGGAGATGCTGTCCTCGCACATGAGCGACGCCGCCATCCGCGCCGTGCAGCGGGTCGGCAAGGAACCCGCTACCCAGCTTCCACTGGCGTTCACCGTCGTCACCGCACTTCAACACCACCGGCCCGCCAGCCGGGCACGGCTTCACCCTCGACAGCGACCTGGCTTACTACGAGATCCCTGCAAAGCCCGCCGACCGGGTCCGCTTCATCTGCCTGGACACCAGCCGCCCCCATTCCGCGGACCCCAGGGCGCCATCGACGTGGAGGTCTTCGCCGGCGACCACGGCCGGCTGGAAGGAACCGCCGACAGGGGCGGCGTCTGTCACCCGTCGGGGAGAGCTTCGAGAACAACAAGATCATCACCCAGACCCCCGTCGCGGGCGCTCAGGCGGCGGCAGGCAGCCCCGGTCAGCTACGGGGTATGGGATGGCAGTCGCCGCTGACGAACCGCCGCACCTCGGCCACCCTTGCCGCGATGCTGGGGCGGCCGTCTGCCGTGCCGGGCTGCGTCACACCGAAATCGCCTATAACGATCTTTTCAGAACATTCAGTCACACCCTCACTCCCCGACATCAGCCGAACGACACCGTCCGGGCGGAGCTGGGGTGCTTGTTTGGGGTCGGAGCCATTGTGCCCCCGCAGCTACGGAGAGAGCTTGGTTTAGTACTCACAGCGACTGGAGGGGCAGCATGTCCACCACCGAGGAAAGGGCCGTCGGTCCGTACCACCGGCGTAGGTGCCTTCTGGTCACCGGAGCGCTGGGGATGGTCCTCTTCTTCATCGTGACGTTCGCCCTCTGGGGGTCCGTGCAGACCGCGAAGACCGCGCGCCTGCAGACCGAGTCGATGGCGGCCGACGCGCTGTTCAGCGAGGTCCGGGCGACGGTGGCGCTACAGCAGATGCATCTGCGCCGCTACCAGATCGAGCCGATCGCGGGCAGCCCGGCGATCGACCGGCACCGGCAGACCGCGGCGGCGACGGAGGACGCGCTGGCACAGCTAACGGCCATCGCTACGGCCCGATCTGATGCGCTGCGCCTGCGGGGCGCTCACGCGGAGTACCGCCGCCACGCCGAGCGCCTGATCGAACTCGTCGGCAGCCGGAACAGCGGCGCCGTGCGCTTCGACCAGCGGGCCGTGCAGCCCTCACACCTCGCCCTGCAGCGCGACATCGACCAGGTGTCTCGCCAACAGCACCTTGCGGCTGCGGCCGTCGTCCGGGCGCACGAGGCCACCCAGGGCAGGATCCTCGAGGTGACCATCGCCGGGTCCCTGCTCGGCCTCGGGCTGGTCGTCGCGATCTGGCGGGTGATCTTCTGTTACGAGTGCAGCCTGCTCGCCGCCGCGCGGCGCAGTCAGGACCTGGCGATGCAGGACTGCCTGACCGGCCTGCCCAATCGGGCCTGTTTTGAGGCCAACCTCGAACGGATCGACTCAGGTCCTGCTGCAGGGCACGCGGAGGCGGCCGTCATCATGATCGATCTCGACGGGTTCAAGCAGGTCAACGACACCTTCGGCCACGCCGCAGGGGACGCGCTCCTCACCGAGGCCGGCCTGCGCATGCGACGGGTCCTGCGAGACGACGACGTGATAGCGCGTCTGGGCGGCGACGAGTTCGCCGTACTGATCGAGAACGCGGCTGACCACACCCAGGCCCGAGACGTCGCGCGCCGCATCGCCGACGAACTGGACCGTCCGTTCGACCTGGGTACGGGACCGGTATCGGTCAGCGGCAGCATCGGGGTCGCCTTCGGGCGCGCCGACGAGGCCGCGCTACTGCTGCGCCAGGCCGATTCGGCGATGTACCACGCCAAGGGCTCCGGTTGCGCCATCAGCGTCTACGAGCCGGGCATGGACGCGCGCCCGCCCGCCCGCCCGCGCTCGCTGTGGCGCCCGCGCGGTGCCATCAGGCGACTGACGACGAACGGCCGCCTCGAAGGGAGCACACCGTGACACCGTCCGGCCAGGACACAGCGGTGGAGGAAGGCAGGATCCGTCGAGCTGGCGACCCACCCCGGCAAACCCTGGAAGCCAGATAATCGCCGCAATTCGCATGCAAGCTTCAGAATCACTTCAGATCCTCTGATTAGGCTGACGGCGACAGGTAGTCGCCCGCTCAGCCGGTTCGAGGGCGGCCGGGCGTATGTGCGTCACCCTCCGCGCGGTTGCCCGGCGGCGAGCCACGGCGTGTGAGTGTGGACGTACGTCATTGCGCTGCCTGTGGTGGAGGAGCCGCTTTGCGAGCGGGGTCCGACGAGCGGCTTATCCACGCCCACCTGTCGAACCGACCCTGGCGCCGGTTCGATCCACCCGTCAGGGGCTTCCGCCGCGAGCTAGGCCGCGGGGAGCACCCGAAACTCCTGCTGAGCAGCAGGATGTCCGGCATCGGCAGCGCGGACGCCCCAATACCTCGCCTCGTCCAAATTGTGTGCCAGCAGCGCCAGCCGGGCGGTGACGTACATCGACTCGACGTCACCACCTTGCGCGGCGTGGCGGCACCACGTCGTCGCCGAAGGCAGGTCACCCTTGCTGTGAGCGAGCCGCCCCAGGTAGTAGCCGGCCCTGGTGTAGCCCGCGCCCACCGCCCGCGAGAACCACGCCTCGGCCAGGTGAAGGTTGCCGCGATCCTGATGGAGCACGCCGAGGTTGCACATCGACTTCACCTCGCCGGCCCGCGCCGCCTTCTCGTACCACTCCTCTGCCTCCGCGGTCCTTCGCCGTTCCATCAGGAAGAGCGCGAAGTCGTGCATCGCCGCGCTGCGCCCCCGGCCGACGGCGCTGAGAAACCACCGCTCAGCACCGTCGACATCGCCGGCGTCTTCGAGCAGGGTGGCGAGATTGTGCATCGCCGCCTCGTTGCCGCCGTCCGCCGCAGGCCGATACCAGCGCATCGCCTGGTCCTTGTCTCCGCAGTCGTCATAGAGGAGCGCGACCTTGGCCATCGCGTCGACGTCACCCGCTTCGGCCGCACACAGCCACGCCCGCTCTGCACCCTCGTGATCGCCGGCCATGTAGCACTGGTCGCCCAGCTGAGATTGATCCATCACCACTCCGCTTCGCCTCTGCTGTCGGCCCTTGGGCGTGCCGGTCCGTTCCATCGGAGCCGCCGACCGCCTCACGGCCGATGGAACTCCCCCGACCGTGCCGTGCCCTGCGAGCGACGCGGCGACGTCCGTGGCGCTGCCGCGCACTGTGCTGTCCAGGAACGGCTTAATGGCGTCCGCCGTCAGTCGAGAGCCGTGCCGGCGCTCGTGTGATCCGACGCGCGGCCGGCGGCGGCAGGCCCACCCGGGCAAACCGCTCAGGGTCAGCTTCCAACGACCGGACTCGTCTCGATCGGGAAGTGGCAGGCCGCCGCATGGCCCCGCGGGCCGGCGGCCAGCGCCGGCCGGGAGCTGGCGCACAGGTCCTGCACGTGCTGGCAGCGGGTGCGGAAGTGGCACCCCGACGGGGGTGCGATCGGGCTGGGCACGTCACCGGAAAGCCTGATCTTCGGCTTCGGCGTCGCGCCCCGGGCGACGCCGAGATCCGGGACCGCGGACAGCAGCGCCTGCGTGTACGGATGCCGGGTCGCACCGTAGACGTCCTCGCGGGTCCCCGTCTCGATGACCCTGCCCAGGTACATCACCGCGATACGGTCGCAGAAGTGCCGGACCACGCTGAGGTCGTGGGCGATGAACACGAACGCGATGCCCAGCTGGTCACGCAGCTCCTCCAGCAGGTTCATGACCTGTGCCTGGATCGAGACGTCCAGGGCGCTGACGGGCTCGTCGGCGATCAGGATCTTCGGTTTGACGGAAAGGGCGCGGGCGATGCCGATGCGCTGGCGCTGGCCGCCGGAAAACTCGTGCGGGTACCTGTTGTAGTGCTCCGGGTTGAGCCCGACCAGTTCCAGCAGTTCCTGCACGTGCGCGAGCTCTTGGCGGCGCGGGACGATGCCGTGTACGCGCAGCGGAGTGCCGATGATCGTCCCCACGGTGTGCCGCGGGTTGAGCGAGGAGTACGGGTCCTGGAAGACCAGCTGGATCTCGCGGCGGTAGCGGCGCAGCTGCCGCTCGTTCAGCTGCGCGATGTCGGTGCCCTCGAACCGGATCTGGCCACCGGTGGGCCGCAGCAGCCGGGTGAGCAACCGCCCCGTGGTCGTCTTGCCGCACCCCGACTCACCGACCAGGCCGAGGGTCTCACCCCGGCGCACCGTGAACGAGACTTCGTCGACAGCGTGCACGTACTGCTTGGCGCGGGTCAGCAGCCCGCCGCCACGGGCCGGGAAGCGCATGGACAGGTTCGACACCTCCAGCAGAGGCGGCGTCGGGTCGTGGGCGGTCTCGGCGGCCGCCTGCTGGTCGAGCGGAGAGGCCATGATGGCTCCTTAGGGCAGAAACGGCAGGACCTCGGCCTGGAAAACGGACTCGGGTTGGCGCAGGTGACAGCGGGAACGGTGGTGGGATTGGCCGTGGCGGCCCACGAGCTCGGGCTGCACCGTGCCGCACTCGGCGTACACCAGCCGGTCGCGGAACTCGCACCGCGGCTCGAACGCGCAGCCGGGCGGTGGCGCGAGCAGGCTCGGCGGACTGCCGGGGATGGGCCGCAGTTTGCCGGGCGCGCCGGACAGGGCCGGAACGCTGCGCAGAAGCCCCCACGTGTAGGGGTGCACCGGGTTGGCGAGGATGTCGGACTTGCTGCCGTGCTCGACCGCGCGGCCGCCGTACATGACCAGCACCTCGTCCGCGATCTCCGCGACGACGCCCAGGTCGTGCGTGATGAACAGGACTGCGGACCCGAACTCCTGCTGCAGCTCGGCGATCAGGTCGAGGATCTGCGCCTGGACCGTGACGTCGAGTGCCGTGGTGGGCTCGTCCGCGATCAGCAACTGAGGGTCGTTGACCAGTGCCATCGCGATCATGACACGCTGCCGCATGCCACCGGAGAAATGATGGGGGTAGTCGTCGAGGCGGCGTGCGGCATGCGGGATGCCCACCCTGCCGAGCATGTCGGCGGCGCGCCGTCGGGCCTGCTTGCGCGAAACCCGGTGGTGGGCGAGATATGCCTCGGTGATCTGGTCGCCGACGGTGAAGTAGGGGTGCAGCGACGACTGCGGATCCTGAAAGATCATCGACGCGGCGGCCCCGCGGACACGGCGCATCTCCTCGTTGGGCATGCCGACGATCTCGTGGTCCCCGAGCCGGATCGACCCTGACATGCGGGTGGCCGCCGGATTGTGCAGGCCCATGATCGCCATGCTGGACACGCTCTTGCCCGAGCCGGACTCGCCGACGATCGCCAGCGTGCGCCCGAGCGCGAGCGAGTAGGTGAGCCCCTGGACCGCACAAACGATGCCGTCCGCCGTCGGGAACGACACCTCCAGGTCGGTGACCTCCAGGTATGGCCTGCCGTCCCGGGCCGACCAGACCGGCGCCGCGCTGTGGTTCGTGCTCACTGTGTTCACCTCAGCCTCACCCGCGGGTCGAGAATCGTGTACATGACGTCGACGATCAGGTTCATCACGACCAGCACGGTCGCGCCCAGCAACACCCCGCCCATGAGCACGGGCTGGTCGTACTGCGCGAAGGCGCGCAGGGTCAGCTGACCGAGGCCGGGCAGGCCGAAGATGCTCTCCGTGAAGATCGTTCCCGACAGGGCGAACGCGACGTCCATGCCGAACAGGGTCGCCAGCGGGGTAACCGCGGCGCGTAAGCCGTGGCGGTACACCACCCGGCGTTCGCTGATGCCCTTCGCCCGCGCCGTGCGGACGTAGTCCTCACCGAGCGACTCGATCATCGAGGCACGGGCGTAGCGGGTGTAGGGACCAGCGTTCACCAGCCCCAGCGTCAGCCAGGGGGCCAGCAGGCCCAGCGCCCAGGCCACGGGGTTGTCGAGGAAGGGGAGATACTCCGCGCGCAGACCGGTCGCCGGGGCGATGTACAGCGCGACCATGAGCGCCACCACGAAGTAGGGGACCGCTCCGAGCACGAGCGTGCCACCCACCATCGCCCGGTCGGCCGAGGTGCCCCGGCGGCGGGCGGCGATCACGCCGGTCAGCGTCCCGATGAGGAGGAAGGCGATCGCCGAGCCCGAGACGATCGACACGGTGACGGGCAGCGCCTGGGCCATCAACGTCGTCACCGGCTGGCCGAGGATGTAGGAGTAGCCCAGGCACGGCGCAGCACATTCGATCGTGACGCCGGCGGAGGTGTAGGTACGCCCCGCGACGAGCCCCTGCACATAGGTGAAGATCTGCTGGATCATCGGGTCGTCCAGGTGCAGGTTGGCGGTGATCTCCGCGTGCCTCTCGGGTGTGCACTTGGGCCCGCAGACCACGCCCGCAGGGTCGGTCGGGGCGAGGTAGAACAGGCCGAAACTGGCGATGATCGCCACTAGGACGACCGATATCGCGCTGACGATACGGCGCAGGAGGTAGAGGAGCATGGCACAGCCTTCGCGAGCTCGGATGCGAGAGATTCGAAGCCCGGCCGGCGCGTCCGCGCCGGCCGGGCGATACGCGGGTCAGCTCTTGACGAACATGTTGACGAAGAACGGCAGGCCCATGGTCGGGTCGCCCTCCGCCCCGCCGATGCCGGTGCCGATGACGACGGCCATCTTGTCGTAGTAGCGCGGCAGGGCGACGTACATGCCCATGATCTTCTTGTCGAGCTCGCCCCACTTGGCGGTCGAGGCGTCGACCGGCAGGTTCGAGACCGCGTCGATCTCCGCGTCGAGCGTGCTGTCCTTCAGCATGCCCCAGCTGGTGCCCTCGTCGATGCTCTGCGACCTGAACAGCACCGGGAACCAGCTGCCTCCGGTCGGCCAGTCGGAGCACCAGCCGTTGGGGCTCTGGCCCATGTTGACCGGAGCGTCGTAGTCGGAGACCTTGCCGCGCAGCTCAGCAGTGGCCGTACCGATCGCCTTGACGGTGAAGCCCGCCGCGGTCAGCGCGTCCGTGCGGATCTGGTTGACCTGCTGTGCGAGCGGGCTGGTGTTGTCGTAGTACCAGCTGAGCTCGAAGCCGACCTTGCCCGCCGCCTCCAGCATCTTCTTCGCCTCTGCCGGGTCACCGTTGCCGGTGCCGTCCAGGTCGGGGTGCGGCGTGTACTTCGTGTACCCGGCGACGCTCGGCGGCATGATGGTGCTCGCCGTGTCCGCGACCAGGTCGTTCAGGCCGGCGGCCTTGTAGAGCTGGTCGTACGGGAACGCCTTGGCGATCGCCTTGCGCACCTCCAGCGGGATCTTGCGGGTGTCCATCTGCGTGACGATGGTGCACGGACTCTCGCCCTGCAGCAGCTGCGTCTTCTTCTGCATCAGCTGCGGAATGAGCGTCGCGTCGACGTTGGCGTAGTTCAGCGCGTTGGCGTCGGGACCGCTGCTGTTGAGCACCTGCTGCTGGGTCTTGACGTCCTCGCCGCCCCACTGGAAGTCCCAGCCGTCCACGTACTGGTGCCGGACCGGGTCCGAAGCGGCGTCCCAGTGCTCGTTGCGCTTGAGCTTCAGGCTCGAGCCCGGGGTGTAGGCGCTGAACTGGTACGGGCCGGTGGCCAGCGGGTTGTTCTTGTAGTTCTCCTTGGTGTCCTTGGCCTTCGGGATCGGCGTGAAGGCCGGGAAGGACATGAAGTAGGGCAGGTCGGAGAACGGCCGCGCAAGGTGGATGACCAGCGTGGTGGCGTCCGGCGTCTCGACACCGGAGTACTGGTCGCCGCTCGCGTACGGGCCCTTGTACTTGTCACCGTCCTTGAAGTAGGTGAACTGGTACGTCGGGCTGTTCTTGTAGATGTCGTGGGCGAACAGCCGCTTGACCGCATAGGCCAGGTCTTCGACCTTGACCTCGGAGCCGTCGGCGTACTTGATGCCCGTCTTCATCTTGAAGGTCCAGGACAGCTTGTCCGCGGACACGGTGCCCAGGTCGGTGAGGTCGGGGACCAGCACCGCCTTGCCGCTGCGGATCGCGTACTGCGTCGGCGTGCGGAACAGCAGCCGGCCGATCTCGTTCGTGTCGACGAAGTAGATGTCGGTGGGGTCGAACGTGTTCGGGGTCGACTGCGAGTAGACGGTGATGACCCCGCCCTTCTTCGCCCCCGGCACCTCGGCTGCCGGTCCCTTCGCGGTGGGGTCCATCGTCACGGTCTGCTGGGTGATGCCCGAGCCGCCGTTCGGCTCGCCGGCGCCGTCTCCGCCCGACGGGCCTCCACACGCCGACACTGCCAGGAGCGTGCCCACGGCGAAGACCGTCGTGATACGCATGCGTTTCAAAAACCTACCCCTTTCAATACTGGTGTTCTCCAGCACCGGCGGCGCGGCGGATTGCCGCGTCACCGGCGGGTCTTGGGATCGAAGGCGTCCCGGATCGCGTCGCCGAGCAGGCTCAGCGCCAGCACGAGCACGGTCACGCCCAGCACGGGCAGCCACAGGTAGAGCGGCTCGGCCCGGTAGTAGTTCTGCGCGGCGGCGATGGTCAGCCCCCACGACGGGGTGGGTTCGGTCAGGCCGACGCCGAGGAAGGTCAGGCCCGCCTCTGCCACGACGTAGGCCGGCAGCGCCAGCGACGTCGACACCACGATCGGGGCCACCAGATTGGGCAGCAGCTCCTTGAACATGATCCGCCAGGTGGGCACGCCCAGGACCCGGGCCGCGGCGATGAAGTCACGCTCGCGCAGCGACAGCACCTGGCCGCGGATCAGCCGGGCCAGGCCGGCCCAGCCGAACAGCGACAGCACCGTGATCAGGGAGATGAAGCGGATGTTGGAGACGTCCTCCGGCGTCGCACCGTCCGGGCCGCCGTGGAACAGACCGATCATCACGGCCGGGAAGGCGATGGCGAACAGCAGGACGGGCAGGCTCAACATGAAGTCGATGAGCCACGAGAAGGCCTTGTCGACCCAGCCACCGGCGAACCCGGCCACCATGCCGACCACGACCCCGATGACCGTCGTGATCGCAGCGGTCGTGCCCGCCACGATCAGCGACGGCCGCGCGCCGTGCACCCACCGGGCGAACAGGTCCCGGCCGAGCCGCGGCTCGATGCCGAACCAGTGTTCGGAGTTCGGGCCGACGGTCGGGAAGCCGTACTTGTCCACCAGTTCGAAGTGGTACGTGGTGGGGTCCTGCCCGGCGATGCCCGACAGCACCGGCGCGAACACCGCGATGAACACGAAGAAGCCGCAGATCGCCGCACATGTCATCGCCACCTTGTCCGCGCGCAGACGGCGCAGGGCGATGCGCATCGGCGATTTGCTCGTGGTGTCCACCACCGCGCCGCGGCTGGGGGAGCTCACGGATACAGCGGTGGTGTCCGGGGCTGAACCCACTGCGCACACACCCTTCGTCGGGGAGCAGACGAGGGCCGGGTCTCGGCGTCGCCGCGACTCCCGGCAGCCACCTCGCTGCGAACGGTCACACAGCGCGGTGGGGATGTCTGGGCGCGTTCGCGCCGCGACACCGATCGCGCTACCCGCAGAGTCTCAACCGCGGCTCTGAACTGCCGCTGATCCGCTACTGAACTGGGCGGGGCCCCGCGTTCTGTCGGTGGATCTCGCGGGCGGCGACGGCCGCCGCCAGGCTCCGGAGCATCCGGCGCCTGCGCGCCGCAGGCGCCACGGTGAAGCGCTCGCCTTCGCTCGGCAGCGGAGCACGGCCGATGTCGGGCAGCGGCCCGACCCTGCCGCAGTACTCGGGGAGCATCCGACGCAGCGCGTCGATCGCGTAGTAGGTCTGCGATTTCACTGTGCCGGCCGACAGGCCGAGCACCCGTGCCGCGGCCTGCACACTCATGTCGTCGTGATATCGCAGCGCCAGCACCGCTCGCTGACCGGGCGGCAGTCGACGCCATGCGGCGGCCAAATCCCACAGCTCGTGGGTCGGGTGTTGCGGAGCGGCGCGGTCAGGCACCGTGGCACGAAGCTCGACCGCCCGCGCCCACCAGGAGCCGCGGTCCCGCTCATAAACGGTGCGCAGCTCCCTGCGCAGGAACTCGTCGCTGAACCGGCTGGGCTCCAGGGCCGTCTTCCGGTCGAGCAGGCGCAGCAGGACCGCTTGGACCATGTCCTGGGCGTCCTCATGGCCGCCGCAGATCTCCTGGGCCAGCTGGTGCAGGTGCGCGATCCAGGACCGGGTGAGGGTATGCCCACCGGCCAGCTCGTGCCGATCTCGTTCCACCTCGTACCCCTCGCGGGCCGGCGCGCCGCCACCAGACGATCACGGCGGCAGGCCGTTTCACTGGATGATCACGCAGCTGAAGCGGACCTCGTCGGTGGCGACGGTCGCGGAGCCGACGGTGATCCGGGCCCGGACCACGAGGGAATATCCACCCGCGCAGGACTGGTCGATCGGAACTGAGTAGCGGCTGTCGTCGTTCCAGTCGATCCGCCCCGACCGGGTGACGTTGAAGTCGACGCGCCATGACACGGACGGATTACCGGCGACCACTCCCGACTCGTCCACCGGATACATGCCCACGTGCAAGGTGGCCGGCCCGCGGCCGCCCGCCAGGACGCTGGCGGACCATCTCGTGCGCCAGCACGTGTCCCAGTCGGTGCCGACGCAGTAGGGCTCGGCGACCAGGCCGAAGGCGCTCACCGTCGGTGTCGGTGAGGCGCTCGGCCGCGCCGACGGCGGCCTGGCCGGTCCGCTGCTGGGCCCCGCGCCGGGTGTGGCCGCCGGTGACGGGGTGGCGGGCCCGGCGCTCGGCGACGGAGATACCGACGGCGGAGGCGAGGGTGGCGCTGAGAGAGGGACCGGGTGGTAACTCGGCGCGACCGCCTGCGGCGGTGGCACGAAGTCGGCATCACTGCTGTCGGCGAGGTCCCATCCGAGCAACGCCGTGACGATCACCGCGACACCGGCCGCACCGGCGCCGACCGTCTTGGCCGGCGCCGACCTGCTCCAGCGCGCCCACCTCGACTGGCCTGCCGCGGTCAGTGGCGGCAGCAGGACCAGCAGGAGCAGGACTCGGCGCGAGAGTTCCTTGCGGCCCTCGCGCTCCCAGTCGTCGCCGTAGGCGGCGAAGGCGACCCGGTCCAGCTCGCGCAGCAGTGTCGTCGCGTCTCCCGGCCGGTTGGCCGGGAACTTTGCCAGGCCGCGGCGGGTGAGCTCACGCAGCTCGGGCGGCAGCAGTTCGAGCGGCGGGAGCTCTTCCTCGTGCAGCCGCCGCAGCTGCATGGGGTCGCCCGGCGCCGCGTACGGGGGCCTGCCGGTGACGCACTCGAAGAAAGTCACCACCGCCGCATAGATGTCGGTCTGCGGGTTAGCGTCGCCGAGCGCCCACTGCTCCGGTGCCATGTACGTGGGTGTCCCCGCCGGGACACCCTGCTGGCCCGACGGGGCGGCGATACCGAAGTCGGCGAGCTTGCTCCATCCCCGGTCGTCGACGAGCACGTTCTCCGGCTTGTAGTCCCGGTGCACGAGTCCGCGTTCGTGTGCGGTGGCCAGCCCGAGCAGCGAGCCGCGCAGGACTGCCAGCGCGGCACGGGGCTCCAGTGGCCCGTCGGCCCGCAGCAGCGCGCGCACTGATACGCCGTTGACGAACTCCATCACGATGGCGGCGCCGCGCGAGGACTCCACGTACTCGTACAGGCGGGTCACGAACGCGCTGTCCATGTGCTGGAGGATCAGCGACTCGGCTCTGAAGACCGACAGCAGACCACGGTCGGAGACCAACTCGGGGTTCAGGTACTTGATGGCGACCCAGCTGCCCGTCCGCTCGTGGCGTGCGAGCACCACGAGGCCTGACGCACCTCTACCGAGCACCTTGTGCTCGTGATATCCGGGCACCGTCCAACGGCTCACCGACTCGGCCCCCCACTCGTCCGTCATCGCCGACAATGGCGGCCCGCACTTGCTCCGCGGCGGCACCGCACATCTCCGGGTGGCGTTCCATCGCGTTCCATGGCGCCGCGGGCTGGCGCGATCGCAGGCGCGGGTCGTTCGCGGGTGTGATTCGGGCCCTGGTTGGTCGTCCGAGCGGACGGCAGGACCGAGCGCCCGGGTGCCCGAGCCTGTGTCAGCCGCCGGAGGTGGAGGTCTATTTGCAGGAGACCTCCACCTCCGGTGGTTAGCCGCGGCCCCGCGCCGCGGCGCGGCCCGCCGATGACCGGACACTCCCCCTCGGAGCCACGCTCGGCGCCCAACGGTCCGCGCCCTCAATGCTGCCCCCCGCTTCTGAAGCGGAGCTGATCTACCGTTGAGCTGGCTCCGACGTCGCCCGTCAGCGCGGTGCCGTGTGATGCGGTCAGCTCGAATGTGGGGCGCAGACTGCGAGGTAGCCTCTCCTGAGGCACTGCATCGCCCGAGCGGTCTGACTCTTGACAGTGCCTTGAGCCACACCCAGCGTCGCCGCAGTCTGCGCCTCGGTCAGGTCGAGGTAGTACCGCAGCACTATGACCCGGCGCAGCCGGTCCGGCAGCCGGCTCACCGCGAGCCAGAGCTCGTTGCGTTCCAGCCACTGGTCGATCGGATACGTCGCGGGGCCCTCCAGCGGCGTCGCGGAGGTCACCTCGGGACGCCGCCGGCGACGCCGGTCCCAGTTGATCACAGCATTGACCAACACGCGCACCGCGTACGCCTCGACGTTGTCGACCGATCCGCGCCGCCATGCGACGAACGTGCTCGTCAGGGCCGTCTGGACGATGTCCTCCGCCTGATGCCGGTCCTTGACCAGCCGCACCGCGGTGCGGAGCAGCCGTGCTCGGTGCTCCATCACGAACGCGTCGAACAGGTCGTCTCCAGGCATGGGGGCCTTCATGTCCTGCCTCCGGTCGATAACTCGGTTTCGCACCTGCCGCCGCGCATTGGGTCAGGGGCGTTCCATCGCGTGCCGGACCCTCACTGCGTGGCCCGTCACCGCGCGGTGGCGGCCGCCTCGCTTCTCCTGGCCCGCGCGGTGGCCAACCCCAGTACGAACACGGTGCAGATCGTCAGCAGCACCGCCTTGGCCCCTACGGCGTTGTGCAAGGTCACCGCAGGGTCGAGCGGCCCTCCCGCGCCCAGGCCGGACAGTGCCGACGGGTACCACAGCAACGCGAACCCGTGCGGTGCCTGCTGCGCAGACAACGAGGTGAGGACGTCCACGGCGGTGCTCAGCTCCAGCACGAGGAAGGCTCCCGCAGCCGTCGCGGCGCGGTGTCGAACGCTGTGCGGCCCGCTGACGTGCGGTGCCGCGGCACGTAACAGCACGACCATGCCGAAGCCCCAGGCGGCCGTCGCCGGCAGCGTGTCGAGCAGGGCATCGGTGTACGGCCGGCGCGACAGGATCAGGTCGGGGATCACCCAGACGGCCGAGGCTCCGAGCGCCACGGCCGACGGAACCAGCCAGCCGAACGACTCCGCCGCTCTGGCGTCCATCCGGCGGGACAGCACCCAGGTCAGCACGGCGAGGGGCACCGCGACCACCACACCGGTCGCCACGGTGGCCTGGGCCGTGCCCGCGATCTCCAAGGTGGAGAGCACCGTCATCACACCGGCCGTCAGCGCCAGCTGCCCGAGCGCCACGAGGACCGGCACCGCCAGCAGCCGCAGCGCGGCGTTGCGTTGTATCCACAGCGATGACAAGATCATTTCCCTTCGCTCTGCGAGCGCACACCGGACCAGATCGGCCAGGTCCCGCCCGGGGTGGGGAGAGCTCTGCGCCAACTCCGCGATCTCGACGCCGTAGCGCGCACGCGTCGCCGCCGGGTACAGCAGCAGTGCCGCTCGGATGAACGCAGTGCGCCTCACCGCCGCCCTCCCGTGGTCTGACCAGTTAGGCCGGTTGCGTCTGCCGTGGAGCTCGATGCCGGGACCGTTGAAGCCGAACGCATGGCCGCGCTCTTTCTACGTATGGCGTAGTATCGCACTACGTAGTATTGATCCGTCAATGCCGGATGTCGGGCTCGGCGTCGGCGTCCCGCCTGCCGAGAGTTCCAGCCGGCCGGTCGAAGGACTGTTGCCACACCTCGACCCCGCGCAGGCACGTGTCCGCGATGTCGCCCGCCGCGGCCTGATCGAGCGCACGTCGCAGCGGCGCGTACCGCGCCTGCCCCGGCAACGCCATGTAACACGCGGTGCAGGTCATCCCCAGGGGACCGGACCGCACAGCCGCCGAGGCTCACTGATGGACCGCCACACCCCGCGCGGTGAGTTCCGCAATGACCCGGTCGGCACGGCGCAGCAGCGGTTCCGAGGTGGCCGAGGGCGGACGCCAGTCGAGGCGACGCAACGAACCCACCTCCAGCAGCGGCGACAAGTTGGTCACCGCGGTTCCGGTGAGATCGAGGTCTTCGAGACTCGCCGACCCGGCCAGCGCCGCGACACTTTTGAGTCGTGGGTTCATCGCGAGCGCGAGCACCCGCAGCCGGGGCAGCCCTGCCAGCGGGCGCACGTCGGTGACCTGGTTCTGTACGAGCCACAGCTCTTCGAGCCGAGCCAGGCCCGACAGCGGGCGCAGGCTCTTGACCCCGTTGCCGTCGAGGGACAGCCTGCGCAGGCTTTCACACAGTTCGAGCCCGGCGAGATCGTAGATCGCCGCCCAGTATTCGCCGGCCTCCGCGCGATACTCGCTCCAGTCGAGCTCGGTCAGCTCGCGCAGGCTCTGCTCGGTGACCTCGCCCACCGCCTGGCGCACCGCGATCCACAGATCATGGTCCTTGAAACGGCCACGCATCGCGTGTTCCCCTTCCGCCACGGTCACAGCGACGGGAAGGCGTTCCGCGCCGTTCCGCCGCCGGGCGGCGGGTCGGTCCAGCCGACGGCCGAAGCCGCTTCGCGGACCAGCCGCTCCAGGCGTGGCCCGAACTCCGCCGTGCGCCAGTCATCGCCGGCCCACTCGATACCGATACGCACCACCCACCCGGTGCGAACCCCGCCCCGTGAGGCGATCACCGTGTAGTACACGTCGTCCTTGCGCTGGTCGAAACTTTGATACTCCGCGCGCCAGGCGATGCCCGCTGCCTCGTCGATCCACTCCACGTCGGGAAAAAACCTCACCCGATTCCCCTTTCCTCCGCACCGCGGACACCATCGAGTGCACGGGAATGCCGATCCCCCGCAAGGCGCGCGTCAGCGCCGTCAGCGCGCATCCGCATCCCCGCCATCCGGAAGGCGTTCCACCCAGTCCCGGAGGCTTCGTACGCGCGTTCCGCTGAAGCGGCGGTGAAGGCCCACTGAGGCGTACCGACTTCTGGGTTGGCAGCAACACCCAGATGCACGAACGTTGACCCCACTCGCCCGCACTCCCAGGTAGCGCAAACGAGGAGCCACATGTCCGATCGTCGCAGGGCGGCTGCGGTGAGCGCGCTCAGATCCGGCTTCCTGGAGGAGGCGCTGACACTGGCCGACTCCTGTCGCCCGGGTCGGCCACTCCCCGACGTCGACGAGAGCACTCAACGCTTTGTCGTTCTGGCCGATCTCGCCATCGAGTCCGGCGCGGTTGAGGACGCCGAGCGCTGCCTGCGCGCCGGGCTGGAACACTACACCGGCCGCTCCCCGAACGTACGGGCAGTCATGGAGCTCCGCCGCAGGATCGCGCTCCTACTCGTGGCGCAAGGCCGGGTCACCGAGGCCCTCAGTCAGCTGCGCGAGATCACGGCAGCCACGCAACAGGCCTTCGGGCTGTCGGACCTGCAGTTCGGCCTCGCCGTGAACAGCCTCGGCGTGGCACTGCGATGGACCGGCGACCTCGCCGGAGCTCGCGCCTGCTTCGCAGCCGCCGCGGAAGCCTTCGCCGTGACAGGCCCAGACAGTGAACACACGGCCACCGTGCTGCTCAACCTGTCCGAACTGTCGATGGCCACAGGTGATCCGTCGTCCGGGCTGCGCGGGGCCCGGCGTGCCGTGGCCATCTGGGAGCGGCACGCCGACGGCAGCGACCTGAACCTGGGTGCGGCGGTGGCCAATCTTGGTCGGTTGTTGTACGAGACCGGCGAGCCGTCGGAAGCCGCCCGCTGCTTCAGCCGCGCAGCCGACCTGCTCGCCGGCCACCTTGGGGAAGACCATCCTGAGGTCGTCACGCATCGGCACAATCAATCCATCGCCTCAGCCGAGGCCGCCGAGATGCATGGCCAGTGATCATGGAGCGCTCGGCGGCTCGCGCCGATCCCGAGAGAAGGCGGTTCTGTGCTGATCCCCGAACCTGACGGCCAGTATGCCGGCGTAGCCTCCGTCGGTGACCGCGTCTGGACGACCCACCACCACCACGGCGTCCTGACCGTGCGAGACGCCCTCAGCCGTGAGGTGGTGCGCGAGTTGGAACCGGCTGCCCCGCCGCACGACATAGTCGCCGCACCAGATGGCAGCTGGCTGGCGGCCCGGTGCGGCGACGGGGTCGCCCGTATCTGGGACCTGCCGTCTGGACGGCTCCGGCAGGCCCTCGAAGGACAGCATCACCGGTGCCTGACGCGAGCGCAGGACGGATCCTGGATCGCGGCGGCGACGGGCGACCGGACGGTCCGGCTCTGGGACACCGAATACGGGATGCCACGAGCCGAGTTCTCCGTCGTCTCGCCGGTCAACCACATGACGGCCACACCGGACGGCACCTCACTGGTGCTCGCCTGCGCCGACGGCCGGGTCCGGGTCAGGAACCTGCGCGCGGGCGCACGTAGTCGCCCGCTGGAGGGCACCACCGTGATGCAGATGTGGTCGGTCTCGGCGTCGCCGGATGGCAGCCTGTATACGGGTGCGGCTATTGCCCGGGACGTACAGCTCTGGGACGCCGCGACCGGGCGGCGCCTGCGGGTGCTGTGGGGGCACTCCGACCACGTCAGGGATGTCGCGTTCTCACCCGACGGCCGCTGGTTCGCGAGCAGCAGCTATGACGCCACCGTGCGGATCTGGCACCCCGACGCGCAGGACTCGGCGGTCAGACCGCTTTCCGAAGCACCGGACAGCCGCCTTTGTTGGCTGCCCGACAGCACGGGCCTGTGTGTCATCGTCGCAGGCAGGCCCGTGACGGTAGCCGTCTAGCCGGTCTCGCTGCCGCCGTCGGCGACGGCGGCAGCGAGACCGCAGGCGGTGACGGCCGGCCAGCCCCGCGTGGCGCTGACGCCGACCGCCTGCACAGATCTGGCTATTTCGGCGTGACAGCGGAGTCGAGCCAGGTATTCACCGTCTTGGTGAAGTCGCGCCCGGTGTGTTCGTTGACGAAGGCGATCAGCGATGCCCGGTCCTGCACGGTGTTGCGATGGTTCTGCACCCAGTCCTTCGCGAGAGCGAAGAACGCCTTGTCGCCGACTTGTTTGTGGATCTGACGCAGCATCAGCGCGGGCGGAACGTAGGAGGCGTGTGAACCGAACTCATCCTTGCGCGGTTTGCCGGGCGGCCCGAACTTCTTCCGCAGCTCGCCGTCCTGGATCCGGGCGCGAAACTCCCACTCGTCCAACGAGTACAGATCGCGCTCGGACTCGAACAACGCCTGGACGTAGGTGGCCCACCCTTCGTTGAGCCAGAGATCACTCCAATTCGAGGTAGTGACCGTGTCGCCGAACCAGTGATGCGCGTACTCGTGGAAGAGCACCGACTCCACAGCGGCGGCTATGCTTTCCTTGGGACGGTCGCGCCGAACCGCCGAGCCGAGGGTGACCATCTGCTGGGTCTCCATGCCCGAGGGCGAAGGCACGGTCACCGTGCCCGCAGTGGGGAACGGGTACCGGCCGAAACGCTGTTCCAGCCACGCGAGCAGGCGCGGCGAACCTCGCACGACATCTTTGACCAGGGCGTCAGCACTGGGATCGAACCAGTAGGTAAGTGGCAGCCCGCCGGGTCCGGTGGCGGTCTCCCTGGCGAAACGATCGACCGCCAGGGTGGTCAGGTAGGAGGCGGCCGGATCGGACGACGTGTACCGGTAGGTGTTCCCCTCCTGTCCCGCCGGTGTGCCGCTGGCGACTCCCGACCACCCGTCCGGCACCGTGATCTGGATGTCGTAGAGGGCCTTGTCGGATGGGTGCTCGTTGACCGGATACCAGGTGAACGCCCCGAACGGTTCCTGCATGGTCCACAACGAGTGGCGGTCGGTCACCCGCATGCCGAGCGCTTCGAAGTCGGTCCGTTTGGTGGGGGCGCGCACCGGCTTGGGGGTGCCGTGATACTTCACGACCAGCGTGCTGTGGCTGTCCTTGGCACGTTCGGCGACCACGGAAAGTTTGTCGGCGCGGTGCGAGCCGGACTCGATGGCGTTGTCCAATGTCACTGAGTCGACGCTGAGGGCGGAGGAGAAGTCGAGCCGCAGTTCGTTCAGGTCGGTGGTCACACGAAGACGGATCGTGGCGATGCCGTGCAGGGTGTCGGTCTCCGGTGTCCAGCTCAGTTCGAGTCCGTAGTGCAGGACGTCGACGCCGGCGTTGCCGTACTCGGGGTATACCGGGTCCACGATCGGCTGTGATACGCCGGCCCCCCAGGTGGAGTAGTCCGGCTGAGCGCCCTTCGGGTCGGTTGGGGGCGCGGTCTGCGTCGTGCAGGCGGCCAAGGCCAGGCACAAGGCCGAGACGACGAGAATGCGTTGGGGGGGCATGGCCTGCTTTCGGGTGCACGATGCGGAACGTGCCGGGCGTGCGGAAGCCACGGCATCCGTCGCGGGTGTGTCGTTTACCCGGGGGTGTTCCGTGCCGTGACACCTGAGTCCGCTTTACCTGGGTTCGTCCGGGCCGACTTCGGCGGTTCGGCGTGGTACGACAGCGTGCGGGTGGTGGAATGCGGACCCACGTGGAGCCGAGCCTGCCACGTCGGATTAGAGCGACTTGGGCAGGTCGACGCGGCTGGTCACTCCGAGTTTGCGGAACGCACCTGTGAGGTGCTGCTCCACGGTCTTGACAGTGACATAGAGCTGCTGCGCGATCTCCTTGTTCGTCTTGCCCTCGGCGGCCAGCGCGGCGACCTTCGCCTCGCTGGGCGTCAACCCCCCGATGCCCGTGACCTCCACGGCGCGCGGCCGGGTGCCGAGAGCCTGCAGCATTGCGGCGGCCTCCTGCTTGAGCGGCTCCGCTCCGCACAACCCTGCCAGCTCATACCCTTGCTGCAGGCGGCCTCGCGCTTCCTGCGTGTGGCCGAGCTCCATGAGGGACCTGCCGAGCAGGCAGGCAGTCTGTGCCTGCTCCAGCCGTGCCTGCGTGTCCGCGAGCAGCTTCGCCGACTCGGTGAGCAGCTCGACCGCTTCTGCTCCCGGGGTGACCGTCGCCAGCATGCGCAGCGCACGGCCACGGGCCCGCGGGGTGCCCCACGTCTCGGCCGACTGGACCAGCTCCCGCGCGACGTCCCTGGCCTCATCCAGTCGGCCGAGTTGTTGCGCGCACTGGATCATCGGGGAGCGCCAGTCGGGAAACAGCGGGTTGGTGATGGCGAGAGCGCGGCATTCGTCTCGGAGCGCCGCGCACGTGTCGTAGGCGGTCTTCAGGTCGCCCTGGGCCAGTGAGAGGGCGATCTCCGCCTCGCCGAACAGACGTTCGCTGACATCGGCCGGGCAGCGGTCGCGTACGTCCTTGACGACCTGCGCGGCCGCGTTGACGTCACCGCTGAGCAGCAGTGCGAGCGCGTAGTAGTTGCCGATGTAGGGCAGGCCGACGTCGATCGACGACGTGGTGACCGCCTCCCAGCTGCTACGTGCGTCGCTGATCGCCTCGGCGAGGTGGCCGCGGGTCAGCATGACGGCCGCCCGGAAGCACGCGGCCGGTGCCAGCGTACGCAGGGAACCGGAGCGGCGGGCGTGGTCGAGTGCGGTGTCGATACTGGGCAGAGCCTGCGGGGCGTCGCAGATGTCCAGCACCTGCCACACGCAGGCGAGGACGCTTTCCGCCATGGGCTGGCGGACGAGGACGTTTCCGGCGACGGCACGCAGAGCCCGTTGCAGTGCCGCGTCTCGATCGTTTCGACAGGCGTCCCACAGCGACAGCGCGGCGTCGAGCATGAGGCCGCCGGTCGTCGTGTCGGTCGGCGTCACACGGCACTGTTCGATCATGGCGCTGAGGCCCAGCGCGTCGCGGGCGGGGTAGGCGGCGTCGACCATGCAGGCTCGCAGGGCCTGGTGCGCGGACAGCGGTATACCGCTGTCCGACAGCGCCTCCTCGCAGACCCGCACAGCCGCCGAGGGCGCCCCGGCGAAGAACAGTGAGCCGGCCAATGCCAGCGTGATGCGTGCCCGGTTGTCCGGGTCGCTCTCCAGCTCGAGCGCCGCTGCCAGGTGCTGTGCCGCCTGGCCGGTGTCGACCAGGTATTCGGCCATCCCGAGCCGGGTCAGCACGTGCCCCAGGTCGGCTCCGAGATCCTCCTCGAGCTGCCTGCGAAGAAACACCACCGCGGAATCCACCGAACCCCGCGCCAGACACACCTCCGCCGCCTGCCCCAACACCGACACCGCATCCACATCACCCCACCGCGCCGGCACCCGCAACAAATGCGAAGCCGCACCCACCACATCATGCGTACGCATCGCCGCCCCCGCCGCCCGCAGATGCAACTCCGCCCGCAACCCCGGCTCGATCCCCTCGTACACCGCCGCCGCGATGAGCGGGTGGGTGAACGAGAACGTGTTCGTCTCCCGCCGCTCGGTCACGTAGGCGCTGTTGTCCAAGACGTCGAGACCTTCCATGATCTGTTGAGGTGATGTCGCCGCGACGAGCGCGAGCGCGTCCGCGGCGCTCTCCTCGCCTAGTACGGCCAGCGCGTTCGCCGCCGTGGTGGCGGACTGCGGGAAGTCTCTCAGCTGTGTGCGCACCAGCATGGAGATGGCAGGCAACCCCCGGTCAAGCGCCTTCACCGGATCCTGACCGGCAGCCAGCGCCTGGTTGATGCGCCGGCTCAGTTGCCGCAGCAGCAGCGGATTGCCGGCGCTCAATCGTCGGCAGGCGCTCATCACCGGGTCGTCGGGCCGCAACCCGGTCATGGCGGCGACCAGTTCGGTGCTGCCCTGGCCGGTCAGCGGTGGCAGGGTATGGGTAACCGGGGTGAAGGCGGGCAGGACGTGGTTGATCCTTGCCGTCTCCTTGCGGATGCAGGTGATGAGAACAACCGACAGACTGTCGATCCGCGCTGCCAGGTATGCCAGGAATCGGGCGGACGGCACGTCGAACCAGTTCATGTCGTCGGCGAGCAGGACCACCGGGCCACGTTCAGCCAGGTCGACGACGAGCCAGTACAGCGAGTGGACGAGCGCGTACTCGGTCAGCGGGGTCTCCGCGCCGCCCTGGCTCCACTGGGAGAGGAACTGGTGGGCCAGCGCGCTGCCGGCGGAGGGCGGCTCCGCGTGCTCGTCGGCGAAAAGGCCTCCGAACATCTGCCGGACACAGGCCCAGGCGGCTTCGCTCTCGATCTCCCATCCGCTGGCCGTGAGCACCGTACAACCCTGCTCCCTGCCCACCGCCTCGGCATACGCCAGTAGCGTCGTCTTGCCGATGCCGGGAGGTCCTTCAAAGTGCAGGACCGTGCCACATCTGTCCTCAGCCGCCGCGCGCACCGCCTCGTCGATGAGACGCTGTTCACGGTCGCGCTCCACCAGCAAGGTCGGCTTCTCGTACGCGGGCGGCGAGAGCAGCCTGACCGGCGCGCCGCGGTGGGTGATCCGGACGGCGGCGCTTGCGGCCGACGCCAGATCCAGCTCAGGACTCTGCCGCAGGATCGCAGCCTCCAGCTCGCGGCTGGCCTGCTCTGGCTGGGCGTTGAGGTCTTGCCAGAGGCGGGCCTTGAGTCGCTGGTAGAGGCTGAGCGCGTCGGTCTGCCGTCCACTGCGGTACAGCGCCGTCATCAGCTGTCGGTGCAGGCGCTCGTCGAGCGGGGACTGCTCCACCGCGTGGCCGAGCTCGGCGACCAGGTCCCGGTGCTCGCCAAGAGCGAGCCTGGCGTCGGTCAGCGCAGTCAGGGCTGCGTGGCGGAGGGTGTCCAGCCTGACGGCCTGCTCGCTGAACCAGGTGAGACTACGCAGATCGAGCAGCGCCGGGCCGCGCCACATGACCAGCGCATTCCGGAGCAGTTGAGCCGCGCCGCTCGGGTCCGTTGCGTGCCTCGCGGCGTGGATGGCCTGTTCGGCGACTTGTACGTCGGTTCGTTCGTCACCAAGGTCGAGCAGGTATCCGTGCCGCCGAGCCGTGATCATGCCGTGCAGGTCGTACTCACGACGCAGAAAGGTGAGGTGGCTGTGCAGCGTGTTCGTCTTGGTCTCGGCTGCTTCCCGCTCCCAGGCGATCTCGATCAGCCGGGCGCTGCTGATGATATGTCCCGGCGTGAGGGCGAGCGCGGCGAGGACCGCGCGTCGGCGCAGGCCGCTGACGGCCCGGGTCTCGCCGGCTACTCGGACCTCGACCGGTCCCAGCAGCCCCACCCGCACCTCGTCCATCTAAGGATGCCGTTCGGGATCACTCATCATGTCTCATGGTGCATCAGCTGCGCCTGGCACGGGTGTCGTCCGACCGGTCCGATCGAGGTCAGCCTGCCCGGTCGTCTGGCGGAGGTCCAGCCGGCGGGAGACGCCGAGCTTACGGAAAGCGCTCGTCAGGTGGATCTCTACAGTTTTGACCGCTATATACAGTTCCTGGGCGATTTCCCGGTTCGATCGACCGGCGGCGGCCAATTCCACCACGCGTGCTTCGCTCGGGGTGAGGTGGCGAGGACGGTCGGCATGGCCGTTGCGCGGGCGTACCCCTAGTAGGCGGAGGCTGACGGCGGCGTCTTGGGCGACCGCGTCTGCGCCGCACTCAACGGCGACGTCGTGGGCAAGGTGCAGGTGGGTTCGCGCGATTTCGGGCTTGTCCGCACGACGGAGGCTTTCCCCCAGCCGGTGCAGCGTGGTGGCGAGGTCGGATTTGAGGTCCCCGGCCACGAACTGCTCCTTGGCTGCGAACAGCAGGTCGATGCGTTCCTGGCCGCTGGCGGCTTCGGCTGCGGCGAGCAGGGATCGGCCCACGGCGCGGGGCGTGCCCCAGGCGGCGGCCAGGTCGACGAATTCGCGTGCGACCTCCTGCGCCTCGTCGACCCGTCCCAGCCGCGACAGGCAACTGACCATGGGGGTGCGCCAGTCGGGGAACAGAGGGTTCGTGATCCCGCGGGCCGTGCACTCGCCACGCAGCGCTGACGCCCCTTCGAGCGCACGGTCGATCTCGCCGTGCACGATGAGCAGCATGATCTCGCTGAGCCCGTAGACACTGCTGACGATCTCCTGTGGCGCCACCGCGGCCATCTCGGCGTGCACCGCGTCGGCGGTCGCGACGTCGCCTGCCTGCAGCAGCGCCATGACGTAGTTGGCACCGATATGCAGCCGGGTCAGCTCTGTTTCGCACCGTTTCGCCTCCGCCCAGCCCAGGGCGAGTTCGACCACGGCCTCCCGTGGCGAACCCTGGGCCGCGAGTGCCATACCCCGATGGCATCGGGCGAGGGCCACGGCGCGTGGTGAACCCGATCGCTCGGCGCGGGCCAACCCGGCGTCGACACTCGGCAGCACCGCCGGTGAGCTGCACAGCTCAAGCACATGCCAGGCTCGCGCCAGCAGGCCGTCCCCCAACGGCTGGGCGTGCAGAGCGGCCAGGTCGGCCGCGCGCAGGGCGTGGAACTGCGCTGAGGCGACGTCGTTACGGCAAGCATCGCGCCAGGACATCGCCGCCTCCAGCATCATGCCTCCTACCGAGGGCGCCGCCGGAGTCTGGCTCAACCTGTCGAGGTCGGGTTGCAGCGCGGCCGCGTCACGCGACGAGTACGCGGTGATGATGGCCACGGCCGCCAGCGCGTGGCGGCTGGACTCTGCGGCCTCCGGTGCCTCGCGCAGGCTCTCCGACGCGATCTCGTGCGCGGCAGCGGGACGTCCGCTGAAGAACAGGGACAGGGCCAACGCCAAACCGATATCAGCACGCCCGGCCGCATCACCCTCCAACACCAACGCCGCCGTCAAATGCTGCACCGCCTGACCCGCATCCACCAGATACTCAGCCATCCCCAACCGCGTCAACACACGACCCCGGCCCGCCCCCAACTCCTCCTCCAACAACCTGCGCAAAAACACCACCGCAGAATCCACCGAACCCCGCGCCAGACACACCTCCGCCGCCTGCCCCAACACCGACACCGCATCCACATCACCCCACCGCGCCGGCACCCGCAACAAATGCGAAGCCGCACCCACCACATCATGCGTACGCATCGCCGCCCCCGCCGCCCGCAGATGCAACTCCGCCCGCAACCCCGGCCGCACCCCCTCATACACCGCAGCCCCGATCACCTCATGAGCAAAAACAAACCGCTGCGGACCCTCCTCCACCACCAACCGATTACCCTGCAACACCGCCAACTGATGCAACGCCTCCCCAGCACCCACCCCCGCCGTCCACGCCACCGCCTCCACCGACCCCGGCAACACCGACAACGCCTGCGCCACCCGCACCGCACCCACCGGCAACTGCCTAACCTGCGCCTGAATCAACCGACGCACCCCCACCACACCCCGCGCGAAACCCTCCTCCACCGACCCCGCACCCACCAACTGCCCACACAACTCCCGCAACAACAACGGATTACCACCCGTCAACTCATGACAACGGGCAGCCAACCCCCCACCACCATCAACCACCCCACCCAACAACGCCCCACCACCGGCCACCGACAACGGCTCCAACACCCGCGCCGACGACGCAAACCCCGCCACCAACCGATCGACCTCGTCAACCCCCGGACGCAACGCCCCCAACACCACCACCGGCAAACGCTCCACCCGCGCCGCCACATACACCAACCACCGCACCGACTCAAGATCCGCCCACTGCAGATCATCAAGGACCACCAACACCGGCCCCCGCTCACACAACCCCACCACCAACCGATACAACTCCCGCATCACCACAACCTCACCGACACCACCCCCCTGCCCCGACTCCACCCCCGCCAACAACTCCCCCACCCCGACACCCGAAC
>NZ_JBHTAC010000059.1:0-47750 GCF_042663325.1 Catellatospora aurea
GTTGCGGCGGGGGGTGGGGCGTCAGGTGAGGAGGACGCGGAGGAGGAGGGCGGCTTCGGGGTCGATGAGGGTGCGCATGTCGATGAGGGCCTGGTCGGCGCCGCCGGCGACGCCCATGAACTTGCGCAGGTGCTGCAGGCGGCCGCGGGCCTCCTGGGCGGCGTGGTCGTCACGGTCGGCCAGGCGCTGCAGGCCCGCTTCGACCCGGGCCACGCCGCGGACCACGACCAGGGCCGGGTGGTCGGGCAGGGTGACCCGGTCGAAGCTGACGCCGCGAAAGTCGACGTCGTCGAACGCGGTCACGCCGCGCATGTCGACGTCCTGCATCGGGTTGGGGCCAAGGTCGCGCTCGGGTTCCAGGACCCGGCCGTCGAAGACGACCTCGCGCAGCACCCCGGCGAACCGGCAGCGGACCAGGCTGGCCTGCCAGAAGTTGGTGCATTCGAGCTGGGCGTGGGCGAAGTCGACGTCGGTGAACGAGGCGACGCCGCAGCCGAGCCGGGACAGGTCGGCGTGCCGGAAGTCGACGTCGCGCAGCCGGTTGCCGCGCCCGGCGTACCAGCCGCCGACCGACGAGCGGGCCAGGTCCGCGGCGAGGAACGAGGTGTCGCTGACGTCGGTGGCCCACATCCGCAGCCCGACGCAGTGCGCGCCGTCGAACAGGCTGTTGTCGATGACGCAGCCGAACAGCCGCAGCCGCGGCAGGTGCGCGCCGCGCAGGTCGAGGTCGACCAGACGGGCTCGCTGGAACTCCAGCGTCGCCGCGACGTCGGAGAACTCGAAGGTGAACGACATCCCGCCGGACTGGCGGGTGGTGCTGTCCGGTTCGGCGGCGCGGTGCTCGGGCGCGCCGAGACCGCGCAGGTCCCAGCGGCCGTCGATGCGGTCCAGGGCCAGGCCGTCGAGGCGTTCGCCCGCCCGCAACCGGCGGATGACCTCGGCCTGCAACTCCGGCCCGCCGGGCCCGAGCCAGCGCTCGACGAGCGCCTCATCGTTGAGCATGCGGGACCCCTCGCATCGACAACGCCGCATGACGAGCCGCTCGGGGCGCAGCTCAACGGGTCGTTGGCGATCAAAAGTAGGACGCCGTGCCCGGTTACTCAACAGGTAGCCGCCCGATATGTCATATATGTCCGACCGTGTTACCGAACCTTGACCTGACGTGCGATCTTCACCGCAGCAGCGGCAGCTCGTCACCGACGGTGACGCCGTTGAGCAGCGACCAGCCGAGCGGGGTGACCGAGTGCAGCATCGACGCTCCGACGCGCTGCGAGGCGATCAGGTTCGCGGCGCGCAGCGCCGTGGCGTGCTGGCTCGCGCTCGGCGCGGACACGTTCACCCGCCGGGCGAGCGCGCCGGTGCTCACCGGGCCCGCCGCGACCACTTCGAGCACCGCGGCCCGGGTCCGGCCCAGCAGCGCCGCCAGCGAGGCGTGCGAGGGGCCCGCCGGCTCGCCCCAGATCCGCGCCGCCTGCCGCACGTCGCGCACCGCGGGATAGACCAGCACCCGGGTCCGCTGATCCAGCGACGTGTCGCCTCCACCCCGGCCAGCGTGATCAGATCGACCGGCAGTTCGCCGCACGGGAACAGCCAGGCCGCCGTGTGCACCGCCCGCGGGGTCAGCCGTGCCTTCGCGTCGGCCCGCCACCGCCCGTAGAGGTGACCGGCGTCGCGGGCCGCCAGCGCGGGCGCGGCCAGCTGCGCCAGTGCCAGCGGACTGAGCCGGACGACCCGGACCCGGGAGAGGTCCTGCGCGGTGAAATGAATCCGCAGCATGGTCGTCTCCTCCCGGCGCTCGGGTGGGCGCGGACCGCGGCCGGCGTCGCGGCTGCGGCGTGTCCCGGCGCGCGGGATTGGCCTCCCCCGTTGCGGCCAAGCCCGCGAGGGTCGGGCGCCGCGGCGGGACCCCGGTGGCGCCCGACCGTGCGCCGGTTCCCCGCAGGGATGATGCTCGCCCGCGACGCCGCGGTCGAGGCTATTCGGCCACCGCCGAAACACGCTGCATACGGACGTGGGGACGCCGGCCGCGGCCGACGCCCCCACGCGGGCGGTACGGGATCAGCGCGCCTGGAGCGCGTCCAGCGCCACCGCCATCGCCACGACCAGGCGGCGGTCGATGGCCGGGTCGTGGATCTGGACGGTGTACTTGTCGCGCACCAGCGCGAACTTCTTCATGACCGAGAACACCGGCTGGCCGTCACGCACGAAGTCGAAGTGGTACGGCCAGAAGGTCAGGTCGGCGAAGCGGCGCAGCAGCGCGATGGCCAGGCTGCGCTCCTGGCCGGTGAAAAGCGCGCCACCGTTGGGCTCCACATGCCAGGTCGAACGCAGCAGCGACTTGGCGAAGTCCTTCTTGAACAGGCCGATCGGAGCGCCGTTCTCGTCGGTGACGTCGTAGGTCGCGCCGAGGTCGATCACGCTGCGGGCCTTGAACGCGGCGAACACGCCGGTCTTGCTGTCGTCGCGGTACAGGGTGACCTGCTCCTTGAAGGCCATGCGCTTCTGCTCGACGAACGCCAGCTGCGCGCCGGGGGTGCCGTCGGGCTGCACCGAGGTGACCTCGTACCGGTTGATCATCATGGTGAAGCGCTGCTTGATGAACAGCGTCTGCTGCGCTTGCAGGGTGGCCAGATCCACGAGGGGGGTCCTTCGTCCGGGGGTGAACGCGAAACATGAACTGTCCGCGAGGCGACAGTGTGCCATGAGATCGCCAGGTCGGCTGACCAGCCGGGTACGCCGTCAGCCGTGCTCCACCGGCAGCTCCTTCCGGCCGTCCGGGGTGACCGCGACGATCTTCGTGATGTCCGCGAAGTCGTACGACTCCTGACCTGCCCCGGTCAGCAGATACCACTCCCCGTCGACCTGCGCCTCGCGCACCACCCCGCCCGGGAAGTGCACCTCGACCCGGGTCACGCCCACCGGCGCGCGCCCGAAGGTGTACGCCGCCGCAGGGTCGGACCCGTACGCCGACGAGGCGTTGCTCAGCCGGCCCGGCGGGAACGACGGCCGCATCGCCGTAGTCAGGTCGGACGCGCCGACCTGCACCGAGTGCTGCTCCTCGCCCAGCCAGCAGGCCATGCTGCCGCTGTCGTCGGCGTACACCAGCAGCCGCAGCCGTCCCGGCACCGGCTCCACCTCGAAACGCAGCGGCGGCAGCTCCGTCAGGCCCTCCTGGGCCAGCTCCGGCGCGGCGAAGTCCGCGCAGCGCCCCCGCGCCGTGGTCGCGCTGCTGCTGGGCCGGGGCGGCTTGCCCGTCGGCGCGGCCGACTCCGACGGCACCGCCGGCTGCACGGGCCGCGCCACGCCGCCGAGCAGCACCCAGGCCGCGCCGAGAACGGCCACGGTGACCAGGACAGCCACTGCACCCGTCGCCACCATCAGCAGCGGAAACACGCGCCGCGCCCGTACGCCGGTCACCCGGGCCAGCGGGACGGCCAGAAACGTGTCCCGGTGCGCCTCGCGGATCAGGTCGGCCAGCCGCTCGTCGTCGAGTTCCGTCATCACAACTCCTCCCGGACCAGCGAGCCGTCGCCCGTCGCGGCGGCGAGTCGGAAACGCAGGGTCGCCAGCGCACGATGCAGGTGGACGTGCACGGTGGCCGCGCCGATGCGCAACGTGCGGCCGGTCTCCTCGGCCGACAGATCGGCCAGCAGCCGCAGCGCCACCACCTCGCGCTGCCGGGTGGGCAGCGCCATGACCAGGGCACGCAGCCGCGCGTCGAGCCCGCCCGGAGCGCGGTCGGCGACCCCGCCGACGTCCGGCGGGTCGCCCGGCAGCTCCCGGCGCAGCCGCCGCCACCACGACCGCTGCTCGTTCAGCGCGGTGCGCAGCACCCACGCCGTCGGGTTCGGATGCGCCCGCACCACGTCCCAGCGGGCGTACGCCCTCGTGAACGCCTCCGCGACGGCGTCCTCGGCACCGGGCTGCCCGCGCGTGGCGACCAGGAGCGCCCGGTAGACGGCGTCCTTGCGCGCCGCGTAGAACTCGCCGAAATCGTCCATCGACACCACCTGTGGCCGGGGGTAAGGAACTCTCGCATGTACTACGCGCAGTGCCCTGCCCGGCCTTTACGGCCTCCTTGGACCTCGCCGCAGGGCAGCGCGAACCGGAACCGGATGCGACACTGGCCCGCTGAGATCAGCGCGAGGGGAGCCGGGTGCACGAGCAGATCCTGCGCGGAGTGGCGTTGAACGCCGGAGCGCCCGCCGACGTCCTGCTGCGTCTGCTGGCCGTCGAAGCGCAGTCCTGCTGGGAAGCCCTGTGCACCGAACGCGACCTGCCCGCTGAGCTGCTCGACGCCGTCCTGACCCACCCGGACCGCCAGGTGCGCCGGCACATCGGCCGCAATCCCCACCTCGACCCGGCACAGCGGGCGCGGCTGCTCGACCACCCCGACCCGAAGACCGCCATCGCGCTGATCCGCGAACCCCTGCGGTGGCCACCCGGGACGAGCCCGCGGCCACTGCCTGACGCCGTGCTCCGGCGGATGCTCGCCGCACCACCGGAGATCCTGTCGTCGGCCGAGCTGCTCGACGAGTTGGTCTTCACCCACTCCGCCAAGCGGGCGTGCGCGGTGGCGGCCGCCCATCCGCTGCCCGAGATCCGCGCCGCCGCCTGCGGCTACCGCCGTGCACTGTCCGACGAGCAGTGGCACGCCTTGGAGAACGATCCCGACCCGCAGGTGCGTGCGGCCATCACCAGGGTAACCGCGTACGACACGAAGGTGATCGAACCCGCCGACATGCCCCCGCACCGGGGGCACTACCACTCGCTGCTGCTGCAGACCCGGCGGCTGTCCCGGGCGGTGCTCGACCAGCTGACAGCCGGGAACGACCCGAGTGACCTGTCCTTCCTGTCGTTCAACCCGTATCTGCCGCCGGACGTGGTGGAGCTCCTGGTGTCCCATCCCGAGGAGAGCCTGCGGGGCGCGGCGGCCCGCCGGGACGACCTCACCGCCGACCAGCTGGCGCGGCTGGCCGCCGACCCGGTGCAGACGGTGCGCATCGCGGTGTCCACGCACCCGGGTCTCGGCGAGCCCGAACGGGCCGCGATCATCGTCGACTGCTGGCCACGCGATTCCTTCAACCGGATCAAACCCGGACCTCTGACGGAGCCCGCGGTCGCCATCGCGCACGCGTACTCGGTGAACCCGCTGCTGCGCCGCAGTGCCGCGCGCGAACCCGGGCTGCCGCAGGCGGTCGCGGCCCGGCTGGCCGAAGATCCCGATCAGGGGGTACGCGTGCGGCTGGCGCTCTGCCACCCGGCTCCGCCGCCTGCCCTGCTGCTGCGCTGCTACCTGGAGTACGACGGGCCGGACCGGTGGCACCTGACGACGCTGCCCGGCTTCCCGGTCGCCGGGCTGACCCGATTCGCCCGCGACCCGGACCCGGCCGTGCGGCTGCTGGCGCTGCTCGGCCCTGAGGTGCCCGAAGACCTGGTCGACGCTCTGCTGTCCGACCCGGACGACCAGGTCGCGACTGCCGCGATCGTCCACCCGCGACTACCCGCCCACCGCTTGCGCGAACTGCTCGGCACGGACCGGGCACCGCTTGCGGCCGCGAATCCCGCGCTCGACGCCGCGACCCTGCACGAGCTGCTCGACGGGGCGGGTGTGCCCCGTCGCTGAGCCGGCCCGCGCGCGGCCGTCGTGCCGCACGCGGGCCGGTGGCATCGGTCAGCCGCGACGCCACTTCTGGTTGGCGCAGCCGGTGCAGTCCCAGGTCTGCAGCGGGGTGCCGGTGCCGCCCCAGGCGGTGACGTCCACGCACTTGTTGGCCTGCGGGTTCACCAGGTCGCCCGCGCCGGTGAGCACGAACTGCTGGGCGGGGTTGCCACTGCACCCGACGATCTGGATCGCCGCGCCGGCCGCGGTCGAACCCCAGGCGACGTCCATGCACAGGCCGTTGACGGTGCGGATGGTGCCGTCACCGGGGAAGGTCCAGTTCTGCGCGTTGGTGCCGTTGCAGTCCCACAGCTGCAGGCGCTGGCCGTCGACGAAGTTCGAGTTCGGCACGTCGATGCACTTGTCCTGCCAGCCGATGATGCGGCTGGTCGAACCGCCGCCCCCGGTGGTGGTGAGGGTGAGCCCGTACGCGCCGAGGATCTCGTTGACGGGCTGGTAGAAGGTGGTGCCGCCGGTGGAGCAGTTGCCCGAGCCGCCGGAGGTGACGCCCTGGGCCTGGTTGCCGCTCAGCCACGCGCCGCCGGAGTCGCCGCCCTCGGCGCAGGCTGTGGTCTGGGTGAGGCCGTACACGGTCCGGCCGCCGGAGTAGTTGACGGTGACGTTCTTGGCCTGGATGACGCCGCAGCGCCAGCCGGTGGTGCGGCCGGAGCGGCAGATCGACGCGCCGATCGCGGCCTCCTGTGACCCGGCGACGGCGGCGTTGCCGCCCGCGTAGTTGTTGACCCAGGGCCGCGGGGTCCAGTTGGCGTTGGTGCGCACCCAGGCGTAGTCGTTGTTGGGGAACGACGACCCGGCGAAGGTGCCCTGGCTGACGTTGTTGTAGCCGAGCGTGGGGCTGCCCGCGCCGCCGCAGTGACCCGCGGTGACGAAGCCGCCGTTGTTGACCGAGAAGCCGATCGAGCACAGCGTGTTGCCGTTGATGACGTACTGGTCGCCGCCGCGGATGTCGTACAGCGGGCGCGGAGCCTGGCCGGTGACGATCCGCACGTCGGCGGCCGGTAGACCGCTCGCGGTGACGAAACGGCGCGCGGCGGCCTCGCTCGTCGCGCTGACGGTCACGGTGTTGGCGGCGACGTCGACGTACCAGCCGTGCACGTCGGAGCCGGCCGCACCGGCCTTGCGGTCCAATGCCGCCTTCGCGGTGTCGAGTTGCCGTTCGGTGCGTGCCACGCGTACGGGCAGCGCGCCCGCGGCGCGGGCCTGCTCGGCGGCGACCTCGTCGAGCACGCCGACCTTGAGCCGGCCGTCCTCGGGCGAGTACCACGCGCCGCCGAAGCGGCTGCCGAGCCTGGCGCGCACGGCGCGTTCGACGACGGGCGCGCCGGCTTCGTGCGCCTGGCGGATGCGGGCCTGGGCGGCGGTCAGGCCCAGGTCGCGTTGCAGTGCCTGCTCCATGCCGGGAGTGGGGTCGGTGGTCGGGGCGGCGGAGGCGGGTGCGGGGGCGATCAGCGCCACGGCGAGCACCGCCGCGCTGGTCAGCGCAGTGAGTCTCACGTCGAGTCCTTCGGGGGTGGGACGGTTCAGGGCGTGAGAGCGCTCTCAAGAAACAGACTTTACTGTGGACCCTTCCGAAGTCAATAGATGTCGATGAATTACTCTGCGTTCCGCACGCGCCACCCCGCGCGCAGAGATCGCCCGACTTGCCAGGCACACGGGCGAAAGCGCGGTCAAGATACGCACAGGTGCCCGGCAGGTCGGACGATCAAGCGAGCGGCCCGCGCGGCGGCGGGCGGCGGGCGGCGGGTCAGGGTTCGGGGAAGGATTCGCGGGCTAGGGCGAAAATCTCGTCGGGCGCGGCGGCGTCGTCGGCAGAGGTGACGGCGTCGGTGGCGGCCATCGCGATCGCCGCCAGGCGGCTCAGCTCCTCGGCGGGGACCTGCTCGCGCAGCGCGTCGAACTCTTCCTCCTCCTCCAGCTCACCGTGCTCGATCACGGCGTCGCGCAGGTTGGCCAGCTTGTCGGCGAAGTCGTCGTGCTCCAGGCCCAGCTCGTACAGCTCCGTCAGGTCCTGCTCGGCCTGGTCCTCCTCCTCGACCCGGGCGTCCACGACGGCGTCGCCATCGGCCAGCCGCGCCCGCGCCAGCGGGTGGACCAGCAACTGCTCGATGCTCTCGTGCACCGCGAGCAGGCGTACCAGCTCGGCGAACAGGTCCCGGCGGCGCGCGCCGCGCGCTCCCTCCAGCTCGTCGAACAGGTCGCCGAGCTGCTGATGCTGCACCAGCAGGATGTCGATCACGTCGCCGTGCTCGTCGGGCGGCATCGGCTCGGCCGCCGGGGGGACCCGCTTGGCCGGGCGCTGCGCCTTCGGCACCTTCGAGCCGGGCGCGCCGTCGTCGGGCGGCACCACGCTCTTCTTGCCCGTGGCGACCTTCGCCATGGGGCGGGCGCGCTGGTCGGAGTGCATAGTCTTGACCAGCTCGCGGACCAGCTCGTCCTTGTGCATGTGCGAGGTCCCGGGCACGCCCGCCTCGCGCAGCAGGGCGCGCAGCTCCTGCACCTTCATCCGGTACACGTCGCGCTCGGCGCGGCCGGGCCGCTCCTGCTGGGCGTCGCCGGGCGGCTGGTCGTCCGCCGGCTCGCGCTCGGACATCCCGCGTCACCTCACAAAGTCCGTTTCGTCACCATAGTGACCGACCTCAGGGACACCGCGGGCCGAAACGGCGGCATACCCGCCACGCGAGGTCCCGGGTGGCGACGGCCGCACCGCACCCGTGCCGCGCGGGTGGGCGGGGCTGCCGGAGTCCTCGCGATCCGCGAAGATGGGCGCATCCATCGACGGAGGTCGCCATGATCGATAGTGTCCGGCACGAAGGCTCGCCCGGGTTCCGTATCGCCATGGCCGCGATCGTGCTCGCGGCGGCCGGGGCGGCCGCAGCCGTCATGGCGGTGCCGGGGCGCGGCCTGTGGGCGGCCAACACCGGCACGCTGTACACGGCCCACCACAAGATCCTGGTGGGCCTGCTGGTGCTCTGCGGGCTACTTCTGACAGCCGGGCGGCAGCCGCGGTTCACCGGGGCGGTCGGAGTAGCGGGCGCGGTCACGGCGGCGCAGCTGTGCGCCATCGGGGTGTGGGCGGCCCGGCACTGGCGGCCGATGATCGGCATGAACGGCATCCCCGAGGCCAACCTCGGCCAGGTCCGCGCCCTGGCCCTGGTCATGGCCGCGAGCGCGGCTGCCGCGACGCTGGCCTGCCTGGCCGTCGTACGCCGCAGCGGCGTGTGGCGGCCCGCCGCCGTGGACGGTCCCTGGCGGCGCGGGCTGCTGCTCGCCGCGACGGTCGCCGTCGCCGTCCTGCCGGTGCTCGGCATCGTCGAGCGGGACTTCCTGACCATGAAGATCGCGACGCATGTCCTGCTGTACTCGCTGCCCTGGGCCCTCGCCGTGGCGGCCTGCGTCCGGCTGCACCGGCCCGCCGCCGCAGCCGCCGCGCTCGCCGTGGGCGTGAGCGCGCTCGCCCTCACCGGCGGGACCACCGTCCTCGCCGCCAAGTACGGCGAGATCTCCTACCTCCTGCCCGCGCTGGTCGCGTTCTCGGCCGTCGCCGCGGTCGCGGCCGGTGTCCTCGTGATCGCCCTCCGGGACGCCGACGAGCAGCTCCCGGCTGCGCTGCCCGAGCACGGCTAGCCGAGTCAGCCCGCGGCTAGCCGCCCAGGTCGCCGGTGCGGTGGTGGCGGCGGCAGAGCACCTGGTAGCGGACCTCGGCCTGGGCAGCGGCGGTGTCACCGATGACGACCTGCTCGCCCTCGCGGGCCACCGACCCGTCGACGACGCGGGCGTTGAGCAGGCCTTCCCGACCACACCAGCACAGCACCTCGACCTGCAGCCGGTTCACCTCGTCGGCCAGCTCGAACAGCCGCTGGGCCGCGGGGAACAGGTACGAGCGGAAGTCCGTCGCGAGACCGAAGGCGTACACGTCGACGTCGTAGGAGTCGACCAGGTCGGCCAGCTGCTCGATCTGTTCGACGGTGTAAAAGCACGCCTCGTCGCAGATCAGGTAGTCGATGCGGGCCCCGTCGCCCCACTCCTTGCACACCAGCGCGATGATGTCCAGGTCGTCGGTGACCTCGACGGCCGCATGGGCCAGCCCGATCCGCGTGGTCACCTGCGGACCCATGGACCGGTCGTTACGGGTCAGCACGAGGCCGCGGCGGCCCTGGCGGCCGTGGTTGTGGCCCATCTGCAGGGCCAGGGTCGACTTGCCGCAGTTCATCGGGCCCCAGAAGAACTTCAGGGCCGCGCCGTGGCGCAGTCGGCGGTCCCCGGCGTGCGGGAAGTACGCCGGGGCGATGGTGGGTTCGTCAACAGCGGTCACGGTGGGGCAGCCTAGTGGCTGCCCCACCGCAATCGGGAATCCATCTCTGCGATTCCGCTTGTCGCCGGCCGGGTCAGAGCTTCTCGGGGGGCGTGTTGCCGACCGCGGCGATGGCCCGCGCCATCGGCACCATCAGCAGCATGATGAACCCGGCGACGAAGAACACGATCAGCGAGATGATCGCGATCCGGTACGAGCCGGTCAGGTCGTACGCGAGGCCGAACAGCAGCGGCCCGAGCCAGCTGGTGCCCTTGTCGGAGATCTCGTAGAGGCCGAAGTACTCGCCCTCCTTGCCGCGCGGGATCAGCTGGCTGAACAGTGACCGGCTCAGCGCCTGGCTGCCGCCGAGCACGATGCCGATCGCGCCGCCGAGGATCACGAACGGGACCGCCTGGCCGTACGGCAGGAAGAACGCGGCGATGAGTATCGCCGTCCAGCCGACCAGGCTGCCGAGCACCGTCTTCCACGCGCCGTAGCGCTTGGCCAGCTTGCCGAGCAGCATCGCGCCCGCGAACGCCAGGAACTGCACCATCAGGATCGTCGGCATGAGCACGGTGTTGTCGAAGCCGAGCTGCTTGGAGCCGTACGTGCCCGCCATCGCGATGACGGTCTGGATGCCGTCGTTGTAGATGAGGAACGCGCCGAGGAAGAACAGCGTCAGCGGGAACGCCCGCATCTCCTTGAGCGTGTGCCCGAGCTGCTTGAAGCCGTCGATCAGCACCGAGCCGCGCGCGGTGCCCGCCGGGGACGGCCGGTCGCGCAGCCACAGCAGCGGCAGCGTGGTGAACGCCGCCCACCACACGCCCGCCGACACCAGCGACCAGCGGGCGATCTCGCCCTGGTTCTCCTCGCCGCCGATCAGCACCACGATCACGTTGAGCAGCAGCAGCAGGCCGCCGCCGAGGTAACCGAAGGCCCAGCCGCGGCTGGACACTCCGTCGCGCTCGTTCTCGTCCGAGATCTGCGGCAGGAACGAGTTGTAGACCACGATGCTGGCGCCGAAGGACAGGTTGGCGATGAAGAACAGCGCCGCGCCGAGCTGGTAGCGGTCGCCGGTCAGGAACACCAGGCCGCAGGTCGCGCCCGCGCCGATGTACGCGAAGACCGCGAGCCAGATCTTCTTGCGCGCCGCCCGGTCGGCGATCGCGCCGACCACCGGCAGCAGCAGCACCTGCAACAGCACCGACAGCGAGGTGGTGTACGCGAACAGCGAGCCCGCCTTGAACGACATGCCCAGCAGGTGCACGTCACCCGCGGCGTCGGCCCCGTTCTCGGCGATCGCGGTCAGGTAGGGCCCGAGGAACGCGGTGACGACCGTGGTGGAGAACGCCGAGTTCGCCCAGTCGTAGAAGTACCAGCCGACGCGCTCGCGTTTGGTGCTCTCGCCATAGCCCTCAGCAGGCGCGGGGGGTGCGCTGACATCAGCGGTCATGCGTGGTCCTTCCAAAGGCCCCGGTGCGTGAAAACTTCCCGTAACACGTCGATGCGATCGGTCATGATGCCATCCACACCGAGATCAAGTAACCCCTCCATCACGGCAGGATCGTCGACCGTCCACACGTGGACCTGGAGCCCCAGCGCGTGCGCGTGGTTCACGAACCGCCGGTCCACCAGGCGCACCGCGCCGAAGCGGATCGGCACCTGAGCAGCCACGACCGAGGGCGGCAGCGCGATGCGCCGGCCCAGCCGCGAGGACAGCCACAGCCGGGCCGTCTCCCGCTGCGCGAGCGAGGTGGCGTACGCCGGACCGGCCAGCGCCCGGGTCCGCTGCAGGCGGGCGTCGGAGAAGGAGGCCAGCAGCACCTGCTCGGGGGTGGCCCGGTCGTGCACCGCGGCGACCGTCGGCTCCACCGCCCCGTCGGACTTGATGTCGATGTTGAACCGGATCTCCGGCCAGGCGTCGAGGACTTCGTCGAGCCGCGGCACGGCGGCCGCCCCGGCGACGCGTACCGTCTGCAGGTCTTGCCAGGTCATCGAGGCGACCGCCTGCGGCTCGCCGGCGACGCGGCGCAGGTTCGCGTCGTGCAGCACCACGGCCACCCCGTCGCGGGTGGCGTGCACATCGGTCTCGACGTACCGGTAGCCGGCTTTCACCGCCCGGTCGAACGCGTCGGCGGTGTTCTCGTCGCCCTCCGCCGCGCCACCCCGATGGGCGAAGGCGAGCGGCGGCGCGGCGAGATACGGATGGGGGTGACCCTGCGGCGTCTCCATCTGGGAAAGCTTGCCACTGCCGGGTGCGGATGGATGGCCCGCGTACTGACCGCTCGCCAACAACGGGCGACATCGGTGAGAATGTCCGCACCACCGCGTCGAAACAAATCGATCTTTTCCAGGAACGCAGATGTTCTGAAGGGGTGCTCAGGTGGCCGACGACGACCCAGTGGACTGGCTGCGACAGCTGTCCCCGGTCCAGCGTGCGCTGCTGGACCGGCTGGCTGACGGCGCGACGATAGCCGCGGCCGCCGCCGCGGAGTACCTGTCGCTGCGCACGGCCAACCGCCGTATCGCCGACCTACGCCAGGAGCTGGGCCTGGCCACCACCCGCGAACTGGTGGCCGCCTACCGCTCACGCCGGGGTTGACGCCGCTCAGCGCGCGGTGCGCGGCCTCGCACGGCGGGTCTCGGTGGGGCGGGACGGGTCGGTGAAGCGGGGCGCGTCGGGCTCGTCGGCGCGCAGCGGGACCAGCTCGGCCGCGATCGCGTCGATGATGCGGTCGGCGATCCGCTGCGCCGCGCCCGGCCGCGCCTCGTCGATGCCGGACAGGTCGACCGGCGGGCCGACGTGGACCCGCACCCGCGGCCGGTGTCTCAGCGACTGCCAGATCATCGGCCACATGCCGGTGGGCGCGGCGTACGGGATGACCTCGTGGCTGCCCCAGATCGCGATCGGCACGACCGGTGCGCCGGTGGCCAGCACCAGGCGGCCGACGCCGGTGCGGCCGCGCTCGGGCCACATGCCGGGGTCCAGGCCGATCCGGCCCTCCGGGTAGATCATCAGCGGTGCGCCGCCGTTGAGCGCGGTGACGCTGTCGGTGACGGCGTTGCCGGCGGTAGGCTCGCCCCGGTCCACCTGGATGTGGCCCTGCCAGCGCATCAGCGGCCCGATCACCGGGGTGCGGAACAGCCCCGCGTTCGCCATGATCCGCGGGTGTACGCCCAGCCTGCGGAACGCCGCCGCGACCGCGACCGGGTCGAACGGGCTGATGTGGTTGGCCGCGAGGATCAGCGGGCGGCCGCGTAGTGCCGCGGGGATGTCCCCGGTGACCTCCATGCGGGTCAGCAGCCGCACCGCGCCCTCGGCGAGCAGCATCGCGAAGCGCAGCAGCGGAGGCGGGGACCAGTCGGTCGAGGGGCTCACGGTCCACGATCCTGCCATGCGCCGTCCACGGCCCGGGGAGTTGTTCGACGCAGGGTCCGCAAAGTCGGCTTCCCGGGCCACCACCTGTGCTTATCGTCAGCGGAAGGGATGATTTCGGAACGGGGATTCCACGCCATGGACGCGACGGACCTGGCTCGCTGGCAGTTCGGCATCACCACCGTGTACCACTTCCTCTTCGTCCCGATCACGATCGGCCTGTCGTTCCTCGTCGCGGGGCTGCAGACGGCCTGGTCGCGGACCGGGGACGAGAAGTGGCTGAAGCTGACGAAGTTCTACGGCAAGCTGCTGCTGATCAATTTCGCGATGGGCGTGGTGACGGGCATCGTGCAGGAGTTCCAGTTCGGCATGAACTGGAGCGTGTACTCCCGCTTCGTCGGCGACATCTTCGGCGCGCCCCTGGCGATGGAGGCGCTGCTGGCGTTCTTCCTGGAGTCGACGTTCCTCGGGCTGTGGATCTTCGGCTGGGAGCGGCTGCCCAAGAAGATCCATCTGGCCTGCATCTGGATCGTCGCGGTCGGCACGGTGCTCAGCGCCGCGTTCATCCTGGCGGCGAACTCGTGGATGCAGAACCCGGTCGGTTTCAAGCTCAACCCCGAGCGCGGGCGGGCGGAGCTGACCGACTTCGGCGCGGTGCTGACCAACAAGGTCGCCCTGATCACGATCCCGCACACGATCGCGGGCGCGTTCCTGACCGCGGGCGCGCTGGTCGCCGCCGTGGCCATGTGGCACCTGGTGCGCCGCCCGGGGCGGGACACGGCCGCGTTCCGCAGCGCGGTGAAGCTCGGCTCGTGGACCACGCTGGTGGCGATGGCGCTGCTGTTCATCACCGGCGACGTCCAGGGCAAGATCATGACCGAGGTGCAGCCGATGAAGATGGCCGCCGCCGAGGCCCTCTACAACACCGAGCAGCCCGCCCCGTTCTCCCTGTTCACCATCGGCACGCTGGACGGCAGCCGGCCGGTCTGGTCGCTGGACGTGCCGCGGGTGCTGTCGCTCCTGGCCACCGGCACCTTCGACGGCCGAGTCCAGGGCGTCAACGACCTGCAGGCCGAGTACACGGCACGGTTCGGGCCCGGTGACTACGCGCCCAACATCCCGGTCACCTACTGGTCGTTCCGCCTCATGATCGGCTTCGGGGTGCTGGCGGCGCTGTTCGCGCTGTGGGCGCTGTGGGCCATCCGCAAGGGCCGCTCGCCCGCGCCCGAACGGCGAAGCACCCGGTTCCTGATGTGGGGCATGATCGCGCTGCCGCTGATGCCGCTGGCCGCCAACTCCTTCGGCTGGATCTTCACCGAGATGGGCCGCCAGCCGTGGATCGTGTTCGGTCAGATGAAGACCGCGGTGGCGGCCTCGCCCGCCGCCTCGTCCGGCGACGTGATCACCTCGCTGGTCGTGTACACGCTGCTCTACGGCGCGCTCGCCGTCGTCGAGGTCGGCCTGCTGCTGCACTACGCCCGTGCCGGGCTGCCCGACGTCACCCCGCCGCCCCCGGCCGAGTCCGACGAGGACCGGCCGCTGGCGTTCGCGTACTAGGAGGACGCCGTGGAGCTGTCGACCGTCTGGTTCATGCTGATCGCGCTGCTGTTCATCGGCTACTTCGTGCTGGAGGGCTTCGACTTCGGCGTCGGCATGCTGCTGCCCGTGCTCGGCCGCGACGAGCGCGAGCGCCGCGTGATGATCAACACGATCGGGCCGGTCTGGGACGGCAACGAGGTCTGGCTGCTCACCGCGGGCGGCGCGATGTTCGCCGCGTTCCCCGAGTGGTACGCCTCGCTGTTCTCCGGTTTCTACCTGCCGCTGCTGCTGATCCTGCTGGCGCTGATCCTGCGCGGGGTGGCGTTCGAGTATCGCGGCAAGCGCCCCGCCGCCTCGTGGAAGCGGCGCTGGGACCGGTGCATCGTGTTCGGCTCGGCGGTGCCGGCGTTCCTGTGGGGCGTCGCGTTCGCCAACATCGTGCGCGGCGTGCCGCTCAACGCCGAGCACGACTACACCGGCAGCCTGTTCACCCTGCTCAACCTGTACGCCGTCCTCGGCGGCCTGACCACGCTCGCACTGTTCCTGACCCACGGCGCGGTGTTCATCGCGCTGAAGACGGTCGGCGGCATCCGGCATCGGGCCAACCTGCTGGCCGAGCGCCTGGGCGTGTTCGCCGTGATCGCCGCGGCGCTGTTCCTCGGCGTGACCCTGCTGCGCCGGGCCACCCCGGCGGCCGTGGTGCTGGCCGTGCTCGCCGCGCTGTGCCTGGTCGGCGGCCTGGTCGCGAACCGGATGCCGTCGCGCACCGATCCGGCGGGCCGCCGCGAGGGCTGGGCGTTCGCGGGCACCGCCGCGGCGATCGCGCTGGCCGTGGCGTCGCTGTTCGCCGACCTGTACCCGTTCGTGCTGCCGTCGACGGTCGACCCGCTGACCAACAGCCTGACCGTGGACAACGCGTCGTCCACGCCGTACACCCTGAAGATCATGACCTGGGTCGCGGTGGTGTTCACCCCGCTGGTGCTGCTCTACCAGGGCTGGACGTACTGGGTGTTCCGCAAGCGCATCGGCACGAGCCACATCCCCGAGGAGGCGGCCCCGGTGCTCGCCTCCGGCGGCCGAGGGCCCTCTTGATCGTCGGACTTGCCCGGCACGTGTGCGTATCTTGAACGCACTTTCGCCACTTGCCTGGCAAGTCCGACGATCAAGGGCGCAGTCCCGCACGCTATGGGCACGCACACAGAAGCGGGGTGGCCGTGATGGCCACCCCGCGTCGACGGAATCTCAGGCGCCCGCCGCGCCCAGCTCGGCTAACTTGGCCTCGAGCTCGGCCAGCTCGGCGCGCAGCTTCAGCGCGTGCGCCTCGGCCTCGGCCCGCTCGGCGGCCAGGATGTGCTCCACGGCCTCCTGCACCCCGGGCACGTCGAGCATCGACACCATCTTCAGCGCCTCCTGCGCCTTGATGATGTAGGGCTTGGCGAGCGCCTTGGTGCCCTGGACCGCGCCGACCGTCCACTCGCCCTCGGTGTAGGCCAGCGTCACGGTCAGCCCGGCCGGCGGCTTGACCTTGGGGCCCTTGCCGGCGGCGGGCTTGCGCGGGGCGGGCGCCACGGCGGGGGTCTCCGGTTCGGACACCTCGGGATTCACGGACACTGGTCGCTCCTGACGGACGGGCTTCTCACGGATGATCATGAACTCGGGCTCGGGCGGGGCGACGGGCTCCGGCACCGGCTCGGGCGTGGGCTTGCGGCCCGTGGCGCCCTTGGGCGGGATGCTGAGATCGCCGGGGGCGAACGGCAGCACGTCGCTGCCGAACTTCACCATGATCCACTCATCGTGGGTATCGGGGTCGTCGAGCTGCACGACCTGCCCCAGCTGGCCCGCGATCTGGCCGGCCGCCTCGGTGAACATGACCCGGGGCCGCTTGCCGGACGCAAGCGTCTCCTGGATCTGCGTCAACTCCTGAGTCGACAGTCCCGCCATAACCGCGCTCCCACACCCTCGCCGAACACATGTTTGATACGCATGTTCTATCAGAGCCCACCGACAACAGCGGAACTGACACCATGCGGAAAGTGGGGACATCTTCGCAGCACCGGCCCGCCCCGCGCACCGGGTGTGTCGGCGGTGACAGTGTCACGGTCTGTCACGGTCGCGCGACGGTTGTTCTAATGGACCGATGGGGATCATCATCGTGACCGGCGGCAGCCGCGGCATCGGCGCTGCCACCTGCGTGAAGCTCGCCGCGGCGGGACATGACGTCGTGGTCGGCTACCGCGGGAACGCCGACGCGGCGGCCGAGGTCGTGGCGAAGGTGGCCGCGGCGGGACGGCGCGCGATCGCGGTGCGCATCGACGTGTCCGACGGCACACAGGTGCGCGAGCTGTTCGACCGTACGCAGGCCGAGCTGGGCACGCCCACGGGCCTGGTCAACAACGCCGCGGTGAGCAGCGCCATCGGGCCGTTCACCGAGCTGTCCGAAGCCGACCTGCGCCGCGTGGTCGAGGTCAACGTCATCGGCGCGATCCTCTGCGCGCAGGAGGCGGCCCGCCGGATGGGCCCCGGCGGCGCGATCGTCAACGTCTCCTCGGTCGCCGCCACGCTGGGCAGCCCCGGCGAGTACGTGCACTACGCCGCCTCGAAGGCCGCGGTGGAGACGCTGACCGTGGGCCTGTCCAAGGAACTCGGCCCGGCCGGGATCAGGGTGAACACGGTCTCCCCCGGCGTGATCCACACCGGATTCCACGCCGGCAGCGGCGAGCCCGGCCGCGCGGACCGGCTCGGACCGGCCGCCCCGCTCGGCCGCTCCGGGCAGCCCGAGGAGGTCGCGAACGCCATCGTCTGGCTGCTGAGCGACGAGGCCTCGTACACCACCGGCGCGACCCTCAAGGTCTCCGGCGGCCGCTGACCCTCCACGACTCAGCCGACCCGACACGGCGGCGGCCCGACACGGCACGACACGGCGGCGGCCCGGCCCGGCTGGGCCAGCCGTGGCGCGGCGCGGCGCGGCGCCGCGCTTGATCCACCGACTTGCCAGGCACCTGGGCGAATGGCCTCTCAAGATACGCACAGGTGCCCGGCAAGTCGAACGGTCATGGTGCGGTCCGCGCCCACGCCGGCAACGTGAGCAAGAGCCACGCGAACAAGGGCCACGCGGCAAAGGCAGTTGACGGCATCACGCGCATGCTAGATAGTGATGCTCTCCATTATCCGCCACTCCCAGCGAGGCCCTCATGTCCCACGCCACCCTGCTCACCGCGGGCATCCTGCTCATCACCGTGTCGACCATCGTCTTCGGCGGGCTGTCGCTGCTGATGAGCATCGTCAAGCGAATCCCCGGCTACCTCGACAACCCGGTCCGGCGCGCACTGTGGACCGCCGGGCACGCCCACGCCGGCGTGCTGGTGATCTTCGCCCTGGTCGCCCTGCCCTACCTCGACCAGACCGGCTACAGCGCCGGCACGCAGACCCTGGTCCGCGCCCTGCTGGTGGCCCCGCCGATCGTGATGTCGCTGGGCTTCTTCCTGTCCGTCGTGCGCCCGAGCGACACCAAGCCGAACAAGCTCATCTGGCTCGTGCCCCTGGGCGGAGCATCCCTGGCGGCGGGCACGCTGACCCTCGGCCTCGGCCTCGTCTGACCCGACCCCGGGCAGAAGAACATGAGAGGACGGCTACCGTCCCCTCATGTTCTTCGACGGCATGCCCGGCTCCTGGGAACCGGTGCCCCTGGCCCAGGCGGCGCAGCGCTACGACCTCGGCGAGGCCAGCTACGACAGCGTCCACCTGGCGGACCTGTTCGGCGACGAGCCGGAGCACTTCTACGTCCATACCGGCAACCTCGTGGTCGACGGGCCGCTGGCCCTGGGCAACCTGCCCGGCGAGGACGACGACACCGTGTACGTCGTCGACGGCGACCTCACCGTGCACGGCCCGGTCGGCTTCCGCAACCTCGACGTCTACACGTCGCTGTACGTCACCGGCACCGTCACCGCGCAGGACCTGGTCTGCCTGTGGGACAGCTGTCTGTTCGTCGGCGGCTCGCTGCACGTCGGCGGCCTGCTGGCGACCTCGCTGACCGACGCCGGCCACCTCGTCGTGAAGGACCGGCTGACCTGCCCGGTCTGGCTCGACGGCCGCGGCCGCGGCGCGATCTACGTCGACCCGGAGCCGGGAACCCGCTTCCTCGGCGACGCCGACCACCCGCTGCGCCCCGCCGACACCCCCGCCGAGAACGTCGCCGCGGCGCTCCGCCCCGAGTTCCTGGAGAAGGGCCACGTCGACGTGGACGAGATCCACCGCGCCGTGCTGTCGGGCCGACCCGTGCTGCGCTGAGGTCGGCTGGTCAGGGGTGGTCGTGGGGGTCGGGCAGCCCCGGTGCCACGATCACGGGCTCGGCGAGCGGGTGCGCGGAGCGGGGCAGGATCACCCGTACCACCAGGCCGCCGCCGGGGCGGGGCACGGCGACCGCGTCGCCCCGGTGGGCCTGGGCGACCGCGCGCACGATGGACAGTCCGAGGCCGCTGCCGCGTGAGGAGCCGACCCGGTCGGTGAGCCGCCGGAACGGCTCGAACAGCGTCGGCACCTCGTACGCCGAGATGACCGCGCCGGTGTTGCTCACCACGATCTCGGCATGGCGGGGCCGGGCGATGGTCTGCACCCGCACCCAGCCGCCTTCGACGTTGTACCGCGTCGCGTTGTCGATCAGGTTGCGGATCAGCTGCTCCAGCAGGATCGGGTCGCCGGTCACCGGAGCCGGGGCCAGGTCGCGGCCGATCTGCACGGACAGCCGCCCGGCCAGGGCCTCGGTCGTGTCGGCGGCGATGCCGGCCAGCTCCGCGATGTCGACCAGGCGGCGCTCGGTCACCGCGTCCTCCGCGCGGGCGAGCGTCAGCAGGGCGTCGATGAGCCGCTCGTGGCGCTGGTTGACGGCGAGCAGGTTCTGGCCGAGCTGGTGCACCTGCGGCGGGCTGTCCGGGCGGCTCATCGCCACCTCGACCAGGGTGCGGTTCAGCGCGATCGGGGTCTTCAGCTCGTGCGCGGCATTGGCGATGAACCGGCCCTGGCCCGCGAAGGCCTCGTCGAGGCGGTCGAGCATGCTGTCGAAGGAGTCGGCGAGGCTCTTCACCTCGCCGGGTGGGGCGTCCAGGTCGATGCGCTTGTGCAGGGTGCGCCCGGCGATGCGGTGCGCGGTCGCGGTGATCATGCTGAGCGGGCGCAGCAGCCGCCCGGCCACGAACCAGCCCGCGGCCGTGGCCAGCACCCACATCGCCAGCAGCGTCAGGCCGCCCTTGAACAGCAGGTTGGCCTGCATCGAGTCCATGATCGTCTGCTTGGAGGCCTCGATGGAGCCGGGGTTGATCGTCCCGGCGCTGGTGTAGTCGAACGGAGCGCCGTCGCGGTACTTGTCGGCCAGCAGGATGCCCATGCTGTACTCCATGGCGTTGTCGACCAGGATCAGCACGCCGGCCAGCACCGAGCCCCCCGCCAGGGCGAACACGAGGCTGAACACGACGGTCAGGCGTACCCGCAGATTGCCCCGCCACTCGCCCATCAGCGGATCCGGTAGCCGACGGCGGTGACCGTCTCGATCGGCTGCGGCTCGCCGAGCTTGCGGCGCAGGCCGCTGATGGTGACCCGGACGATGGTGGTGAACGGGTCCATGTTCTCGTCCCAGACCTTCTCCAGCAGCGTCTCTGCCGACACCACCGCGCCCTCGGCCCGCAGCAGCTCCTCGAGCACCGCGAACTCCCGGCGGGACAGGCTCACGTAGCGGCCGTCGCGGTAGGTCTCGCGGTGGTGCGGGTCGAGCCGGATCCCGGCCCGCTCCAGCACCGGCGGCGTCGCCGGGCGGGCCCGGCGGCCCAGCGCCCGCACCCGGGCCACCAGCTCGGCGAACGCGAACGGCTTGGGCAGGTAGTCGTCGGCGCCGAGGCTCAGCCCGGCGACCCGCTCGGCGACCGTCACCGAGACGGTGAGCATCAACACCCGCACGTCCAGGCCCTGCGCCACGACCTGGCGGCACACCTCGTCGCCGTGCACGCGCGGCAGATCCCGGTCCAGGATCATCACGTCGTACGCGTTGACCGAGAGCTTCTCCAGCGCCGCCGCCCCGTCGTAGGCGACGTCCACGGCGATGGCCTCCTGCCGCAGCCCCTCGGCGACGGCCTCGGCCATCAGCTCCTCGTCCTCCACGACCAGGACCCGCACCCCGCCACCTCCTCGACGAACCGACCGCCAAGTATGCACGGCCGGTGTTAGCGCAGTGTTAGTGAAATCCCTCTCGGCACCCTCACACCCCCTGCTGTTGGCTACCCACCGTGACTGGAGAGCTGGCTGAGGCGGTCGTCGACCTCACGGCGATCGAGGGCAACGTCGGACGGATCGCCGGGGCCACGACCGCCGCGGTGATGGCCGTGGTGAAGGCGGACGGGTTCGGCCACGGCGCGGTGCCGGTGGCGCGGGCCGCGCTGGCCGGCGGCGCGACCTGGCTCGGGGTGACCAGCGCGGCCGAGGCCCTGGAGCTGCGCGGCGCGGGGCTGGCCGCGCCGGTGCTGAGCTGGCTGCACAGCCCTCGCACCGATTTCGCCGCGCTGGCCGCCGCCGACGTCGACGTGTCCGTGGCCGCCCCGGAGCTGCTCGACGCGGTCGCCGCCGCGGCCCGCGCCACCGGCCGCCCGGCCCAGGTCCACCTCAAGATCGACACGGGTATGTCACGGCACGGTGCGACCGCCGCGGGCTGGCCGGAACTGGTCGCCTGGGCGCGCAAGTACCAGCGTGAGGGCGTGCTCGCCGTGCGCGGCGTGTGGTCGCACCTGGCCACCGCCGACTCCTCGCCCTACGGCGTGACCGCGCAGACGGCCGCGTTCACCGAGGCGGTGGCGTACGCCCGCGACGCCGGGCTGGAGCCCGAACTGCTGCACCTGGCGAACTCGGCGGCCGTGTTCACCGCCCCGCACACCCACTTCGACCTGGTCCGCGCCGGCATCGCGGTGTACGGGGTCGAGCCCGTGCCCGGTCGCGCCTTCGGGCTGCGCCCGGCGCTCACCCTGCGTACCGAAGTGATCATGACCAAGCGGGTGCCGGCCGGCACCGGGGTCTCCTACCAGCACACCCACGTCACCGAGCGGCCCACCACGCTCGCGCTGATCCCGCTCGGCTTCGCCGACGGCATCCCGCGCGGCGTCGACGGCCGGGCACAGGTCCTGCTTGGGGGGCGGCGATTGCCGATCATCGGCCGCGTCGCCATGGACCAGTGCGTCATCGACGCGGGCGACTCCGACGTCCGCATCGGCGACCCGGTCACCGTGCTTGGCCCCGGCCACACCGGCGAACCCACCGCCGCCGACTGGGCTGCGTGGGCAACCACCAACCCGCACGAAATCCTCACCGGCATCGGCACCCGCGTGCCCCGCCGCCACGAAAGGAAGGGCACCTTCACATCGCACGTCCGTGTAGAAGGTGCCCTTCCTTTCCGCACCATGGAAGGAAGCGTTCGATGAGACTTGGCGTCATTTACGGGGGGCGTAGCGGGGAGCACGAGGTTTCGTGCAAGAGCGCGCGGAGCATCCTCGCGCACCTGGACCGGGGTCGGTACGACATCACCGAGGTGGTCATCGGTCGCGAAGGGGCCTGGCACGTCGACGGCATCCCGGTGAGCATGGGCGACGCGCTGCGCACACTGGGCCGGGTCGACGTGGTCTTCCCCGCGCTGCACGGCCCCTACGGCGAGGACGGCACGGTGCAGTCGCTGCTGGAGATGGTCGGCGTGCCGTACGTCGGCAGCGGCGTGCTGGCCAGCGCGACCGGCATGGACAAGGAGTTCACCAAGAAGATCCTCGCCGCCGACGGGCTGCGGGTGGCCGACGGTGTGGTGCTGCGGCCCGGCCAGGACGACGTGTCCCCGGCCGACCGCGAGCGTCTGGGGCTACCCGTCTTCGTCAAGCCGGCCCGGGCCGGGTCGAGCATCGGGGTCACCCGCGTCGACGACTGGGCGCAACTGCCCGCGGCGCTGGCCGCGGCCCGCGCGTGCGACGGCAAGGTGCTCGTCGAGGCGGGCGTCGCCGGGCGCGAGGTGGACGTGGCGGTGCTCGAACACCCGGACGGCACGCTGCAGGCCGGGCCGCCGCTGGAGATCAGGGTCGCCGACGGGCACGGCTTCTTCGACTACGACGCCAAGTACACCGCCGGTGAGGTGGTGTTCGACATCCCGGCCCGGCTCGACCCGTGGGTCGTCGCGCTGCTGCAGTGCCGGGCGCTGCAGGCCTTCGCCGCGCTGGAGTGCCGGGGGCTGCTGCGGGTGGACTTCTTCCTGCCCGAGGGCGGTGGCGAACCGGTCCTCAACGAGGTCAACACGTTCCCGGGGTTCACCTCCGCGTCGCAGTACCCGCGGATCTGGCAGGCCGCCGGAATCTCCTACCCGGAGCTGCTGGACACCCTGGTGAACACCGCGGCCGCGTCGGCGGCCCGCTCCCTGACCGCCCTGGCCGGGCGGCGCTGAGACGCCGCGGAGCCCGGTGACTGGGGTAGTGCCGGGTTCCGCGGACACCTCGCGCCGGCCTGGGGAACGCCGGCCGCCCGAACCTGGCGGCTTAGGCGGCACGGCCTCCCCGGGCCGGCGCACCACCGCTCAGGAGTGCAGCACCTCGGCGAGGAAGGCGTCGACCCGCGCCTCGACCTCGTCCCCGGGCACACACGCCAGGTCGGCGCACATGTAGGTGCCGACGCTGTCGCCCCGGCGTCCCGCGTCGCCCTTGCGGCGGGCGGTGAACAGGGTCACCTCGTCGGACGGGCGTACCGCCTGGCACAGCAGGCACATCGCGGCCCGCCGCCGCGACATCACCGAGTCGGCGGCCCGCAGCAGCAGCCCCACCGGCCGGCCGTCGCGCCAGCGCAGCAGGTAGCCGCGCTGCTCCAGCTTGCCGTCCCGCCAGCCGAGGAAGGTCCGCCCCGCCCAGTCGAGGTCCGCGAAGTCCTTCGGCAGGGTCATCGCCGACGCGTCGCCCCGCGAGCAGTTCGCCATGGCCCGCCTGATCTGCGGTTCTGTCATCGGTTCCACCCGGCGCACGGTACGCGCGGCCCGTCGGCGCGAGCCACCCGTTTTCCGCGGTGACCGGCGGCACCCGGGCCGCACCCGTGCGGGGTATCCACCCCCGCGCCCGATATCCTGGGCAGATGATCAAGGCAGTGGTGTTCGATGTGGGCGAGACGCTGATCGACGAGACCCGCATCTGGAGCCGCTGGGCCGACCGCCTCGGCGTGCCCCGCTTCGCCATGCTCGGGCTGCTCGGCGGCATGGCCGCCATGGACCGCCCGCACGGCGACGCGTTCGCGCTGCTGCGCCCCGGCCTCGACGTGGACGCCGAGATGGCCGCCTGGGCCGCCGACGACCCCGACGGGCTGCGGGAGAACTTCGACGAGGCCGACCTCTATCCCGACGTGCGCCCGGCCTTCGCCGAGCTGCGCCGCCGCGGCCTCGCCGTGATCATCGCCGGCAATCAGCCGCCGCAGGCCAAGGCCGCCCTGGAACGGATGGACCTGCCCGTCGACGCGATCTACACGTCGGCCGAGTGGGGCATCGAGAAGCCGCACCCGAGCTTCTTCGCCAAGGTCGCCGAAGTCGCCGAGCTGGCCCCGGCGGCGATCTGCTACGTCGGCGACCGGGTCGACAACGACGTGCTGCCCTCCACCCGCGCGGGCATGAAACCGGTCCTGGTGCGCCGCGGCCCGTGGGGCTACCTCGGCTCGGAGAAGCCCGAGGCGGCCCGCCACGCGACCATCGTCGACGGCCTGGAAACCCTGCCCGACCTGCTGCGACCCGCCTGATCGGGTGCTGATTCGCCAACCGCCTGCGCCTGCCGTCCACGCTCCTTAGCGTGGAGGTGATCCGTCGAGGAGGAGCGATGCCCAAGAACAACCAGTCCCGCCGGCACCCGCGCCAGGACAAGCCGCGTGTCGAGCAGGATCAGCCCGGAACGCCGCACGCCGAGCACGACCACATGCCCGGCGAGCACGCGGCCTGGGCGTCCGAGCACGCGCAGGAGCAGTCGCGCCAGCGCGCCATGGCGGCGCGGGAGAAGGCCACCCGGACGCAGATGTCGGTCGGCCAGTCCGGTGTGATGCGCCTGAAGAAGGGCAACCAGCCCCGCGGCGGCCGCTGACGGGTCCGGCAGACCCGGCCCCAGGGCCGTGACCTGCTGCTACCGTTGACCGAATGGAAGGCTGTGATACCAGGCCGGGCCGACGCCCGGCCTGCGCGTACCGGCTGTCACTCCAGGCGGGCCCCAGGTGATCGATGGTGGGCGACCACTGGATACAGCTGGTTCTGGTAGCCGTACTGATCGTGTTGAACGCGCTGTTCGCCGGCAGCGAGATGGCGCTGGTCTCCCTGCGTGAAGGCCAGCTGCGCCGGATGGAGCAGCAGGGTGGCGGCGCCGCGGCCGCCGCGGCACTGGCCCGGGACCCGAACCGGTTCCTCGCCACCATTCAGATCGGCATCACCCTGGCCGGGTTCCTGGCCTCGGCGACCGCCGCCATCGCCCTGGCCGAGGTGCTGCAACCCGCCCTGGGTTTCCTCGGGGCCGCCGCCCGGCCGGTCGCCGTCGTCGCCGTGACCCTGGTGCTGACGTTCCTCACCCTGGTCTTCGGCGAACTCGCGCCCAAACGCGTCGCCATGCAGCACGCCGAGCGGTGGGCACGCGTGGCGGGCCGCCCGCTGACCGTGCTCGCGTCCATCTCCCGGCCGTTCGTCTGGGTGCTGAGCAAAGCAACCGACCTGGGCGTACGCCTCATGGGCGGTGACCCGCACCGGCACCGCGGCGACGAGATCACGCCTGCGGAGGTGCGCGACATGGTCAGCGTGCACCGCGGCTTCACCGCCGAGCAGCGGCTGATCATCGCCGGGGCCGTGGAGATCACCGAGCGGGTGCTGCGCGAGGTGCTGGTCCCGCGCCGCAACGTGTTCACCCTCGACGCCGACATGCCCGTCGAGGTGGCACGCAAGGAGCTCGCCGGCTCGGGGTTCTCCCGCGCCCCGGTCGTCCGGCGGCGCAACCTCGACGACACGCTCGGCATCGTCCACCTGCGGGACCTGCTCGCCGACGACGCGGCCGGCCTGGCCGACATCGCCCGCCCGGCCCTGCTGCTGCCCGACTCCCTGCACGCCGCCGACGCGCTGCGCCGGTTCAAGCTCGAACACCAGCAGTTCGCGCTGGTCGTCGACGAGCACGGAGCGGTCGACGGCATCGTGACGTTGGAGGACCTGCTGGAGGAGGTCGTCGGCGAGATCTACGACGAGACCGACCGGGACGTGATGGCCGTGCAGCAGGGCGACGACGGCGACATGCTGCTGCCCGGCACGTTCCCGATCCACGACCTGCCCGACATCGGGGTCAACCTGGGCGAGCGGCCCGGCGGCGACTACATCACCATCGCGGGGCTGGTCATCGCGATGCTGGGGCACGTGCCGACCCGGACCGGCGAGATCGTGCACCTCGACGGGTGGACGGCGCAGGTGACCTCGGTGGACCGGCACGCCATCACGGAGATCCGGCTGCGCCCCTGCGGCGGCCCGGCGGGCGACGCGCTCTGCCCGCCGAAGCCGCGCACCGGGTGACCCCCGGACCGGCCCTGCGCGGCGGCGGCTCGGACTACGCGGGCGAGAGCAGGGTGTCGAACACGGTCGTGAAGAAGTTGTCGAAGGCCGCTGGCGAGCGGTCGGTGCGTGCCCTGATCAGCGTGCCCTCCCAGGCGTTGACCAGGAAGCCGGCGGTGGTGGCGGGGTCGAGGCCGGCACGGACCGCTCCAGTGCGCTGGGCTTCGGTCAGGGTCGCCGCGACCAGCGCCGTCCACGCGTCGAGGCTGCCGCCGACGGCGTCGCGCACGGCGTCGATGTGGTCGGCGATCTCGGCGCCGAAGTTGCCGTAGAGGCAGCCGCGCCCGTACCCGTGCCGGATTACGTCGTCGCGCAGGAACGTGAAGTGCGCCCGGAGCCGGTCGAGCGGCGGGACGCCGGTGTCGGCGAGGTCCTGCAGGCGACGGCTTTCGCCGTAGCGTTCGAGCACCACCACGGCGAGGTCTTCCTTGCTGCCGAAGTGGTTGTAGAACGAACCCTTGGGCACCCCGGCGGCGTCGGTGATGTCCTTGACCGCCGCGGCGTGGTAGCCGCGGCTGTGGAACTGGTCGAGCCCGGCCGCCACGATCTCCTCGCGCATGCTCTTCCTGCCCATCACGCAGCACCTCCGTCCTGAATATGACCGGTCGTCTCGCCATCGTCAAGCCCTCCCCGACGTGATCCAGCGCTCGTTGCCGCGACTTAAGACGACCGGTCATATTTAAGCCGCATCCGGGTCGACGACCGGCCCGACGATCCCCGCCACGGAGGCAGCGCAGTGAACGACCTGACCGACTTCGTCATCGAGGCCCACGGCGGCCTCGACCGCTACCGCCGGTTCACCTCGGCGACGGCCCACTTCCGCACCGGTGGGGCGCTGTGGCCGGTGAAAGGCCGGCCGGGGATCCTCGCCGAGACCGAAGTGCGCGTCGACCTGCGGGAGCAGCACGCCTCCCACCGCCCCTTCCCGGCGCCCGGCCTGCGCACCTCGTTCACCGCGCAGCGGGTGGCCATCGAGAGCGACACCGGCGAGGTGCAGGCCGAACGGCTCGACCCGCGCGCCGCCTTCGCCGGCCACACCCTGCACACCCCCTGGGACGACCTGCACGTCGCCTACTTCGCCGGTTACGCCATGTGGACCTACCTGACGGCCCCGTTCTCGTTCGCCTCGCCGGGCTTCCGGACCGAGCAGCTGTCCTCGGTGCAGGAGGGCGGGCAGACCTGGCAGCGCCTCAAGGTCACCTTCCCGGACCACGTCGCCACCCACTGCCGGGAGCAGACGTTCCACTTCGACGAGTCCGGGCTGCTGCGCCGGCACGACTACACGGCCGAGGTCATCAACGCCGGTCCGGCCGCCCACTACTGCTCCGATTACCGCGAGTTCGACGGGATCATGGTGCCGACCCGGCGACGCGTCCACCCGGTCGGCGCGGACGGCACGGTGGACCGCGATCTCGAACTCGTCACCATCGACATCGACGAGGTCTCGTTCACCTGATCCGCACGCCGGGTCCGGTCAGCACGGTGGGCGAGGACCGGCTCAGCCGAGGTATGGGGTGTCGCGGTCGGCGAGGTGGTGGCGCAGGCGCAGCCGGGTCGACTCGTGGATCGGCAGCGTGTCGAACTCGGCCGGATCGACGTAACGCAGCTCGGTGGACTCCTCGCTGCGCGACAGCGCGCCACCGACGACCCGGGCACGGAACACGAGGCTGAACTGCTGACGCACCTCGCCGTCGGCGTACGCGATGACGTGCCCTGGGTCGGTGTAGACCCCGACCAGACCGGTGATCGCGACGTCGAGCCCGGTCTCCTCGCGGACCTCGCGGATCACGCACTGTTCGAGGGTCTCGCCGATCTCCATGGTGCCGCCGGGCAGCGACCAGTTGCCCGAATCGGCCCGCCGCTGCAGCAGCACCCGCCCCCGCTCGTCGACGATGACGGCGACCCCGCCGGGCACGATGCGGGTGGCCGTGGGCGCGTCCGGGTCGTGGAAGTGGTCGCGGCGAGTGCTCATGTCGCAGGCCCTAGGCCGGCGAAGACGACGGCCAGGGTGCGAGCCTGCAACCGCTCGTCCCATCCGCCGGTCACCGCGCCCTGGCAGACCGCGCCGAGCAGCGCCATCACCTCGGGCAGGTGTACGTCGCGGCGGACCGTGCCCGCGTCCTGCGCCGAGGTCAGCAGCCCGTCCACGGAGCGTTCCAGCATGCCGACCGCGTCGGGGATGCTCAGCTCCGTGCCCGCCTCGGCGAGCAGGTCGAGCACGGTCTTCTGCCGTGCCGCCTGGGCGACCAGCGTGGTGAAGAAGGCGAACAGCGCCGTGCCCGGCGGGCGGTCGCGCCGCAGCATCTCCACATCGGAGACCAGCCGGGCCAGCAGGCCCTTCATGATCTCGCGGAGCAGGTCGGCCTTGGTCGGGAAGTGCCGGAACACGGTGCCGATGGCGACACCGGCCCGGTTGGCGACCTCCTCGGTGGACGCGGCCGGTCCGCGCTCGGAGAACACCTGCTCCGCGGCTTGCAGGATGCGGTTGCGGTTGCGCAGCGCGTCCGCACGCATCGGCTTGTCGTCAGGCGGCACGGCTCTCCCCTTGAAAAGATGAGTTGCCACTCACTATCGTACGAAGTCGAGTCATCGCTCATCTTAGCCGGAGGTGTCCCATGTCCACACCCCACGAAGCGTTCGATCGGTTGCGCCGGCAGTGGTTCGTGTCCGACGGGCCCATCCTGGACCCGGAGTTGTTCACCGAGGACGTCGTCCTCGAGATGCCGTTCGCGGCGCCCGGCCACCCTGACCGGATCGAGGGCCGGGCGGCGTTCGTCGCGTTCGCCGAGGCCGGACGAGCCGCGCTGCCGGTGCGCTTCGACCGCTGCCAGGTCACCGCAATGCACGAGACCGCCGACCCGGACGTCATCGTCGTGGAGTACGAACTCGGCGGCACCGTCACGACAACCGGCAGGCAAGCGTCCGCGCCGTTCGTCGGCGTGCTGCGCGCCCGCGACGGGCGCATCGCACACTGGCGGGAGTACCAGCACACGCTCGCCATCGCCGAGGCCCTCTCCGCAGCCTGAACAGCGCCCTACCCCGGCAGCTGGCCGGTCGCGCAGTAGCTGCCGAGCACGTCGATCGCGACATCCATGGAGATCGCCGCGCTCGGCGGATACACGGGTCGCCCGGCGTCGGAGAGGACAACCGGTGCCGTACGCGGCCCCTCCGGTCCGGTGATCACCACGTACGCCGGGGTGCCGTCGACCGGTGCCGTCACGAGCAGACTCTGCTCGCCACCGAGGCTGATCCGCACCGGCACACCGGACTGCGGCACGAATTCGGCGGACCGCGGCAGCACGACCGTGCTCAGGTGCAGGCGGCGCACCTGGGCACGAAGTTGCTCGGCGGTGCTCATCTCGCAGCTCCGGGCTCCCTCATCCCACGTCAGCAGCCCGAGAACGACCGGCACCGGGCCGGCCACCGGCGACCGCTCCGGCTTCCTCGCGGACGCCTGGATCGGACGCGGCCGCGCTCGCGAGTCGCCCTCGAACCAGCGGATGATGACCCAGAAGACCGCCGAGAACAGGACAGTCCACAGCGACAACAGCAGCAACACCCCGCTTCCACTGATCCGAGTGGTCGGGAGCACCTTGGCCATGACCACGAAGCCGAACGCGAACCCGGCGATCACCACCACGATCAGACCGAACGGCCAGAACTGCTGCCAGCGGCTACGCCACCGTTCCGCAGCGGAGCCGAACTGCAGCTTCGCCCTGGACGGCTTACCGTCGGCATCCGGCCAGTAAAAAACCCAAAGCCACGCGACGACGCTCACCCCGACGGTCGCGTCCTTGGCCACGGCCAGCCAGGGCACATCGAACCAGGCGGCCGGGGCGGCCAATGCCGATACCAGCAGAAGCAAGATGACAAGGAGCACCAGGAGCACCGGATCGGTCAGAACCAGTTTGGCCGCCTTGCCGAACGAAAACTCCGCACCGGGCCTCGGCTGTCCGGAACCCTCCGCGCCGCCGTAGACGGCCTCCCGTTCGACGTGAAGCCGCCCCGCCTCCCTCATGACGACGCGCAGCAGGTAGAACTGAACTGCCATGGACGCCGTGGTAACCGCGAAGGTAGGAACATTGCCGTCCTCCGGAACCAGCGCAATGCTGGCCAGTACCACCAGAACGTTCACCGAGATCGCCGCCAGCAACGGGTGCTGCCCGAACCATCTCCACAGCCGACTCATCACCGCACGCCCCCGCGTCTGTCGATCATCGGCCAGACCGTAGCGGATCCACGCCAGGCGGTGGGGTCAGCGCATTTCGTGCTGCGCACCCGCGAGCTCACTGGCGGGAGTGCCGGCACACCCTCGCCGTCGCCGAGGCGCTCGGCGCATCCTGAACAGGGCCTACCCCGCATCGCCGGCAGGCCGGACATCCGGTGCCACGTCATCCGTTGCGGTGACGGCACCCGGCAGCTCGCCGGTCGCGCAGTATCTGCGGAGGATCTCCATGGCAAGGTCGAAGGGCAGGTAGGCGTGGGACGGGTAGGTGTGAACCTGCGGGTCGGCGAAGGCCTTCGCCAGGCCTGACATCGTGACGACTCTCGACAGAGCCGGGTCGTCGGGGTCGGTCAGCAGGACGGTCCTCTCCTCGCCGAGACTGATCCGCACGGTCATGCCCGACTCGGGCGTGAAGTCGGCGGTCCTGGGCACGGTGACCGTGCTCAGATGCAGCCGCAGCAGTTCGGCGTGCAACTGCGCCGAACTGCGCACCACACGGTCTCTGCTGCCTTCATCCCACGTCAGGAGACCGCCGCCGCGATCTTCGTACACCGGCCGCGCGCCCCACAGCGGGACCGGCTCGAGCCGTGGCACCGGCAACGACGGGTGCTCGGGCTTCGCTCGCTTCGGAGCGGTGGGCGCGGCCGCCTGAGGCGGTGCCGGGTGCGGACCCGCGGCCTTCGGGCCGGTCGCCTCCCTCCACAGCCGGGCGATGACGTCGCTCTTCGGGTCGGTCGCGCTCGTCCGCAGCCGGGCGATGATGACGCGGAGAGCGACGTACCACACGACCAGCCAGAGTGCCCACCCGGTCACCAGCGCCGCCCGGTCCGTCCCGACGGAAGGCACCAGTTGCTCGATGAGCAGCAAGCCCAACGGCAGAGCAGCGAATGCGGCCGCCAACAGCGTGAACGGCCGAGTCCGCGCTCGGCGGTGACGACGTCGCTGCGCGGCAGATCCGGACTCCGGCTCCGCTTCGATCAGCAGCAGGAGGTGCGGGAGTCCCCCGATGAGGGCGATGTTCAGCAAGAAAGTCATCATCGAGTACAGGCCGCTGGTCACGGCGAGCCCAAGCCGGTCGAACCAGGCAGTCGGGACAGCGAGCGCGAACACCGCGAAGGCCAGGTGCAGCAGCAGAAGCACCGTGTACGGACCGAGCCTGAACTCCCTGAGCGCTGACTTGACGGCAGGAACCACATCCCACACCGGCGAACCGTCGCGGAGCGGGTCACCTTCTAGCGCGGCCTGCCGCTCTGCGCTGCGGGCAACCATCCGAGCACTGATCGCCTGGTAAACGGCGAGCGGCACCGTCAAGAACGCCATCGCGAAGACGCCTCGTGGCAGGTTGCCGTCCTCCGGCACCAGCCAGCCAATGGCGAAGGTGCCTCCCCCGTACAGCGCCACAAGCAACAGAATCGAGAAGTACGCGCTGAACGATGACCGGTTCCGGTTGATGGAACCGGCCCTCGACTTCCACAACCGACTCACGCCTTGACGCCCCCGTCATGTCGATGATCACGCAGACAGTAGCGGGACGCGCCAAGCGGTGGGCGTCGAAGAGCTGCTCGGTCGAGCCGGCGGCGAAGCAGCCCACCGTTCCTGTCAGGTGCTCGTCACAGCCATTCGATCCGCCAATGCGAAGTACTGAACAGGGTCCGCAGCTCCGCCATGTCCTTGGCCCAGTGGTCGCCGCCGGCGGAGGGATTCTCGATGTCGTCCACCAAGAACACGTAGTAGCCGCGCGTGTGCTCGGCGTCGAACTGGACGCACAGAAAGAATCCCTCGTCCTCACCGGCCACGATCCGGCCGTGCCGGTCGAGGTGGATGTCGGTCGTCGGCACGGTCAGAGCAGTTTCTGCTTCTTCAGGTAGCCGACCAGCTCGTCGTACGCGCCGCCCTCGTTGGCGAACATCGCCACGTTGCGGGCGGTGGTGAACCACGGCCCGGTGGACGGGCGCACCTCGCGCAGCGCCGCCTCGAAGTCGCGCTGCTCGATCATCCGCAGGTCGCCGCTGGTGATGGAGTCGTGCATGGCGAACTCGGTGGCGGTCTCGCACAGATGCGCCAGGTCCGCGCCGGAGAACTGCTCCGTGGACCCGGCCAGTTTCTTCAGGTCGATGCCTGCGATGGGCCGCTGCCGCAGGTGGTACTCGATGATCGAGCGCCGGGCGGCAGCGTCCGGCGGCGCGACCAGCACGGTGCGGTCCAGGCGGCCGGGGCGGCGCAGCGCCGGGTCGACGTCCCAGGGGGCGTTGGTCGCGGCGAGCACGAACACGCCCTCGTTGGCCCCCTCCATGCCGTCGAGTTCAGCCAGCAGCTGGTTGCCGAGGGTACGCATCGCCGAGGACTTCATCTGGCTGCGCTTGTGCCCGAGCGCGTCGACCTCGTCGAGGAAGATCACGCACGGGGCGTTGCGCCGGGCGGTCTCGAAGATCTCGTGCAGGTTGCGCTCGGACTCGCCGATCCACATGTTCAGCACGTCGACCAGCGAGATCGTGGTGAACTTGGCACCCATCTCCCCGGCGACCGCGCGGGCCAGGAACGTCTTGCCGCAGCCGGGCGGGCCGTAGAGCAGCAGGCCGCCGCGCAGGCTCTTACCGTACAGCTCGCGTAGCTTCTTGTTCTTCATCGGCGCGAGGAACGACAGCTCCAGGCGCTTCTTCACGTCGGTCATGCCGCCGACGTCGGCCAGGCGCACGTCGCTGCTCTCGACGTCGAAGACCCGGTCGCCGTCGCCCTTGACGGCCTCGGGCTCGTCGTCGGCGGAGGCGAAGCGCAGCGGCACCGAGTCGGCGAACTGCGCCTCCAACGCCAGCCAGTTCAGCTCGCCGCCCGGCGCGGCGGGCTGCGGGGCCTCGGCGGCCGGCTCGGCCTGCCCCGGTTGTTCGGGCTGCGGAGCCTGCGGCGTCTGCGCCGCGGGCTTCGCCGGCGCGGGGCCGCCGAGGGCGCGGGCCATCAGCGCCTGGGCCTGCTCGTGCTGCGGCTGCAACGCCAGCACCGCCGCGAGCTGAGCGATCGCCTCGCCCGACCGGTCCGCGGCGACCAGCAGCTCGGCGACGTGCAGCCGCAGCGGCAGGTCGTCGGGGCGGGCGGCGACGGCCGCAAGCAGACTTTCGATCAGCGAGGAGCTCATGGCGTGCCATTATGCTGGCTCGTCGCAGCTCGCGGTGCCCCCTACCCGCCGGTTCGGATCGGCCGGAACAGCGGCCCCCGCAGCTGCGGTGAAGTCACTATGCTGTGCCGACCCGGCCACGCGCCGACGTGACACCCCACCCCGAGGACCGCATGAACGACGACCTGTTCCGCCCGACGATCACCGCCGCGCCCGTGGCGGCCGGCGATCCCCCGTGGCGGCCCTCCTCGATCGTCTACCCGGCGTTCCTCGGCGGCCCGCTGGCCGTGGCGGTGCTCGGGGTGCTCAACGCGCGCCGGCTGTCGCTGGGCGTCAACCAGCAGCTGGCCGTCGCCGCCGCCGGGCTCGCCGCCGTCGCGGCGCGACTGGCCCTGACGGCTCTGCTCGGGCAGACCCAGGCCCGGATCCTGGGCACCGTCTTCGGGCTGCTGGTCTGGGGCGTCGTCAGCATGACCCAGAAGAAGGCATTCCGGGCGTACGAGTACGGCAACGGTGAACCGGCGAGCCTGATCGGCGCCGGCCTGGCCGCCGTCATCGGCTGCGGCCTGCTGGAGAACATCCTGATCGCGGTGGTGGTGGACTGATGACCGAGCACGCCCACGCCCCGGCGCTGCTGCGCGCTCATGCCCTGCTGGCCGCCGACCGGCCCGAGGACGCGCTGCGCGAGCTCGCGGTGCTGCCCGAGTCCGACGCCGGGTCGGCGCTCGTGTTCGAACTGCGCGCGGCGGCGCTGCTCCAGCTCGAACGCTGGGGCGAGGCGCGCGACGCGGCCCGGGCGGGCCTGGCCGCGGGCGGCCCCGACCCGGACCTGCTCTGCCGGCTCGGCCTCGCCGAGCACCGGCTCGGCCGGCCCGAGACCGCCGAGCGGGCGCTGCTCGACGGGCTGGCGATCGCGCCGGAGGACGTCAGCCTGCTGTGCGTGTACGCCCGGCTGTGCCTGGAGCACGGCCAGCTCGACAAGGCCCGCCGCCTGGTGGAACTGGCCGCGGCGCAGGACTCCGACGCGCCGATCGTGTTCTCGACCCGGGTCCAGCTCGCCCACGCGAGCGGCGACGACGTGCTCGCCCAGCGGATCAGCCGCGAGTTCGTCGCCGCCCACCCCGAGAACGCGCAGGCGCACGCCCTGCTCGGCGGCACCAGCGCGGCCCGGGGGCAGGTCCGGTCGGCGTACTCGGGGCTGCGCCAGGCGGTCGCGAACGATCCGACCGACCGCGACTTCGCGCGGGCCGCGTACGAGGCCCGGATCGGGCTGCACCCGCTGCTGGTGCCGCTGCGCCCGTTCACCCGGTTCGGGCCGGTCAAGACGTGGATCGCCGCGATCGTCGTCATCTACGGCCTGCGCAGCCTCGGGCTGCCGACGCTGTCGGCGGTGGCCGCTGTGGTGTGGTTCGTGCTGTGCGTGTACTCGTGGATGGTGCCGCCGCTGCTGCGCCGCTGGCTGATGCGCCGGTGGCGCTGACCGCCGTGCGTCTTCTCGACGACGAGGCCCTGGAGCGGTCCTCGGTGGTGGCGAACAACGCCATGAACCGCGAACGCGGGCTCGACGGCGTCAACAGCTACGCCCGTGACCTGGGCCTGCATCCGCTGGACCGGCTCCGGCCGCGGCTGGCCGAGCACGGCGCGGCGGCGTGGCTGGACCTGTGCTGCGGCCAGGGCCGGGCCCTGGTCGAGGCCGCCGGTCAGGCGCCGGACGGGCTGGAGATCGTCGGCGTGGATCTGGTGGGCCACTTCGACCAGCGGGCGTACGCGCTGAACGGCGGCCTCACCCTGGTCACCGCCTCGATCGCGCAGTGGCAACCGGACCGCGCCTTCGACCTGATCACGTGCGTGCACGGGCTGCACTACGTCGGGGACAAGCTCGGCGTGCTCGCCCGCGCGCTGACCTGGCTGTCCCCCGGCGGCACGTTCGCCGCGCACCTGGACCTGGCGAGCATCCGGCTGGCCGACGGCGCACCGGCGGCCCGGCTGGTGCGCCGCCTGCTGCGCGAGGCCGGGGTCGCCTACGACGCCCGCCGCCGCATCGTCACCCGCACCGGCCCGACCGTGCTGGACCTGCCGCTGGAGTACGCCGGAGCCGACGACCAGGCGGGCCCGAACTACACCGGCCAGCCCGCCGTCGACTCCTACTACCGCCCGCTGCGCACCGGCACCCGACCCGACCCGGTGCCCGTGCCACGCAGGTCCGTCGTGGTCGACGACCAAGGCGTGCGCGTCGGGCACGGCACCTGGACCTTCGAAGCCGATTGGGACGAGCTCAGCAGCGCCGCGCTGTCCCGGATCGTGTTCACGCCCGCCGACGTTGATCATCTCGAACTCGACATCGACGTGACCTGGGGCGAGTTCACCACCGTCTCCTCCGACGCGGACGGGTTCACCGAAGCGGTCGCCGAGTTCGCGCGCCGCTGGGGCCGCCCCGCCCCCGACCTCACCACGCTCGACCCGGCCGACGGCCACATCGTCGTCTGGCAGCGGCCCGACGAGTAGGGCCACCGGCTCGTCATTGGCGCTACGCCGCGCCGCACCCGCTGGTCTAGGGTCGTCACATGCGGATCAGGATCGTCGACGCGTTCACCGACCGGCCTTTCGGCGGCAACCCGGCCGGGGTCGTCGTGCTGGCCACGGACACGTTCCCGGACGAGGCGTGGATGCAGCGCGTCGCCGCGGAGATGAACCTGGCCGAGACCGCGTTCGCGCATCCGCGTGGCGGGCAGGACTGGGCGCTGCGCTGGTTCACGCCGCTGTGCGAGGTGAACCTGTGCGGCCACGCCACCCTGGCCATGGCCCACGCCCTGGTCGAGGACAAGCTGATCGGCGACCTGGTCGCGTTCGACAGCCGCAGCGGGGTGCTGACGGCCGCCGTCGCCGGCGACGGCGCCATCACCCTGGACTTCCCGGTCTCGCCGCTGACGCCCGCCGAGCCGGTCGGGGTCGCCGAGGCGCTGGGCGCGCCGGTGCTCGCCGCGTGGGAGACCGGCCCGGCGCTGGGCGACCTGCTGGTCGAGGTCGCCGACGAGCAGACCGTCCGCGACCTGCGGCCGGACCTCGCCAAGGTCGCCGCGCTGGCCACCCGCGGTGTGATCGTCACGGCGGCCGCCGCCGACCCGTCGTCCGGGTACGACTTCGTGTCGCGGTTCTTCGGCCCGGCCGTCGGCGTCCCGGAGGACCCGGTGACCGGCAGCGCCCACACCGCGCTGTCGCCGCTGTGGGCCGGGCGGCTCGGCCGCGACGACCTGGTCGGTCTGCAGGCCTCGGCCCGCTCCGGGCTGGTCCGCACCGCCCTGCGCGGCGACCGCGTCGAACTGACCGGCCGCGCCGTCACCGTCCTCGACGGCACCCTGCACGCCTGATCAGTCCACCGCCCAGATCATCGGCTCTTCGAGTACCGTGCGGGCGCCGACCACGTCCCGAGTCATCAGTGGCACGTCCTCGGACAGCACCAGCAGGCACGAGTGCGCAAGGCTGAGCCGACCGGCGCGCTTCGCGATGGTCCCGACCATGAACCCGTCCTGTGGCCGACACTCGACGATGTCGACGGTCGGTAGGTCCAGAAGCACATCCAGCAGGTCGGCGGCATCGCTGCCGGCACGCTGGTAGGCCTCGGCGACGCACAGCACCGACGTCATCATGCTGCGGTTGAGGTCTGCGCAGAAGGACAGCTGGTAAGCGACCTGGGGATCGGTGCCCTCCGCATAGGCGAGCAGCGCGCCTGTGTCGAGAACGCGGATCGCCGGGGTCACCGCTCCCGCCGCGCCAGTTCGGCCAGACGCGCGTCGAGCCGACGCCGCCGTTCCGGATCCGAGCGCCGTGCGTCTGCTTCAGCAACCGAACGCGCGATCCGCTCGTACTCCTCGCGCGGGACCTCCTCGACACCGACTGCGGCGAGCGCCTTCCGCGTCGCGTCCAGCCGTTGTCTCATCCGCACAGCCTCTGCGATGTATCCGGAGGCATTGCCGTGGGCCCGCACCGCCTCGGCGAGGTCGTCCGGCAGGCTGATGGTGAACTTGGCGGTCATACCAGAAAGGCTATATTGGTATGACCGCATCGGCAATCATCCAGCCGTACGCAGGCGGGCCTTGTTGAGGATCTTCTCTGGCAGCGCGTCGGCCGCCAGCAGGCTCGGCAGCAGTTCGGGCTCCAGGGTCAACGCGCGGAACGTCAGCGCCACCGTCACGTCGTGGTCGGGCCGGTGCAGCACCGTCACCGGGTCGCCTTCCTTCACCCGGCCCGGGACGATCACGCGCAGGTACGCCCCCGGCAGGGCGCGTTGGGTGAACGTCTTGATCCAGCCCTGCTCGCGCATCTGGTCGGCGAACGTCCGGCACGGGATGCGCGGCAGCGACACCTCCAGCACCGCCTCGTCGCCGACCTGCCACCGCTCGCCGATGCGCGCCCCGTTGACGTCGACGCCGGACGTGGTCAGGTTCTCCCCGAACATGCCACCGGCGATGTCGCGGCCCAGTTCGGCCGCCCAGCCGTCGAGGTCCTCCCGGGCGTACGCGTACACGGCCTGGTCGTCGCCGCCGTGGTGGCGCCGGTCGCAGATCTCGTCGCCGACCACACCGCTGCCCAGCCCGCCGTCCTTGGGCCCCGGCGCCCGCAGCTCGACGGATCCGGCCACCGGGTGCTTGTCGATCGCGGTGACGCCGACGTCGGCGGCGTCGCAGTGCTCGGCTTTGCCCAGGTTGACGGAGAGTACGGTGCCCATCCGGCCAGCCTAGCCGTCCTCACCTGGACGGCCACCGAGTATCCTCCCCGCCATGATCCGCCCCGCTGTGCCGGCCGACGTCCCGGTGCTCATCGACCTGATCCGCGAGCTGGCCGAGTACGAGAAGGCCCCGCAGGAGGCCAAGGCGACCCCGGCGCAGCTGCACGAGGCGCTGTTCGGTCCGCACCCGGCCGCGTTCGCGCACGTGGCCGTCGACGACGAGTCCGGCGAGCCGGTCGGCATGGCGATGTGGTTCCTGAACTTCTCCACCTGGCACGGCGTGCACGGCATCTACCTGGAGGACCTGTACGTGCGCCCGGCGGCCCGAGGTAAGGGTCACGGCAAGGCGCTGCTGCGCGAGCTGGCCCGCATCTGCCGCGAGCGCGGCTACACCCGCCTGCAATGGTGGGTTCTGAACTGGAACACCCCCGCGATCGACTTCTACCGGTCGATCGGCGCGAAGCCGATGAACGACTGGACCGTGTACCGGGTCACCGACGACGCCCTGGCCGCGCTCGCGGCCTAGGTTTCGGCGAGGGGGCATGCATGCCCCGGCCTCAATCGGCGACGTAGACGCCCCGGCCCGGCGCGCCGATGACAACGCCCCGATCGCGGAGCAGCGCTATCGCCTTCGCGATCGTCGAGAACCCCACCGAGTACAACTCGCCGAGCTGGTTGTAGCTGGGCAGCTTCGCGCCCGGCGGGTACTCGCCACTCTTGATCCGTTCGGACAGGTCTTCGGCGATCTGGGCATAGGTCATCGGTATAGGCATGGTGTCTCCCCTGGCTGGCACCCCGATACAACCACGCTCCCCAATTCACCCGCCACACACCGTTGCCCCTATGTGACCTATACGCATAGGCTACCGAGGTAGCTCTCCCCTGGCTGGCGCTTCGGGAGAGCTGCCCAAGCCCCGGCGGACGCACCCTGCCGGGGTCATCGGCACCCCCGCCGTACGCGACAGGAGACTCCGTGCCGCGGGGGCATACGTGGAGGCGTGATGAGCAGGCAGACCCTCACCGACACCGAGCCCCCGGCCCGCATGGGCCGATGAGGACACGCAAGAGTGGACTCTCGCGGAGCGGCTGCGGTACGACATCGTGAGATTCAACGACGCGCACACCTGGCGCGTGCCGACGGACGACGACCTACGCGCCATCGCCGACTTCCTCCGCCTCGATCCCGACGCATGACAAGCCCGACGTTCTGGGTAGCCGCCAACGGCAGCGCAGTGCGCATGGGCGACACGGTGGCGCTGGCCGACGGAAACGGTGTCGTCGTCGCCACCACCGAGATGGGTTGGCCGATCGTCGAGGTGACCGCCGGGCAACGCCTGGGCAAGCGCGTCTGCGTTCGTCCGTCCGACGTCCTCTCCCTCATCGCACACACGACGGGAAATCCTCGCGCTACCGGTGAGCAAGCACGCGTCACGACGACATCCGATACGCACAGCCGACGCCTGGGTCACGCCGTCACCCGTGCGACCCGCACCCGCTGACCTGGTGTTCGACCCGGTGCCGCAGGTACTCGTCGGAGCTGGTGCGGGCGATGCGGATCGCCTCGACGACCAGCGGGCGCAGCTCGGCCGGGTAGGCGTCGGCGGCCAGCGGCAGCATCGGCAGGATGCGGCGGCGGGCGTCGAGGTCGGAGTCGGCGAGGAACACCCGCAGCGCGGTGTGCCGCCAGACGACGGCGAGGTCGGCGCACCGGTCGTCGTCGGGCTGCTGCGGCATGGCGGTGTAGTCGTCGTCGCCGAATCCGAGCTCGCGGGCCCAGTACCACGCGCCCGCCGCACCGGCCCGCTCGGCGCTGGTGCCGTGTGCGAGCAGTTCGATGAGCGCGTGCTGCACGCGGCGCATGCCGTAGGCGGCCAGCATGGGCTTGACGAAGGTCCGGTTGCCGCTCGGGTTCGGGTCGTGAATCGCCGCCCGCAGCAGCGCCTCGAACCATGCGGGCTCGGCCGGGCGGGCGATGAACACCTGGCGCAGCGCCTCCCGCGCCCGGGTCTCCGGTGCGCACCACGACGGTTCGTCCGGCGGCCGTGCACCGGTCAACACGATCAGGTCGCGCAGGCACTGTGCGAACTCCTGCTCGCCGCCGGCCGGGCCCGGCAGCGCCGCGAAGGATCGCGCCTGATGGGTGCTCGTGTGCTCTACCGCTGGCATGTCGAGAAGTGTCCACCCCGCTGCCGCACTCCCGTGTGTGGACGGTGACCAGGGTGTTTGACTGACGGCGGCCGATACCGAAGGCTGGCGGCCATGCTTGATCCGGGGTTGACGCTCGGCGGCCGGTACACGTTGCAGGTGCTGATCGCGCGCGGCGGCATGGGTGAGGTGTGGCGCGCCGAGGACACGGTGCTGGGCCGCCGCGTCGCGGTGAAGGTGCTGCTGCCGAACCTGGCCGTCGATCCCGGGTTCGCGGCTCGGTTCCGGGCCGAGGCGCAGGCGATGGCGGCGCTCAGCGACCCGGGCATCGTCGAGATCTACGACTACGGCCAGGCGGACGGCATCGCGTACCTGGTGATGCAGTTCGTGGAGGGCGAGTCGCTGCTGTCGCTGGTGCGCCGGACCGGCCCGCTGGAGCCCGCGCGGGCGATGCGGCTGCTGGCCCGGGCCGCGGACGCGATCCACGCCGCGCACCTGCAGGGCATCGTGCACCGGGACGTGAAACCGGCGAACCTGCTGCTGCGCCCGGACGGGCGGCTGGCGCTGACCGATTTCGGCATCGCCCGGATCGTCGCCGCCGACCGGCTCACCGCCGCGGGCGAGATCTTCGGCACCGCGTCCTATCTGGCCCCGGAGCAGGTGACCGGTGCCGACATCGGTCCGGCTACCGACGTGTACGCCCTCGGGGTGGTCGCCTACGAGATGCTGACGCAGCGCCGTCCGTTCGCCGGGGACACCCCGCTCGCGGTGGCGTTGCAGCATGTCAACGAGCCGCCGCCGGAGCTGCCGGACGGCATCCCGGAGCCGGTCCGGGCGGTCGTCATGCGGGCGCTGGCGAAAGATCCGGCCGACCGGTGGCCGAGCGCGGCGGCCCTGTCCGCGGCTGCCTCGGCGGCCGCCACCGAACCGGCGGGTGGTGTGGCGGTCGGGGCACGCCCTGATCTGCCGCGTGCTGAGCCGGGGGAGGCGGCGGGCACCCGGCGGCGGCCCGTGCTGATCGGCACCGCGGCTGTGCTGTCGCTGGTGGCGCTCGTCGCCTTCGTTCTGTCCCGGGGTGGGGCCGAGGAGTCTCCGGCGCAGGGCCCCGCGACGTCCCCCTCGGTGGCGGTGTCCGGTTCCGCGGTCCCGGCGACCACCCAGGCGGCGACGCCGGTTGCGGGCACCACGCCGACGCACCGTGCGTCGCCCGCGGCGCCTGGCGGGACCGAGCCGTCGGACGCCCCGGTCGACCCACCCGAGCCCGCCGAGACGGCGAACCCGGCCGGATCGCCCAGCCCGCAGTCCACGAACCGCACTGTGCCCGGCATGTTCAGTTGGCGGGAGGCCGAGGTGAAGGAGGCCATGGAGCGGCTCGGGCTGGTGGCGAACATCGAGTACCGGTCGACGCTCGACCAGTGCCACGTCCTGGACCAGTCCCCGCCGGGCGGCACCGTCGTCGCCGCAGGCTCCACCGTCGACGTGGTGATCGGCAAACCGACCGGCATCTGCAAGGTCACCTGACCGAACCGGACCCGATTACGCGGATCTAGAAGCTTTATAGTCGCCCCAACGACCATAAAGCTTCTAGATCCGGCCGAGGAGCGCTGCGGCCTCAGTGGGTCGCCGTGGCGAAGGCCCGCCGGGCCGCGATCCGCACCGACACGGCCCCGACCAGCAGCGCCCCGGCGGCCACGTGCAGCAGCCTCACCCCGGTCGCCGCGGGAAGCCCGGAACCGGGCAGCGACGGCACCGTGGCCAGTCCCGCCAGCGCCGCTAGCGCCACCGCCGTCCAGAAGATCCGCGGCCGGGTGCGGAACCGCTCCGCACCGCCACTGACGGCGAGCCCGGTACTGACAGCGAGCCCGGTACTGACAGCGAGCTCCGCACTGATGGCGGGACCGGTGCTGTCAACGGGTCCAGTGCCGATGGTGGGACCGGTGCTGTCGGCGGGACCTGCGTCGGCCTCTGTGCCGCTCGCGGCGGCCGTGCCGCCGGCGGCGGCATGATCGTGTCCGGATCGCCGGGCGGCGCGGGCCGCGACGGTGAGGACGAGGGCCGCGCCGAGGACGGTGCCGGCCAGGTCGGACACCGTCCACCAGGCGATCGGGCTGACGTCGGCCCAGCGCACGCCGAACACGACATGGATCCAGCCGTCGGTGTGGGTGAGCAGGTCCCAGCCGACGTGACTCGCGGCCCCGAGCAGGCACGATGCCACAGTGATCCACCAGCGGTGCCGGTGGTCGCCGAGTTCGGCGTACGCCCGCCAGGTGAGACGCCGGTTTTCGGGCAGGTGGGCGGCGATCGTGCCGATCGTGCGCCGGGTGACCCAGGTGTAGGCCAGCGCGACCGGCAGGCACCACCACAGCAGCGCGTGCCAGGCGTGGGTGTCGGCGAACAGCCGCCCGTCGGCGTCCAGCGCCAGGTAGGCGACGTCGGGCGCGACCGCCCCGGCGGCCAGTGCCACGCCGTCGAACCAGCGCGGCCGCCACAGTTTCAGCGGCAGCACCGGCGCCAGGTGCGAGGGGAACGTCAGCGGCACCGCGGGAGCATAGCCCCAGGTGAGCCGATGACCTGCACGGCCTCGACCGGGTGGCCGCGTGTGTAGCGGGCCGGCGGCGCGGGTAGACGGGCGGCATGACGAAGGATGTGGTGGCACCGCCTGGCGGGGTGATGACGGACGAGGTCGGCACCATCACCGGTGAACTGACCCTGGAGCCGAAGGTCGGCAAGGACGGCACGGTCACGCTGCGGGCACAGTACAAAGGCGCCGAGGAGTGGTACACCGTCACCGGCGCGCAGATCGAGGTCCCCGACCCGGGCAACGGCGCGGCCGTCGACCGCGCCGCCCAGGACCTGCTCGCCCGCTTCGTCCCCTGACGAAGGACGCACCGGTGGGGTGCGGGCCGGGCGAGATAGTGTGGCGATCATGCGCTATCGGGCACTGGGAAAGTCAGGGCTGGTCGTCTCGGCGGTCGGGCTGGGCTGCAACAACTTCGGGTGGCGGCTCGACTTGGACGGCACGCGTGCCGTGGTCGACGCCGCGATCGACGCGGGCATCACGTTCTTCGACACCGCGGACATCTACGGCCGGGCGACCGCGATCGGGGCGTCGGAGTCGATGCTGGGCGAGGTCCTCAAGGGACGCCGTGACCAGGTCGTGCTGGCGACCAAGTTCGGCCACCAGGGCGCGGACATGGGCTACGGCCCGGCCGCCGGGGCCAAGGGCGGGCGGGCGTACATCCGCCGGGCGGTCGAGGAGTCGCTGCGGCGGCTGAAGACCGACCACATCGACCTGTACCAGCTGCACACCCCGGACCCTGTGACGCCGCTGGCGGAGACCCTGGCGGCGCTGCACGAGCTGGTCGTCGAGGGCAAGGTCCGCTACATCGGCAGCTCGCAGTTCGCGGGCTGGCAGATCGCCGACGCCGCGCGGCTGGCCGAGATCATGGGCGTGACGCCGTTCGTCAGCGCGCAGAACCACTGGTCGATGCTGGAGCGCGGCAGCGAGCTCGAGGTCGTGCCCGCCGCACGGCACTTCGGGCTGGGTGTGCTGCCGTTCTTCCCCCTCGCGAACGGCCTGCTGACCGGCAAGGTGCGCCGCGGGCAGGACGCGCCGTCGGACAGCCGGCTGGCCAAGGACCAGGCCGGGTTCATCACCGACGAGCGGCTCGACACCGTCGAGGCGCTCGCGGGCTGGGCCGAGGCCAACGGCCACGAGCTGGGCAAGGTCGCGATCGGCTGGCTGGCGGCGCAGCCGGGCTGCGGGTCGGTCATCGCCGGGGCGACCAGCCCCGCGCAGGTCGCCGCGAACGCGGCCGCCGCCGACTGGGAGCCGACCGCGGCGGAGCTCGCCGAGCTGGACAAGCTCGCACCGCTGCCGACGCTGTGACGGAGAGGGGGAGGTCCGTGGCCGAGGTCGAGGTCGTCGAGGTGCCCGAGAGCAGCCGGTACGAGGCCCGCGAGGGCGGCCGCCTGCTGGGCGTGCTGACGTACCACCGCAAGCCGGGGTCGATCGTGTTCGACCACACCGGGGTCGAGCCGGAGGCCCGCGGGCGCGGCATCGGCGCGATGCTGTGCGCGGCGGCACTGGCCGGCGCGGCCGCCGACGACGTGCACGTGGTGCCCCAGTGCTCGTTCGTGCGCCGCTGGGTCGAGGACAACCCGCAGTACCTGCCGCTGATCGAGCGGGCGTAAATCACTGGCAGCCCAGTGGGGCCGGCCGTTAGGCTGGCCCCACTATGGAGCTGTGACATCACCGACCGGCCTGTGACCTGAGGCGACGACGACCCGACCGCTCACGCGGGGGCCGTCGCGGATGCCCGGCAGGCTTCGAAATCGAGATCCCCTCGGTGGTGTCCATGCCTGCGCAAACCCTCATCGCGACCGACCTTGTCAAGATCTTCGGCGACCGTCGAGTGCTCGACGGCGTCAGCCTCACCGTGTCCGCCGGCCGCCGCGTCGGCCTGGTCGGCGAGAACGGCGCGGGCAAGTCCACGCTGCTGCGCCTGCTCGCCGGGGCCGACACCCCCGACTCCGGCACGGTCACCCGCCCCGACGACCTCGGGCTGCTGCACCAGGAACTGCCGTACTCCCCCGGCGACACCGTCGGCGGCGTGCTCGCCGAGGCGCTGAAGGAGAGCCGCGAGCTGCTTGCCCTGCTCGACGAGCTGGCCCGCGACCTGGGCGACACCGACCGGCTGGACGCCTACGGCCACGCCCTGGCCCGCGCGGAGCAGCTCGGCGTCTGGGACGCCGAGCGCCGCGCCGAACTGGTCATGCACGGCCTCGGCCTGGCCGGCCTCGCCCGCGAACGCACCCTGGGCACCCTGTCCGGCGGGCAGCGCTCCCGGGTAGCCCTGGCCGCCCTGCTGGTACGCCGGCCCGCCGCGCTGCTGCTCGACGAGCCCACCAACCATCTCGACGACGAGGCCGTGGCGTTCGTGGAACAGCAGCTGCGGCAACTGCCCGGCGCGGTCGTGGTCGCCAGCCACGACCGGGTCTTCCTCGACGAGGTCTGCACCGACATCGTCGACCTCGACCCCAGCGACGACTCCCCCGGCGGCCTGGTCCGCTACGGCGGCGCGTACACCGAGTACGTGCAGGCCAAACGGGAGCGGCGGGCCCGCTGGGAGCGCGCATACGCCGACCGGCAGGACGAACTCGCGGCGCTGCGGCTGTCTGCGGCAACCACGGCCCGGCAGGTCGCGCCCGGACGGCCGCCACGCGACGCCGACAAGATGGGCTACAAGTTCCACGGGGCCCGGGTCCAGTCGCAGGTGTCACGGCGGGTCCGCAACGCCGAGCAGCGCCTGGCCGTGCTCGAACGCGATCCGATCCGCAGACCGCCCGCGCTGCTGCAGTTCCAGGCGCCCGCACTGACCTCCGCCGGGGCGGGCGAGGACGCCGCGCTGACGCTGCGCGACGTGCACGTGCCGGGCCGGCTCGCCCTGGACCGGCTCGACCTGCCCGCCGACGGGCGGCTGCTGATCACCGGACCCAACGGGGCGGGCAAGTCCACGCTGCTGTCGGTGCTCGCCGGGCAACTGCGGCCCGCGCAGGGCAGCGTCACCCGCCGCCGCGGGCTTCGGGTCGGCTTGCTCGCCCAGGACGACCGCTTCGACGACCCGGCGGCCACCCCGCGCGCGCTGTACGACCGCTGCCACGCCGAGACACCGCTGGTGGAGCTGGGCCTGGTCGCCCCGCGCGACCTGGACCGGCCCGTCGGCGCGCTCAGCGTCGGCCAGCGCCGCCGGGTCGCGCTCGCCCTGCTCATCGCCGACCCGCCGCACCTGCTGCTGCTCGACGAGCCGACCAACCACCTGTCCCCCGCCCTGGCCGACGAACTCGAGGACGCGCTCGGCCGGGCGCCCGGCGCGATCGTCGTCGCCAGCCACGACCGGTGGCTGCGCCGGCACTGGGCCGGGGCGCGACTGGACCTCGTCTGCTAGGAAGGTGTGAGCGCAGGTCGAGTGGACCCGCACCCCAGAGGAGATGCAGTTCAGTGGTTTTCAAGAAGATGCTCGCCGCGTTCGGCGTCGGCGGACCGTCGGTGGACACCGTGCTCGCGACCCCCGTCGTACAGCCTGGGGGCACGCTCAGCGGCACCGTGCACATCAAGGGCGGCGACCATGACACGCTGATCGAATACGTCTCCGTCGGCCTGGTCACCCGGGTCGAGGTGGAAGGCCACGACAGCGAGTACGACGCGACCGTGGAGTTCCACCGGGTCCACCTGACCGGCTCGTTCACGCTGGCGGCGGGCGCGCAGCAGTCGCTGCCGTTCTCGTTCGACGTGCCCTGGGAGACCCCGGTCACCCGGTTCTACGGCACGCCGCTGCACGGGATGACGATGGGGGTGCGCACCGAGCTGTCGGTGGCCAAGGCCGTGGACAAGACCGACCTCGACCCGGTCGGCGTCGAGCCGCTGCCGCTGCAGGCCGCCGTCATGGAGGCGTTCAGCCGGCTCGGCTTCCACTTCACCCGCGCCGACCTGGAGCGCGGCCGCATCCACGGGGTGCACCAGACGCTGCCGTTCTACCAGGAGATCGAGTTCCACCCGTCGCACGCGTACGCGGGCCGGATGCGCCAGCTGGAGCTGACCTTCGTGACCAGCCCGCAGGGCATGGACGTGGTGCTCGAGTTCGACAAGCGCGGCTTCCTCGGCTCGCACGACACGTTCAGCCGCCACCACGTCAGCCACGCCGACGCGGCCACCACCGACTGGCCCACCGTCGTCGACGGCTGGATCCGCGGGGCGCTGGACCGCCACGGCTCGGGCCACGGCGGCTACGGCCACGGCGGCGGCGGGCACGGCTTCCATGGCGGGCACGGCGGCCACCAGAGCCACCGCGGCCACGGCATGGGCGGCGTCGCCGCCGGCGCGGCCGCGGGCTTCCTCGGCGGCATGGTCGCCGGCGAGGTGGCCGAAGAGGTCTTCGACATGGACATGGACTTCGGCTTCGGCGACGAGTAACCCCCCACCCGCCTCCGGCGGCCGCCCCACCCGGCGGCCGCAACTCTTAAAAAGTCGCGGCCTCAGGGCAGCCCG
>NZ_JBHTAC010000060.1:0-45887 GCF_042663325.1 Catellatospora aurea
CACAGCCGGACCGGAAACGCCCGACGACCAACACCGCCGATCACTTATGAAACACACGGTAGGTGCGTGCACTGACAAGGGCGCCTCCCCGAGATCGGGAAGGCGCCCTGTCACTTCGTTGCTGGTCAGCCGTTGACGGACAGCACCGTCTGGCCGACGGGCGAGCTGCCGTTGCCATAGGCGAGTACGCCCAGGTAGCGGACGCCCGCGGTGAGGCCGGTCCAGGTCGCGGTGACCGTCGCCGGGCCGTTGACGGCCGCGGTCTGGGTGGCCGGGGTGGCGGTGAGGTTGCCGGCCGCCGTGTTCGGCACGACCCAGGCGTTGCCCGGCATGGTGACCGCGCCGGACGCCGCGAACAGGTGGACGTACACGTCGTAGCTGCCCTCGGTCAGGGTCACCGACTCCTGCGCGGTGCCGCCGGTGCTGCTGGCGACCTGGCTGCTGGTGTTGCCGGCGGGGTAGACGAACACGTCCACGTCGGTGCCCATGGGCACGTCGGCGTCGAAGGTCGAGAACCGGGCGACGGCGGTGCCGGCCGGGACCGTCACCGCGACCTTCTTGACCGAGTCCGACTCCATCGGCGTGAAGGTCGGGTTCGGGCCGGCGAAGGCCAGGTTGCTGACCGAGGCGGCGGTGAGGCCGCCGACGGCGGTGGTCAGGGTGCCGGCGTAGCCGGTGCGCAGCGACAGCGTGGTGCTGCCGCTGGTGCCCGTGCCGTTGGCTTCGACCGGTGCCGCCAGTGCCGAGTAGCGCACCGCGATCGGGCTGGTGACCTTGTGGTTGCGCAGGTCCGACCAGGTCAGCGAGCCGAACGCCCAGGTGCCGGCGGCGGCGGTGGTGCGGGTGATGGTGACCTTGAAGGTCTTGGACTTGCCCGGCGGGACCGTCAGCGTCTTGGGCTCGACCTTGACGGTGAACCCGGCCGGGGCCTTGACCTGCGCGGTGTACACCGAGCTGTTCTTGCTGATGTTGGTCACCCGGCGAGTGACCGTCTGCGCGCCGGGGACGTCGCCGACGGCGATCGACGGGTAGTTCAGGTCGCTCGGGTCGATCGAGCCGACCGAGGCGCAGAACTCCGGCTCGGTGATCAGCTGCAGCTGGCCGATGCCGCAGGCGTACTGCAGCCACTGCTCCGGCGTCGAGTCGTAGACCAGGCCTGGGTCGAAGGCGCTGCCGGGTACGACGTGGCCGGAGCCGTAGTTGAGCGGGGTGGCGTCGCCCTGCGACCACTGGATCGGCGCACCGGTGTTGTCCTTGGTGGTGGCCGTCGTCATCATCGCCGACTTGATCCACATCGGGGACCACTTCGGGTTCTTGCTCTTGATCAGCGCGGCGACGCCGGCGATGTGCGGCGCCGACATCGACGTGCCCGACAGCGAGTTGAAGTGGTTGCCGCCGCTGGCGGCCGGCGAGACCGCCGCGATGACGTCGACGCCGGGACCGGTGATGTCCGGCTTGAGCAGGTCGCCGTTGCCGGCCAGGGCCGGGCCGTAGGACGAGAAGCCCGCCATGGCCGGGGCGCGCACCGGGTCGGTGCTGACCGCGGAGATGCTCGCGGTCGGGTTCGCGTCCGAGGCGACGTATGCGGTGACCGCGGCGCCGCTGGTGGCGTCGAGGTGGATGCTGGGCACCGAGTGGAAGTCGGCGTTGAGCGACTGCGCGGCGCTGGTGTTGGCCTGGATCATGCCGATACCGCCGGCCTGGGCCACGGCCGCGCTCTTCTCCACGCGGGCGTTGCCGCCCCGGTCACACAGCACGATCTTGCCGGTGACCTTCGCCGGGTCAAGCGTGCCCAGGTAGCACAGGTTCACCAGGTTCTGGTCCGCGCCCGCCAGACCGGCGTTGGTCGAGTCGATCAGCGTCGCGGGGCCCGCGGCCACGCCGACGCCGACACCGGTGTAGGTCGCACCGTTGCCCAGCGTCACGGTCTTGGTGTTGCCGCGGTCGTGGGTGCTGGCCGCGACGGTGGTCAGCCACGGCGAGTTGTGCGCCACGCTGCTCACGCCGATCGTGTCACCGGAGTTGCCCGCCGAGGCGGACACGAACACACCGGCCGCGGCCGCGTTCAGGAACGCGATCTCGGCCGGATCGACGACGTACTGGCTCGAACCCGAGATCGAGTAGTTGATGACGTCGACACCGTCGGCGACGGCCGCGTCGATCGCCGCGACGATGTCGGCGGTGCCGCCGGAGGAGTTGCCCGCCGCCGGGTTGTGCCACAGCACCTTGTACGCCGCGATCCGCGCCGCCGGCGCCACACCGGACACGGTGCCGACGACACCGCCGTTGATCGACGCCGTCACACCCGAGTTGCCGGCCGACGTCGACGCGGTGTGCGAGCCGTGGCCGTTGTAGTCACGCGGCGACAGGAACTCGGCGTCGTTGACGTTGGCGTCGTCGTGGAAGTAGCGGGCGCCGATCAGCTTGTTGTTGCAGGCGATCGGCTGCTCGACACCGGCGTCGCAGGTGCCCTTCCACTTCTTGTCGATGACCCGCTGGTCCGGGCGCGGCGAGGGCAGCGCGGCGAACGACGGGTTCTCCGCCCAGATGCCGGAGTCGATGATGCCGACGATCACGCCCTCACCGGCGTGGGAGTCACCGCCGAACTGCTTGCTCCACACCCCGCCGGAGCCGGTCAGGCCCAGGAAGTCACGGGTCGTGATCGTGTCCGCGGTCCGCTGCTCGCTCTTCCACACCCGCAGCACGCCGCTGTCTGCCCGCAGGCGCGCGACCTCGGCCGCGGTGAGCCGGGCGCTGAACCCGTTGAACGTGATGCCGTAGTCGTAGGACTTCTTCGCGGTGTCGACCCGCGCGCCGCGCAGCGCGGCGTCGTGCTCGCCGCGCAGCCGGTCGCGCCACTTCTTCGACGCGGTCGAGTGCGCGTCCACGCGATCACCGGCGGCCGGCCGGGTCGCGGCGTAGCCGCTGACGCCACCGGCGTAGTTGGCGACGGGCTCGCTGACGGTCTGGACGAGGTACAGCGCGGTGGCCGTCGAAGCCGGCGGGGCGGCCTGCGCACCGCCTGCCGCCGAAGCCGCCACGAGTGCGGCTGTCGCGACGGCGGCGAACGCCATCGAGGCCGGACGTCTGCCGGCCGGTCGAACGAGTCTCACGGGGGTGTCCTCCTGGATGAGGCGATAGCGGCGCGGGACCACGGGGTGTGGGTCCGGTGCGTTGATACGCCCTACCGCGATGCGAAGGGATCGTTGCACATCCCCGCTGCGCGACACCAGAGGCAACTTTCAATCCGCCCCATGACGATCATCGATCGGCGCAGGCCACACCGGCCGCCCGGCCACGACAATCCGATGCCGCGCCCGGCACGACGCGGGCTGGGGAATCCCCAGCCGCACGAGCTGCCGGGAGGGCAGGCACGACGACGGTGCGGTAATCGCGCCACGTGGCCACCTCCGGAAGCGGCCGATGCGGCGAACGTCCTGTGTGGATTCACCACAGGTCCCATCCGAGCCGTTCCGCAGGTTCGCCGCCCGCAGGTAGCTTTGCCCCATGAGCAGCGCGGCCACCTTCCGCGAGAAGGCGTCCGTCGTGCTCGTGCGCCTGTGCCTGCTGGCCGTGGTGCTGCTGTGGATATGGTTCAACGCCATGCTCGTACGGGAACTGAGCGCGGAGTCGCTCGCCCGCGCCGGGTGGGCCGGGGTGCCTGGCACCGTCCGGGTCTCCGGCTGCACGTCGGAGGTCATCGACCACGAGACGATGACCGAATGGACCGACTGCACCGGATACTTCACGCCCGCAGACCAAGCGCAACTGCCCTGGAAGGTGGCGATGCCCAACACCGGCGGCGAGCTGACCCCGGGCAGCACCGTCGAGGTGCGGCTCGTCGACGGCATGGCGTTGCGGCTGTCGTGGTATCAGGCCGGGGCGTACGGGGCCGGGACGCTGCTGTTCGGCCTGCTGGGCGGCGTACCGATCGCGGCCGCGGTGATGGTCCCCTACTCACTGACCCCACTCGCGCAGCGCTCCCCCATGCCGCCCGGGTTGCAGGCAGCCGTGTTCGCGGTGATCGCGTTCGTCGGCGAGTATCTGCTCACGCTGCTGCTCGACCGGTGGGACCTGCTCTGACACTGCGCGGGTGGTGGGCGGTGTCAGGCGGCCGGCCGATCCGTGACTCGGGTCCTGATTCAGGTGGCTGCGGACCTGACCCGTTATGCTCGTCGGCTGCCGTGCGGGAGGTAAAGGGTGACAACTGATCGAGTCGACATTCCGGAGCTCTGGCAGCTCACCTGGCGCGACGTCGATCCCGCCGCGCGGCCGGAATTCGACCCGGCGGGGGTCGCCGAGCTGGTGCGGACGCTGCCACCGGCCGCCGAGGTCCCGCCGCCCGGCACCGATCAGTGGCTGGTCGACTTCTGGTTCGACCGGATGACCGAGGCGCTGGTCGGGCGCCTCGGAAACTGGGTGGCCGGTTGGCAGTCCACGGTTGCGATGGAGGACTTCCAGGACCGCGGGATCATCCCGGTCTGGCGGGTGCGACGCCCGTCGGTGACGACACCGGACCAGACGCTGACCCGCATCGCCGAGGACGTGGTGGCCTGGCACGAACTGCTGGTGGAGCTCGCCACAGATGCGCGCGGCCGTTTCGCCGCAGCGGCCCCGGCGACAGCCGACGCCACGGATGAGCCGCCCGCCTGGCGTGCTGTCCATGGTCGCGGCAGGGTCGCCGTCTATGCGGGCTCACGCGAACGCCCCCTGCCCCACCCACGCGAGCTGAGCTGGGCGGACACCCGGGTCTCGGATCGGTTGTTCGACCCTGGCACGGTCCCGGCGGTGGTGGGCGGCCTGGTCGCGGCGGCCGAGTTGCCGTCGCCGGGAGCCGACTGGCGCCTGCGGGAACTGTGGCTGGAGAACATCTCGGCCGGGCTCGTCGGCCGGTACGGGCGGTGGGTGGTGGGTTGGCGCTGGTCGGTCGGCGAGGGCGACCTCGACGGCGGCCCGGTCGGGGCATGGTGCTGCCTGCCGCACTCGGCCACCACCCCGCAGGCGACCGCGACCGCGATCGCCGCGGCGCTGGTGGAGTGGCGCGAGTGGCTCGACGACTTGGCGGAGCGGTTCGACCGGTTCCTGCCGCTTGCCGCCGGTGACCTGGACGGCTGGGAGCGCGCAGTCGCGCATCTGGTGACCGCCGTCGGTGACCGCACGCAGTACGAGTCCGGCTGGTACAGCTGCTGCACGACCGTGCTCGGCTGGTTTCTCGAAGCGGCCGGCATCGCGCCCGCCCGCCGGAAGGAGCTGCTCGAACACGCGGTCGCGGGCCGTTTCGACAGCTGGGTGGAGCCCGCGCGGACGGTCGTGGAGTCGGTGGCCGAGGACCTGGCCCGGCGGGTGGCCGTTGACCGCGCCTGACCATCTGGCGGTGTGGCAGCGGGTGCGCGAATCCGTGGCGTGGCACGACGTCGTGGCGCACCCGACCGGGCCGGTGTCGGCGGTCCGGGACGGCTTCGCCGCCTTCGTCTGCGGACCGGCCGGGGGTGACCCGCAGCGGTCGGACCGGCTGCTGTCGGCATACCGGCAGGTGCGGCGGGAAGCCGCCGCGGACGCCGACCTCACGTGGGATCTGCTGGCCCGCTGGAACGAGGTCAGCCGTGGTGTCCCGGTCGCGGCGTTCCGCCGGGCGGCGGCGTACGCGAAGAACGGCCGGGAGCGGTATGGGCTGCACGCCGACACCGAGCAGCGGTTCGTCTCGTGCCTGGCGCAGACCGCCGACCGGGCGGTCCCGGTGACGGCCCGCGCGGCGCGGGCGTACCTCGACGTGGCGTTCTTCCATCCGTTCGACGACGGCAACGCCCGCCTGGCGGGGCTGGTGCTGCAGTTCGTGCTGCTGCGTGAGGGCGTCGAACTCGACGAGGTCGCTCCGATCCTCACGACGGTGCGCCGCGCCGACGACGCCGAGGGGGCCGCGGACCTGGCCCGGCTGGTACACGGCATCGCCGAGGCCGCCCGCCGCCGCGGGCTGCGGGTGCGCGGATAGCCGGTCGGCGGTGCCGCCTCAGCTCACGTGGCGGTGGTAGCCGTGACTATCGCGGGTCACCCGGCCGGTGCGCACGGCGATGGTCAGGCCGAAGCGCTGCAATCCGTCGATCTTGTCTGTCTTGCGGCGGAAGCCCCGCAGCTCCAGTGTCGTAAGCAGTCGGCGCTGGCGAAGGGCGGCCCCCCGCCGCACCATCGGTTACGCCCATGTTGATCAACCGCTCGGAACGTGGGTTCAGCCGGGCGCAGCAAAGCCCCGGCCGAACGGAGTCCGGATCCGGCCTGGCATGCGGCAAGAGTTGGCGGAACGTCGCCCGTCCGGGGTCACCCTTGAAGATCCTTTTCGGCTACGTTGCCGCCATGAACAGCACCGCCTCGCAGGAGCCGATCCGGCTCGTATACGGCCACGCCGAGCTGCACGACAGCCTGGCCTTCGCCGACGCCACCACCGCCGCCGCCGAGGCCGCGGAGATCCGTGCGATCGCCGCGGCCGCGACCTGGGGCGAAGCCCGCCGCCTGCAGACCCGCCACGTGGACAACCCGGTCGCGTTCGACGACCCTGACGACGACCCGAACACCGAACCCGACGACGCCGCGTTCGACATCAAGGAGGTCGGGCCGGTGATCGACGGCGACTGGCCGCCCATGGTGACGTCCCGGGCCTTCGACCTGCTGCCCGAAGACCTGCAGGCCCGGTTCGGCGCGGGCGAGTTCACCGCGTTCAACGGCGACTTCCTGCACATCCCCGTCGAACGCGAGGCCGAACTGGTCGCCGAGCTGCGCGGGCGCGGTATCGAGGTGACCCGCGACGACGCGCTCATCAACGAGCTGGACGGGCGCGGCTTCAACCCGGTGGGGTGACCGCAGCAGGCAATGTGGTCGGGATCCGGTGCCGTCGACGCGACGTCGGCCGGGTCCCGACCGCGGCAGGCGACGCGGGTCGCCTTGACAGGCAAGCAGACACTTGCCTAACGTTCGGTCATGAGCATCGACGACCCCGCGATCACCCCGTTCCTGATGTTCGAAGGCGCCGCCACGCAGGCAATGGACTTCTACGTCTCGCTGTTCGACGACGGCGAGATCCTCAGCGTGACGCCGCACCAGGGCGAGCACACCGGCGTGCAGCTGGCCGAATTCAGGGTGGCCGGGCAGCGGCTGCTGTGCAGCGACAGCTTCGTCAAGCACGCCTTCACGTTCACCCCGTCGCTGTCGCTGTTTGTCCGGTGCAAGGACGATGCCGAACTCACCCGCCTGCACGCGGCGCTTTCCGAAGGCGGCCAGGAACTCATGCCGCCCTCGAACTACGGCTTCAGCACCCGGTTCGCCTGGGTCAACGACCGCTTCGGCGTGTCCTGGCAGCTGAACCTGCCCTGAGCGCGCACGGAGGTCTGGTCGGTCATGGCAAAGCAGGTGCGGGTGCCTTCCGCGGATGCCGAGAGCTCGGAGTTCGTCGAGTTCGCGCACAGCTACAACGGCTACGAACTTCACGGCGAGATGGAAGGACTCAGCAGGCTGGCCCGATCCGTCAGACACCGCTGGCAGGAGTCGGCCGAGGTGGGCGACGATCTCGACGTGCTACGTGCTTGCCTGTTCTACGAAGTGCGCGGCCACCGCCACAGCGGCGGATATGGCCGGTTCGAGCAGGACCCGTTCGTCGCCGCGCTGCTGACCGGCATCTGTCGTCTGTCCCCCGGGCCTATGCCGGTCAAGGGTTCGGCTGGCTAACCGCGGCCCCTTCGCCTTGAACCGATCCAGAAAAAGCGTCGACCGGTTTCCGCCCGGCGCAGGCGGCAGAATGCATGACGAGCCAGCCTGCTCCGGGAACGGTCCGGTACCGGCTGGGCGTGCTTCAGCTGAATGACGTCCGGGAGTGCGGATGGCCGACTGGGACGGCGCCGGTTACGCCCACATCAGCGCGTTGCAGCGAGCCATGGCGACGGCCTGCCTGGAATCCGTGACGGTCGCGGGTACCGAGCAGGTCCTCGATGTGGGCTGCGGCGACGGATACGTGACCCGGCTGATCGCCTCGATGGTGCCCGGCGGAGCGGTGCTCGGTGTGGATCCGTCGCCGCGGATGATCGAGGCGGCCCGCACCGCCGACGACCAGCTGACCAACGTGTCGTTCCAGGTCGGCGACGTCGTCACGATGGCGTTCGGGCCGGACTTCGACCTGGTGGTCTCGTTCAACGCGCTGCACTGGGTGGCCGAGCAGCAGACCGCCTACCGCAACATCGCGGCGGCGCTCAAACCCACCGGTCGGGTGCTCGTGCAGTTCGTCTGCCAGGGTGACCGCCCGAGCATCGAACACGTCGCGATGGACACGGTGCGCGATCCGCGCTGGGCGCAGGCCTTCGCCGGCTTCGCTCAGCCGTACGTGCACATCGAGCCCGACGAACTGCCCGTGATCGCGGGCAGCGCGGGTCTGGAGGTCGTGCAGAGCTCGGTCGTCGACCGGGAATGGGACTTCGGCTCGCGGGAGCAGCTCGCGCAGTGGTGCACGGTCGGGTTCGCGGACTGGACGTCGCGGCTGCCTGCTGAGCAGGTTCCCGCGTTCGTGGACGCCGTCGTCGACGAGTACCAGGAGGTCGCCGGCCGGCCAGGGCTGTTCCGGTTCCTGCAGTTGCGGGCCGAGCTTCGGCCGCGTCCGCAGTAGGCCACCTCGCCAAAGTGAGGCCGTGGGTACGTTCGGCACGGGCTGGTCCGAGTTGGGCGCACGACCTTCAGGCACCGGGAAGGCGGTGCCGGCACCCTGACCGGTGTCGGTCAGGGTGCCCGTGCAGCGGGTCAGGCGGTGCAGAAGCGTTTCTTGGCTTCGTTGGCGATGACCTGCGTGGCTGAAGGCGTAACGGTGCATTCGAGAATTCCGGCGCGGGAACCTCGCCAGCCTGTCAACTGCGCCGACGCGTTCCTTCCATCGCACGCGATGGAGACGCTGATGGTCAGCTTCTTCACGCCGAGATACTGGACGTATCGACCGGGGGTGGCGAGTTTGGGGTCCCAGGCGCCCTCGACGTCGGTCGGCGTGGGACCGCCGTCGACGATCTCCCCGGTGTGCTCACCGGCTTGGGCGTACAGGTAGGACTTCAAGTCCTCGGCGAGGTCCGCTCCGACGACGCCGGGAACGACCTGCGTCACGTCCACGGTCGTCGACTCGGTCACCTGCGAACCCTTGCCCACCGTCATGACGACGGTCCGCGTCAGCACGTCTTCGGAGCGCAGCTCGCCCCAGCTGAGCTGTGGTTGCTGTGCACATGTCAGCGGCGCGGCGGCGGCAGCGGAGGCCGGTGGGGTCGCCGGGGTTGCGGCGGGTGTTTCCGGAGCCGCCGCCGTGCACGCCGTCAGGGCGAGCAGGCCGAGCGCCGTACAGGTGGACATCAGGAGTCTGCGCATGGGTTTTCCTTCAGATTCAGGGCGGCAGGGCGTCACCGCCCTGCCGCCTGCCGATCAGCGCCGCTCGGGTGGCGCGCTCAGCACTCCTTGGCCTTGGCCAGGTTCGCCAGCGTGTTCGAGGTGCTGATGGAGCAGTCGACCCAGCCCCGTCGGATGGTGTCCCACGAGATGCCCTTGCCGTACTGGTCCCGGACGGCGACGCCCGAGGGGCACTTGAAGTGCTCGTAGTCGGCGGTGTACCGGATGGTGCCGCCGTAGGCGACCACGGTGCTGTGCGGCGGGACACTCACGTTCGCGGTGACGGTCTCCGTGGTCGTCGAGGTGCCGGCGTCCTGAAGCTGCAGGCTGTAATTGATCTCCATTGAGGCGATGACGCCCTTGGCACTGACACCGGTGCCGACCGTGTTCGTGATCGTCGAGGTGACAGCCGTCGCGGTCTGCGTCTGCAGCGCTCCCGACTGGGTGATGTTGGTGATGTTGTCCCAGGCCGAAGAGTGCGTCAACACGGTGGAGCTGACCTTGTTCTTCCAGGAGAACCAGGTGACCCCGATGGGGTCGCAGGTGATGGCCATCGGTGCGACGTCCTGGGCGCTGGCGGCGGCCGGCGCTACCAGGACGGGCACGGCGCTGACGGCCAGCACGGCTGACAGCTTCGCCGCAGCGTGTACGATCGCTCGTGTTCTCATTGTGGTCCCCTAGATCATGAGAGAACTGCAGCGGCTGCGGTGTCTCTAGCACCGCGGCCGCTCCCCGCTTCTGCCGGGAGGTCCCAGAAGAGGGTGGGCGCCCACCTCGGTTCTCACCCGCCGGTCAGCGCCCCTCTTCATGGGAGCCCGGACATTACCCATCGGTTGCCCAGCGCGGGTGCCTGCTTCGCCCGGTTGATTCACGGACTCCGATCACATTGCCGAATCGGCGTTCACCCGCAGTGATTCCGACTCGGTCAGCAGTGCGTGGCTGCCACAAAGCGGACGGCGATCCGTGACGGTCCGTCGACCAAGTCGACTGCATCACAACCTGATAACGGGGCCGTGGCCAGCACGAAGGCCGCCTCCGGAGGCAAGTTCAGAGCCCGACTTCAGACCGCGGCATGATCGAGCAGTGCGAAACCGACCGCATCGCCGGTCCCGATCGCAGACGCCCGGCGGCGCGACTCCGGAATGAGCCGCGCCGCCTTGCCTGTGCCGATGTCGAACGCCGTGACAGGCGCCCCCAACCGGGCGCAGACGGACGTCAGTCGCCGATCGCCTGGTAGACCGTGGTCCAGAAGTCGTGCATGGCGCGGATGGAGTCCGGCACGGACGCCCCGACCTGGGTGAGCAGGATTCCGGTGAGCTGCTCGTTCGGGTCGGCGTAGGTCGACGTGCCGCTGCCGCCGTCCCAGCCGAACTGGCCGATGTTGGCGTAGTCGCCGCGATAGGTGCGCACCGCCATCCCGTACCCCCAGCCGCCGTGCTGGCCCTGGCCGAACGAGATGTGGACGTTTTCGCGGGCCATGGCGGTTCGGGCGGCGGTCTGCTCGGCTGTGAGCTGGTTGGTGGTCATCAGCTGGACCGCGGCCCGGGACAGGATCCGCTCCGAGCCGTGGATGCCGTTGTTGAGCAGCATCCGGAAGTAGGCGTGGTAGTCGTCGGCCGTGGACACCAGTCCGCCACCGCCGCCGGCGAACGCCGGAGCCTGGGCCCACCGTCCACTGACCGCGTCGTCCCACACATGGAACTCCCCGGTCTGCGGGTCGGGGGCGTACAGCGGCGGCAGCCGGTCGATCTTGTCACCGGGTACGTGGAAGCCGGTGTCCTTCATGCCCAGCGGCTCGAACAGCCGCTCGGCCAGGAACGTCTCGAAGGACTGGCCCGACGCCCGGGCGACGAGCACGCCGAGCAGGTCGTTGCCGATGTGGTACTGCCAGCGCTCGCCGGGCTGGTGCATCAGCGGGAGCGCACCGAGCCGGCGCAGCCACTCGTCGGGCTCGGGCATCGGCTCGGGCAGGTTCGGGGTGAGCCCCTGCTCGAAGATCGCGCCCATGATCGGGGTGCCCAGCGCGGTCATGTCCATGCCGATGCCGAACGTGGAGGTCAGCACGTCGCGTACGGTGATCGGCCGCCGGGCCGCGACGGTGTCGTCCAGTGGGGCGTCGATCCGGGTCAGCACCCGCCGGTCGGCGAGTTCGGGCAGCCACTGCTGCACCGGGTCGTCCAGCCGCAGGCGGCACTCGTCGAGCAGGATCATGGCCGCGGCGACGGTGACCGGCTTGGACGTCGAGGCCATCCGGAAGATCGTGTCGCGCCGCATCGGCGGGCCGCCGTCGTGGCGCATCGTCCCGATCGTCTCGACGTGGGTCTGGTTTCCGCGGCTGACCAGGGCGACCAGGCCGGGGATCTTGCCGGAGTCGACGTGGCGTGCCAGCACGTCGTGCATCTTGCGCAGCCCCGTCGGGGAGAAGCCGCGGCTGTCGTTGTTCATGATGAGTCTCCTTGTTTATTCGTTAGGTGCCGGAGCGGTTCGGTGTCGTGCCCCGGAGCAGCCGGCTCCTCGCCGCCGCTTCTGAACTGTGTGAATCGGGCGTCCAGGGCCCCCGGGGTCCGCGAGGACCCCGGGGCAGCCGGTCACGCGGCGTCGAGCGCCGCGGTGATCTTGCCGATCATGTCCGCGGTGGTGGGGCTGGCCCCGTCCTTGCGGGTGGCGGCTTCGAGGGCGCGCAGGACGGTGTCGCGGAAGTTGCCGGCCTCGGCGGGGGCCTGCCGGTTGAGCAGGTGCATGGCCTCGGTGAGGGCGGGCAGCACCTGGTCGGCGATCTGCGCGACCGAGGTGCCCTTCAGCTTCAGGTCCCTGGTCTTCGCGGCGAGCACGTGGCCGACCGGGCCGGTGGCCGAGGCCAGGGCGATGGAGCCGTCGGTGGCGATCCGGTGCGGGGAGCCGCCGGCGGCACCGGCCGCTGCCAGGAGCGAGACCGCGCCGTACGCGGCGGTCCGCAGGGTGCGCTTGTCCTGGTCGCTGAGGGTGAGGGTGAGGGACATGGTGGTGTACTCCTTCGACGCGGATGCGGTGAGCGGGGGGCGGGACGTGGAGTTTGTGTGTGCTGCGTTGCTCTCGGGGCCTTGCGGCTGTGTGGCTGAACCGTTCATGGCGCTTACGATCGCGGGACGTCCTGTCGCGGGGCCGTCGCCGTCCTGACACGGCCGCTGACACGACGATGTGACGCCCGCGCTGACGCCCCTTGCAGGCGAAAGACCCTGCTCAGCCCGCATTCGACCGGTAGCCTCCGGGTCGTCGGCGGCACAGGCTCGCCCGGTGCCGCAGCCGGAAACAGCACGGCGGGCGGCAAGCGGTAGCGAGTGACGGCGGCATTCGGTCCGTCGCGTGCCGGCGGGCGTGCTGCAGGTCAGGCCGAGCCGTTGCGGGCGGCCACCCAGCCGAGCTGGATGCGGGCCAGGACTCCCGCTGTGGTCATCAACTGCCGGATCCGGCGGTGGACGGTGCTAGGTCATGATCAACAGGACTCGACGGCAGGGTGTCCGTCTCACCTGCGACCCGGCGCGTCTTGGCTAGTCCGCCAGGGCGAACGCCCCGTTTCGGGCCCGCAGCAGCAGGAAGCTCGGGTTGACCTGCGTGCCGTCCCGGCGGAATTCCGACGGTCCCGACAAGAGCTGAACGTCGCCCGGTTTGGTGTCGGCGATCGCCTTGCGGACGGCTTCACGGTCGGTGGTGCCGGCGCGGGCGATCGCGTTGATCGCGAGCCGGGCGGCATCGTACGACTGCATGGTGAACGGCCCCGGCTCCCTGCCGTAGGCGGCGCGGTACTTCGCGGCCCACGCCGACGCCTGTGGCATGAACTGGGCCACGGGCAGCGAGAGACCGTAGAGGTTGTTCCCCTCGGCCGGGGTGATCTGCTTGAGCAGGGCCGGGTCCGTTCCCGCGTCGGCGAGCAGGATCTTGCCGGTGTAGTGGGCGGTGTGCAGGTCCCGGACCAGCTTGGCGGCCTCGGCGTAGTAGCCGGTGTAGAAGACCAGGTCGGCCCGCTGCTGGAGCACGGTCGCGACGACCCGGGGATAGCTTGTCGCGCCTTGGCTGACGCGCTGCCGCCCGGTGAAGGTCGTCCCGCTGTCGGCCTGCTGGACGAACGTGGTCGTCTCCGACGCCAGGGTGTCGGAGAAGCTCGTGCCGTCATCGACGATGGCCACCCGCCGGGTGCCGAGCTCGGCCATGACCTCGATGCTGCGTTTCGCCTCCAGCTTGGTGGTGCCGGCGAGCAGGAAGACGCTGTTGTAGCCGGGCGCGAGCAGATCGGTGGAGTTGGCAGCCGGGATGATCATCGGGATGCCCGCCGCGTGGAAGATCTTGAGACTTGGTACGGCCGCCACGCTGCACCCGCCGCCGACCGAGACCGTGATGTCCTTGCCGACGAGCTCGTTGGCGCCGGCCACTGCCGCGGCCGGGTCGCACGCGTCGTCGCCGAAGACGATCTCCACCGGGCGCCCCAGTACTCCGCCCGCCTCGTTGGCCTCCTTGACCGCCATGTTGTACGCGTCGGCCATCGGCTGCCCGGTCGGGGCGAAGTATCCGCTCAGCGGGAGCAGCGCCCCGAGCCGGATGGGAGGTTTTTCATCCGTTTCAGCAGTTTTGTCACACGCTGCGAGGGTGCCCGTCGCCACGGCGAGCACGGCAACCGCGGCCAGCATTCGCCGACCCGCGCCACCGAGCACCCTCGAAATTTTCATGCCAGCAATTGTGATGATTAATCCTCAAATCAGCCACCTTCCCGACCTCCGTTGCCGCTCGAGGAGCGTCCCACTCGGTGAGACCGACAACCTGCCGCTATAAGTCTCTGCGACATGATTGCCCTCGCATGGGTTTTTCGGGCAGCACGTAACCCGGCCGAACCGCCGTCGGCATCACATCCGGCGACGCGGGTCCCATCGACAAAGCCTGTTGCACGATCCTGATGAGCTTGCGCTCGGATCCAACCCCCAGCCGTCGCATCGCTCGGGCCCGCCATCCTGCAGGAGTGTCACCGCTTGTTCAGCCCGGACGGGCGGTATCGCCGCCTCGTCCGTGATCTTCCGGCGTGACCGGCTTGATCTACATCAGCCGTCTGGGGTGATCGACCTGACTCTCGCCTGGCCGTCCTCAGCGAGACGGGACGCTTCTCAGGACCATGCTCCGGTTCAGAATGCGCCCCGCCGCCCATAACCACAGCGAGCACGATGATGTACTCCTCGCCGGGCACAGCGGTTCTGTGCCCGGCCGGCAATCATCTGATCAGAGTTTGTCTGGCGCCTGACGCCCGAGGGACAGACTCAAACCGTTGGCGACGAATGCACCGTCGACGACGAGGCGATCGATGAGCAGCTCCAATCGCCGGGTGATGTCCGGCCCACGTCTGGTCCAACCATAGAGCCTGGCCACGTGTGCGCTCAGCTCGTCGCGGGCCACACCACCGGCATCGCGGACCAGGTTCGTCAGGGCGAGTGCCAGCTCGTCGTCATGGACCTGCTCCACGCTGCGGCTGCAGGCGTCGACCGGGCTACGGACCTCACGGACCGCCGCGCCCCGCACCCGAACGAACTCCCCGTCACGGTCGAGGCCCGCGTGCCGGATCGCGGTATCTATGTTGTCCCGGATCCGCGACCCGACCCGGCCGATGCCCCAACTGTCGCGCAGCCTCTGGTGCATGACCGTGATGTGCACCGGCCCTTCGACGGCCGCAACCTCGGCGACGCCGGTCCGCATGGCGTGAGCGCTGCCGGGCTCACCAGGATCGGCCCAGTACGGCAGACGCTCCACGACCGCGGTCCGGTACGGCGTCACCCAGACCGGCTGCAGGTCCAGCGCTGCGGACTCGGTGGTGACCGCGGGACGCTCGATCACGTCCTCCAGGCTGGACAGAAGCCCCCGTACCGGAGCAGCCAGCGCCTTCTCGATCGCGGCACGCAGGCGGGCCTCCTCTCCGAGGCGGTTCCGGTACCAGGCGGTGCCCCAGATCCGGTGCAGTCGCCACCCGAGGCCGCGTAGCACCTGGTCACGCAGCCGGTCCCGGTCCCGGGCGACTTTGGAGGAGTGGTACTGGAACCCGTCGCACTCGACGCCCAGCGCATACACGCCGGGGCGGTCCGGATGGCGTACGCCCATGTCGATCCGGTAGCCGGCGGCGCCGACCTGCGGGGTCACCTCGTAGCCCCAGGAGCGGATCACTGAGATGACAGACTCCTCGAACGGTGATTCGGCGTCGCCGCCGGTGCTGGTTTCCAGCGCCAGGGCGGCAAAGCCCCGCTCGGCGTAGTCCAGATAGCGGCGCAGATGCCGCAGGCCCTCGCTGCCGGTTGCCGCGACGATGTCCGAAGCCCGCACGCTCGCGACGACTTCGTTGCGGAAACGCGCCCGAGTGACGGCCACGTTCAATCGCCGCCACCCGCCGACCCGGTTCAGCGGTCCGAAGTTCATCGTCGTCTTGCCCGTCTCGTCCGGACCGTACCCGATCGAGAAGATCATCACGTCGCGCTCATCGCCCTGCACCGACTCCAGGTTCTTGACGAAGAAGCCGTCGAGCCGATCGTCGGTGAAGAACTTGTCCAGCTCCGGCCGGTCCTGGCGGGCCTGCTCCACAGCATGCTCGATGGCCGCGGCCTGCGCCTCGGAGAAGCTGACCACACCGAGCGTGAGGTGCGGGCGGGTGGTGAAGTGATGCATGACCCTCTCGGCGACCTTGGTGGCCTCGATCGGGTTGTCGCGCGACGAGCCACGCCGGTAGGACCCGGCGACGTGGAAGAGCTCCACGCCCACATCCTGTCCGACATCCTCGGCACCAGGGAACGTGATGAGCCGGCCTTGGTAGAACGAGGAGTTCGAAAAGGCGATGAGTGCTTCGTGCCGGGACCGGTAGTGCCAGCGCAGCGTCAGCGCGCGGAACTCCGCCGAACCCTTCATCAGGTCGAGCACCGACTCGAAGTCGACACCGTCCTCGGCCTCCTCATCCCACTCGTCGCCGTCGTCGGTGACCCCTGCAGTGAAGAAGCTGGTCGGCGGGAGCTGCTTCTGGTCACCGGCCGTGATCAGCGCGCCGCCCCGGTAGATGCAGTTGACGGCATCGGCAGGTGCCACCTGACTTGCCTCGTCGAAGATCACGACATCAAATCGCATGTCGGACGGCAGATACTGACTCACCGCCAGCGGCGACATCATGAAGCACGGCTTGATCGCCTGGCTGACATTGCGCGTCCGCTCCAACAGCAGCCGCACCGGCATGTGCTTCTTCTTCTTGCCCGCCTCACGGCGGATGACACCGGATTCCCCCAGGTTGTTCCGAGGTCGGCGCGCGTTGCACGCTGTGATGATCCGCGAGGTCGCCGCCGCGATGAGCGCACGGTCCAGGCTCCGGTATTCGGCCACGAGCGAGTCGCGGTCCTCGGCCCGCACCAGGCGCAGGGCCGCATCGTGGTGCAGGTGGTGGTCGGCCCACTCCTGGAGCAGGGCGCGCTCAAGGACCAACGGCACCTGCCGGGCGCTCAAGCCCTCGGCGATGCAGAAGTCGATGGCGGTCTCAAGTCCCACGGCGACGAGCCCGGCGCGGGCGCCCTGGTACGCGAACCACTCGTCCTGTCCGGCGCTGTCCTCACGCAACGCCGCGACAAGGTCGCCGGCCTCCGCGAAGTCGTCGAGTTCGGAACCCAGTTCCGCGTGCCGGCCCGGCTCGAAGGCTGCCAGCAGGTCGGCACGCGCCCCCGCCCACCGTCGTTCGATCTCATCCAGCTGCGGCGTCGGGACGACGCTGTCAAGCGCTTGCGACTGAGCAGCCGTCAGTGGTGAATCGGAGCCGCTCTTGCAGGCCCGCATCTGCATCGCCCACTCCAGCGCCGCGTACACCGCCGTCAGGTCGGTCCGTTCACCGGCATACAACGAGCCGAGTGTCGACGAGTAGCCCTGTCCGCGTGCTGCGAGCGCGGTGTAGGCGGCGTCGACAGACGCGCGCAGCTCAAGCAGGTGCCGCGACTCGGCGACGGTCAGCTGTCGGCGCACCGCCTGACTGACCGACCCGGTAAGCGCAGCCGCCGCTCGCAGCGGGGCCTGGTGGCTGTCCAGCCATCCTGCCGCCTCTGCAATCGGCAGCTGCACGAGCTCCGGCCGTGCGGCAGGCAGCGGCTCCGGCGCCAGGCGCGACTGCCAGTCCTGCAGGCGTGCGGACGTTTCGTCGGCGACGGCAAGCACGCTGGCGTTGGGGATCCCGTCACGGGCGATGTGATCAGCAAGCTTCGCCAGGTCCCCAGTGCGTGCCTGGTTGATCGCGGTGCCCGCGACCGCCAACGCCCGCGTGATCAGGTCGAAGTCGGTGGAGCGGCCGGCGTAGTAGGTTCCCAGTTCCCTCGCATACCGGGTCTGCGCCTCGTCGAAAGCGGCCGCAGCCCGCTTGCGGGCGATTGCCAACGTCAGCTGATCGCGCGCCGACTGCCAGCCCACACCCGCACGGGTGAACGCTGCCAGGGCACGCTTGTCGGCACGATAGGCGCCGCTGAGCTTCTTCAGGCCCCGGTGTTCATGCGAGAAGCGGTGCGCCAGCCCTTCGGCATCCGCCGCGAGGACGCCATCGGTGTAGTGCGCTTCCGCCGACCGCTCCGCATCCGACAGCGCGGCGATGGCCTGTCGGAGTGCCTGCACAGCCTGGCCGGCGGCTGCATGGCCCTCAGCGGACAGCCACGCACGATCGGGACGGTTCTCGCTGCGCCCGAGACCGGCGACACTGAGGGTCGCCCGGGCATCCTCGAACGAAACGACGGGCGGCAGGCCCAGCATGACGGCCAGCCCGCTGAGCGATCGGCCCGCGGCGCGCAGTGTCTCGGTGTCACGCTGAAACGTCTCGGCGAGCAATGCAGCCTGCTCCGAGGTCAGCGACGCGAGGTGCAGTGGCGGGACCGTGAGGCTCTCCAGCGCCGAGGTGTCGAGATCCGGCGTGGCACCCGCGGCGGGAAGCTCGGACCAGGGCACACCGGCGGCACGGTTGGCCGCGTCCTGCCGGTCGGCAAGCTCGCGAAGTTCTGCGGTCAGGTGATCGGCGGATTGGATGGCCGGGTCGAGCTGAGCAGCCGTCAGCCACTGCGACGGCACTGCGGCCGGCCGCACGGCGCAGTGCGCGACGATGCGGGTGAGGGCGGGCGCCTGGCACAACCGGCTGACGCCGAACGCGGCAGCCAGTGGCGCATGGGCCGCGGTGACGCCGGCCAAAGCGTCGAGCGCTGACGCCGCTGCGTAGAGACGGGCGTCCAGAGAACCACGGTGCGTGACCCCACGCCAGGCGAACGACCGCCCCTGAGCAGCGGGGCGCCAGGCCCGGGCCAGCGCCGCAGCAGTGGCCCGCACGGACCCGAACGTCTCGACAGTCAGATCGACCGGCGCGATGCCGCTCATCGGAGCGGCGGGAACGTCCTGCAGGTTGGCGATCATGCCGAGGACGTCGTGCAGCGAATAGTTGAGCGGCGCGCGCGGCACGTTCATGGCCTCGGCGTACGCGTTCAACTCCTCGCGGCGGCGCCGGGCATTGTCGAGGTCGAGGTCGTTCATCCCGTTCGGGGCGATCGGAACGGTCTCCAGCGCCTGCCCCAGAGCCGACGCCACCTCCTTCCGCGTCGCCTTGTGCGAGTGCAGTTCCAGCAGGTAGGCGTCGAGTCCCACGTCGTGGAGACGGTTGCGGACCACTTCGAGCGCCGCGGCCTTCTCGGAGACGAACAGCACCCGCTTTCCGGCGTGCAGCAGCGCTCCGATCATGTTCGCGATCGTCTGCGACTTCCCGGTTCCAGGTGGGCCGTCCATGGCGAAGGAGTGTCCCGCCAGAGCGGCAGCGACGCTGGCCCGCTGTGAGGAGTCGGCGTCGAGCACCAGCGGGACCCGCTCGGCCGGCATGTCCTGGTCGATCCGCTCCTCGGTCAGCTCCTCAAAGAGGAATCCGCCGCCTCCCGAGCCCCGCCCACCCGTCGCCAGCCCTTGGATCACCGGGTGCGCTGCGACGGAGGCCTCGTTGTCGAGCAGGTCCCGGTACATCGCCTCTTTCGCGAAGGAGAAGTACGAGAGCGTGACCTCGTCGTTGACCCGCCAGCCGGCGTGCCCCGCCACGGCGGCCCGCACGTCGGCCAGGAAGTCGGCGTAGGCGACGTCCTCGAGTTCGTCGACGGACGGCAACGTGACCATGAGCTGGCTGAGCTTGAGCGTCAGCGCCGGGTTGACGACCGGGTCTTCCTCCGCACGCTGCAACAGGGGCAGCTGCCGCGTGCCGGTCGCAACGAGCCGGACCGGGACGAGCAACAACGGGCTGGTGTATTTGGCTTTGTCACCGTCGGTCCAGGTGAGCGAGCCGAAGGCAAGATAGAGAATCCACAGTCCTCGGTCCAGGAACTCCTGGTTCGACCGCCGCATGAGGTTGCGGAGTGCCGAACTCAGATCACCGAACGGCTTGTCCGTACGGAGGACGTCGCCTCGGAACGCCCTGCCCGGTAGGTCGAGATCAGCTGCGGGAAGCACGCGGCCTGGTTCGGTCGATGCTTCCCCGAACCCGTCGCTGCCCTCCTCTGCGGGACGGAACCGGAAGTCGCGGCCGGCGCCCAGACCTGCCAGAACCTCTGTCGCGGCCGGGTCGAACACCCGGACCGCACCCGACTTGCTCAGCCGGAAGTTGAGGAGCCGGTTCGTGCCGGAGAGGTTGATGAGGCTGTCACGCCATTGACGGATTGTCGCCTGCAGCAGCCGATCCTGTGCCGAAAGGTTCTCGGCCATGCCGGCGTCTCCGCCCATTTCAGTTTTCTCCGTCCGTACTGCATTTCTCAGATCTTGTTACCGTGCTGCTCCGGCAACGGTCGCGATGCGGCCATTCCCGGAGCAGGATCATGCCAGGTTCATGGTGATCTACTCGAACGTAGAGGTGACACCGCTACCTTGCACTCACCCATCCGGATGGTCTTGAAGCGCTAGCTTTCCGTGGTCTGACCTGGATGGCGGTCCGCCCATAGGCTCCCCGGCCCACTCACGCCACCTAGTGGTTCAGAATCGTTTGCCGCCGCAGACGATCAAGCGACCCCAGCTCACGCGTAGTACTTGTGCGCGGTCTCCGACGGTTCGCCGAGTTGCAGAAACTTCGTGATTATCGCGCCGGCGACACGGACGCCCTTGACTAGATCCGAGAGTGAATCAATTTCGCTGACTGCCGGCTGGGGGCCGGAAATCAATAGGTCACCCCGGACGACCCCATCCGGTAGGCGTGTCAGGCGCGAACCCGGTGACTTTCCAGGTGCGCCATGACCGTCTGGTTGGCTGCCCACCCATCCGGAAACTTGACCGGCTCTCCCAGGTGCACCGGCTCGCTCGACGGGTGTGCGTCGAGCAGTTCCCGGATCCCGGCCCGGGCCACCATCACACACGCATGCCGGTGCCGTGACGCGAGCACACACAACCGCCCCGCCTCCAGGTGGAATGCGGTCGCATCGCGTCGCCCGGACAGCGGATGCAGCACGAACACCACGTCGTACTCCCGGCCCTGCAGCCGGTTGGCCGTGTCCACCGTGACCTCGTCATTCCCGAGCGCCGCACGCAGGGCTGCGACCTGGTCCCGGTGTGCGGCCCCGATCGCGATCCGCTGGGCCGTCACGGCCTGTTCCCCTCGCTCGGAATGCGCGGTAGCGCCGCGCTGCAGCAGCCGCCGCGCCAGCTCCGCCACCGCCGACACCGCCTCGGCATCAGTACGCATCGTGTGCCGCGCCGGCAGCTCCAGCAGCCCCCACCCGGTCTGCGCGGCATGCTCCAGTACCCGGTCGTACGACGTGTCGCCGAACCCTTTGGTCGCGAACGTCAGCCGCCGCTCCCCCGGCCCCGTCCCCGACTGGAAGCCGGTGTACGGGTAGAACGCCGCAGCGACGACCTTCTCGGCCGTATGCGGCAGCCGCCAAGACACCGGCAGACGGTGCACCGGCAGCTCCGGGTTGTTGCGTAGTAGCACCGACACCGCGCTCTGCATCGGATCCCAGGACAGCCCGCGCCACCGGTCGTTCTCCACGATCGAGAACGGGTCGAGCTGCCCAGGGTCGCCCACGAACAGCGCTCGCTCGAACCGTGGCGCGATCGCCAACAGCGCGTCCGAGCGCATCTGATATGCCTCGTCGACGATCGCCCACCGCCATGCGTGATCCTTGACGTGGGCCCACTTCGCCGCGGTCGCGATCGTCACCGCAGGCCGCCCGAGCGCGGCCAGGTCGCTGTCCACATCGACGTTGGCCAGCCCGGCGATGCGGGCCGGGGCCTCGTAGCCCTTCCGGCTCAGCCGCCCGACCCGTGCGCCCGGCACCGCCGCGTGTAGCGGACCGGCGAGCCGTTCGACCAGGTCGTCGACCTGCTCGTTGGTCTGCGCGACGATCATCAGCGGGTCGCCGGTGGTGGCGAGCTCGGCCGCGGCGCGTACGACCAGGGTCGACTTGCCCGCGCCAGGCGGCGAGTCGACGACCACACCGCGGTGCGCGCCGGAGCGCAGGTCGGCGAGCACGGCTGTGATGACCTGTTCGGCCTGGGCGGCCGGGTTGAAGTCGCTCATTCCCATACCTCCGTGGCGTCCTCGTCGGTGGGCACGTATGGCTGGGGCGGTCCGCCGTGAGTCCACGGGGTGTCTTCTGCGTCGGGCAGCCTGGGCGACGGGATGCTGTCGGACAGCACCGAGCTGTAGACCAGCCGCTCGCCGGGTTCGGGGATGCTGCCAGGCGGCGGGATCTTGGACTTGCCGAACCCGCCCTGCATCTCCAGCGTCACCACGGCAGAGTCGGCCTGGCGGTCGACGGAGACGACCACGGCCTTCTGCGACTGGCGGCTCGTCGCCACCACCTCCGCCCCGCGTCCGATCAGCACCGGGTCGGCGGTGTGCAGCACGACCAGCGGCCGGGTGACGGCGTTGCCCTTGTCGTTGGTCACCCGTCGTTCCCGCTCGACCTCGCTGACGGTGCCGAGGAATGCCTCCCCGGCAGCCCGGTGGTTGGCCATGACGAGGGGGTCGTCGAAGGCCCGAGCGACGTCGTACTCGACCTGCTCACGTTCGAGCCGGTTGAGCCGCCGGGCAGCGGCGATGGCACCGTCGCGCCGGGCCTGCGGCAGCCCGCCGTCGACGACGCTCTCGTGGTACCAGGTGAACGACTTGCGGTCCTCAATCCAACGGCCCTCGACCGACGCGCCCGGCTCCAGTTCGCGCAGCCGGGCGATGCCCCGCCACATCAGCTGCCAGGTGGGCGCGAGCTGGCCGTGGAGAGCTTCCCGGAGCAGTTCGACGGCACGGGCCTGGCCGGGCGATCCGGGATCGGTGCCGCTGTAGCGGCGGATCGCCGGGGCGAGGACATCGTTGTCGAATGTCGGGTCGGTGACCGGTCCGGCGGGCGGCCACAGCAGCGGGTCCTCGGCGTCCCGCGCCGCCTGCGGCCCGGTGCGGCCGGGCGGCGGGCTGATCCAGCCGAGCAGCGCGGCGAGGTTGGCGTCTTCGACGGCGCTCTGCCCGGTGGCCCAGTGCATGGACAGCTGCTCGGTCATGGCCAGCAGGGACGCCGCGCCCGGGTGCTCGGAGCGCTCGGCGAACCAGGTCAGCCAGCGCCCGAGCAGCGGCACGTCGGGCTTGACCGCGTACGGGCCGGTCGTCCTGCGAAAGCGCGTGGAGCGGCCGAACAGTCGGACGAACCCGATCCCGGCCCGGTTGGGCACCAGCAGCTGCGGCGCGTCGCGGAAGCAGACCTTGCCCTTGATCTCGTCGGCGGCTCCTGCGCACGAGTTGACGTAGCCGACGACGAGGTCGGCGAGCTCGGCGGCGAATGCGAACCGCTGGCCGCGGTCGCGTGGCTGCGGCACGACGAGCAGCGTCGGGTCGTCCTCGGCGCTGCCGACCAGTGCGGCCAGTGGCGCGTTGGCCTCACCGGCGAGGGTCAGCGGCACGAACACCAGTGGCCGGTGGGAGAGGTGCACGTGGCGCACCGTCGCGGTCGGCTGCGCCGTCTGCGTGTTGACGGCCAGGGCGCGGGCATACGACGTGATGGCGCTCATGCCGCCACCCGTGCCGCCTGGGCCCCACCTCCGGGCGACATGGATTCGCGGTAGATACGGGCCGCGGCACGCAGCAGCGCGGCGATCTCAGCCTGCTCGTCCGAGGCTGCCAGGCTCCCGGCTGCCAGGCCGAGGGCGACATTGACGAGTTCGACGCCGCCGAGCTCCTCACGCACGCTCTTGCCCAGGGTGGCGGTCCCGCCGGTCGCCTCGTCGCGGCAGAAGAACGCGAGCTCGCAGTTGGCCAGGCACTCGGGTGAGTACCGGGCCTCGATGCAGTCCATCGCCTGGACCAGTTCGGCGCGCGTGAGCACCGGCTGCCCGTCGTCGTCCTTGGCCAGGTCGAGGGACACGCCGATCGGCAGGGCGTCGAGCAGGGCCTCGATGCGCGCGAGCCGGTTGAGCTGGTGCTGCAGCACGATGAGCTGCTTGCGCACGTCGACCTTGGTGGCGCAGGGCCGGTTGGAGAAGTCCTTTGGGCAGACCAGCACGATGTCGGAGGAGACGGCGTCGTCGCTGCCGAGCAGGGTGCGCAGCGCGTGGACATACACGGCGGACTGGATCGCGGCAGAGGCGACCTTGCCGCCGTCGGCCTGCCCGTCGATCACTGCGAACGACTTGATCTCGATGACGTGGAAGATGCCCGCGTGCTGGAACGCGATGAGGTCCGGTTCGAGGTAGACACCAACGCCCGCGACGTCCAGCCGCAGCAGCGGATGGTCGAACAGCGTCCCGGCATTGTCCCGGCCGGCCGCGGCGGCCAGCAGCGTCGCCTGGGAGTGGGCATGGCGCAGGTCCTGGCTGTCGTTGCCGCCGACCTCGTCGAAGTTGGTGTAGCCGACCTCGGTGATGTCCAGGTCGAGCACCTCGCGCAGCAGGGTCACCAACTCGGCGCAGCCGTCGGCCTTGACCTGCGCCTCGAAGGCGTTGCCCCGAGTGATGGCGAACTGAGACTGGCCGAAGCGGACCGGGAAGTCGAGCCGCTCGGCGAGGGCGCCTTTGTCGACACCCGCCGCGTCGCACAGGCCGCGCCGTACGCAGCCCGGGTTGCTGGTCAGTGCCGCGATGGTGCGCGCGTTGTGCCGCTTGGGCTGCACGGGGCCGCGTAACCGCCGCAGGCGGGAGTCGGTGTCGTTCTGCACGGGATTCCTTCGCGGGGGAAGCGTCAGGAGAAGTATGGAGAGTAGCCGCCGCGTTACTCGGCGGCAGCCCCGGCCACGCGAAGCTGCGTGCCGAACAGCTGAAACACGTCGTCGAGCTGCTTCTTCGCGCGTTTTCCGGCCGCTTCGCGTTGCACCCGATCGGCTTCGGCGTGGATGTCGAGCTCCGCCTTCGCGGCCTGCGCGACGTCGGTCGGTGTCATGGCATCGGCGCGCAGCGCGGCGTCGGGAATGTTGGCGGCAAAGCGCCATAGCAGCCGGATCGCCGCGGGCGTCGGGTTCGGTAGGCGATCGATGTGGTCGGCGAGGCGGATCGCGGAGGTGAGGAAGTCGACCCGCGGGCTGAGCGGACCGACGATGCGTCGCTCGATCGGCCACGTCGACACCGCCAGCAGGCCGCGGGCCGGTGCCAGCAGGTCGGAGGTCAACGCCGAGCACAGGTAGTAGGGCCGGGCGTAGGGCGAGGAGCGGAACGAGCGCTCCTCGTCGCGCCGAAGGCTGGTCAGCCGGGCCGGCACCATTTCGCCCGCCTGGAAGGCCTCGTGCACCGCAATGATCAGCTTGGGTGCGGACGGGGCGCCCAGCAGCGCCAACGCCTGGTGCACCTGTTCTCGCAACGGGAGTAGCGGCGCGGCCGGCCTGGCCGGTGCCGCGCTCTCGGCCTGCTCGGCGAGCTGGTCGAGGATCTCGTCCCACTCCCGTTGGGCTCGGCGCAGCTCGGTTCGTAGCGCATAGGCGCGTTCGGTGTCGCCGCCGGCAATCGCGTGACGTACTGCCGTACGTAACTCGTCGATGCGGCGCTCGAGGGCTTCTGCCGATTCCGCCATGGAAACACCGTACCGCATTCCAGCATTTCCCAGCAAGAACCATGCATATGACAGGCGTCGATTCACCCGTGCGTCCGAAGAGGCCCACCTTGAACTGCATCGACTTCCCACCCCAAGGGTGCCGCTGGACATGGTGACGCGGGGAGTTGTACAGTCCTCCACGCTCTTCCAGTATTTACCAGCAACCTCCGCTGACTACCTGGCTGGAAGAACCCGGATGCGGTCGTCCCCGAGCCGACGACCTCACTCCGCGGGCGCCAGCCGGCAGGTCCGCCGACCACGCCGACCGGCCCACCGAAGTCGACTTCCGAAAGGACCATCTGATGAACCGCAAGCAGCTCCTGCTGACCCTGGCCGCGACCGTCACCGTGATGACGATGCTGGCCTGCGGCGCCGGGTCCGGCGACACCAGCTCGTCGGTGTCCGGCGGCGACGGCAAGAGCGTCGAGGCCGCGCCGGAGCCGACCACCGCCGTCGGCAAGATCGGCCAGACCATCACCCTCAACAGCGAGTTCCTGGGCGACAAGACGGTCGTCGAGGTCACCGTCGGCGGCGCCAAGCAGCACACCAAGGAGCCCGGCGCGTACGGCAGCAAGCCCGAGCACGGCGTGTTTCTGGTGCTCGACGTGACCGCCGTCTGCAAGCAGGGCAAGTACCACGCCAACCCGTTCAACTTCAAGTTCGTGGCCAAGGACGGCACCGTCACCGAGCAGGCCCTGGCCATCGGGTTCAAGCCCGAGCTACACGGCACCGACCTCGCCGCCGGCCAGAAGACCGCCGGGAAGATCGTCTTCGACGTGTCGAAGGCCGCGCTCACCGGCGGCCGCATCCAGATCGACGGCGTCGGCCTCGACTCGAACACCCCCGCCGCCTACTGGGCCCTCTGACCCGGCAGCTCCCCCGCTCCTCCGGTGGCCCGGCGGGCCACCGGACCTTCCCAGTACGAGGTGACGTCTCGATGAAACGAACCTGCGCCACGTGCGGAAAGAAGTCCTACCCCAGCCAGGAGCGCGCCATCTCGGTGGCGCTGCGCTGCTCCCGCCTACGGGGCACCGCGCTACGGGTCTACCACTGCCCCCAGCACGAGACGTGGCACCTGACCAGCCGCCCGACGTGGCAGGAACGCCCGTCCAGCCCGCCCGCCGCCGAGCTGAACCACCGACGGCGGATGGCCGCCCTGCTCGCCGACCGGGGGTCGGTCGGCGAGCAGGACCTTGTCGCGGGCGCCGACCCTCGATACGTCCAGTCGATCGTCACGGAGCAGCTGAACACGTGGTGCCGCTGGGGCCTGGCCTACCCGGACGGGCAGACCGTGGTCGCGGCCGACGTCCCAGCGCTGCGCGCGATCGCAGAACACGGCTGGTCGGCCTGGGTGCGTGCACACCCGGCCGACACGACCACCACCCGCTCACCCGGCCACGAACTGTGAGGCGGCTGCCATGACCCCCGACGAACCACTGGTCGAACTCCTGCTCGACCGCCTCGCCGCCGACGGCGTGGCCGACGAGATCACCGACGTGGTGCTGGGCGCGGCCGGCGGCGACGACGAACTGCGGGCCGCCCTCGACGGGCGACCCACCCGCCCCCGCCCTGCCGGTGACGCGCGCCGGCGCACCCACGTCTACCTCGAAGCGATCACCGTCACCGGATTCCGCGGCGTCGGTCCGCAACGCACCCTGCCGGTGCGACCCGGTCCGGGACTGACACTGGTGGTAGGGCGCAACGGCTCGGGCAAGTCCAGCTTCGCCGAAGCCATCGAGCTGGCCCTGACCGGCGACAGCGCCCGCGGCGCCGACCGCGCCTGGCGCAACGTGCACCAGCCCGACACCTGCGCCGTCCGGCTCGACCTGCGCATTGGCGATCCCGCCGCACCCACCCGCATGCAGCGAAGCTGGGCACCAGGCGACGACCTGGGTGCCGCGACGGCAAGCGTCACCGGGGCCCCGGACGAGCTGGACCTGGCCAGGTTGTCGCGGCTGTACCGGCCGTTCCTCACCCCCGCAGACCTGGGCCGTCTGGCGACCAGCACCGCCACCGCGCTGCACGACTCCACCGACGCCGTCCTCGGCCTCGAACTGCTCACCGACACCGACCGACGGCTCACGGCCGCCGCCCGGCCTGTCGACTCCGCGCTCGCAGAGCACCGGCACCGCCAGGCCGTACTGCGAGCCGCGCTCGGCGACGTCGACGACGACAGGGCCCGGCGCGCCGCACAGCAACTCGCCGCGGACAGCCCGGACCTCGACCTGCTCGACAGCATCCTCGCCGAGCCGGTCGACGCCGACACCGACAAGACCATCGCGATGCACCATTGGCTCGCCGACCTCACCCTGCCCGAGCCCGCCGCCGTCGCACGCCTCGCCGCCGACCTGGCCCGAGCCGTCGACGACAGCCGCGGGTACGAGCAGCGACAGGCGAAGTCCTCGCTGCGCGCCGCCGAGCTGTTCCGGCTCGCGATCGACTACCACGCCGAGGCGGGAGACGGGCCGTGTCCGGTCTGCCATACCGGCACGCTCGACGGCCTTTGGCGGCGGAAGGCCGAAATCGCCTTCCGCGACCTGCGCGAACTCTCGCTGTCGGCGAACCGGGCGGCGTCGCAGGTCAACGAGCTGACCCGGCGTGCCCGCCAGCTGATCGACCAGATCGAGTCCCCCGCCGGCGAAGGTTCGGCGCTCGCACTGCTACGTGACGTCGTCGCCGCGCTGCACGCACTGCCGCGTACGCCGGGCGAGCTGGCCGCGCACCTGTCCAGCCACTACCCGCCGGTCGCGCAGGCCGCCGACCTCGTTCGCCGGCAGTCCGTCGCCTACCTGAGCAGGCGGGACACTGCCTGGCAGAGCATCGCCGGCGAGCTGCGCGCCTGGTCCGCCGACGCCCGCCGTGTCCCCGTCCTCACCGGCGAGCAGGCACGGATCAAGGCGGCACGGCAGTGGCTCGGACAGGCCGCCGACGGCATCCGCGACGCGCGGCTGGCGCCGTTCGCCGAGCAGTCACAAGCGATCTGGACACGGCTGTGCCAGGAAGGCACCAGCGACGCCGCGCTGGGTGTACTGAGCCAGGGCGAGCTGCAGGCACTGGGCCTGGCCACGTTCCTGCCGCACAGCTGCGCAGCCGAGAGCCCGTTCCGGTTCATGGTCATCGACGACCCGGTGCAGAGCATGGACTCGTCCAAGGTCGACGGGCTGGCCCGGGTGCTCGCCGAACTCGCCGGCGAGCGGCAGGTGGTCGTGTTCACCCACGACAGCCGCCTGCCCGACGCCGTGCACCGCCTGGAGATCGATCTACAGGTGCTGGAAGTAGTACGAGCCGAGCAGTCGGTTGTCACCGTCCGGGTCGTCCTCGATCCGGCCGTCCCGCACTTGGCGTGAGCGGCCGCAACATTGGAGCATCCAGAATTCCTGACAGAGCAGCAGGATCCCCGGGTGCGTACCCTGGGATCCTGCTGCGTGATCGTGCAAAGTGTCAGTCGTTCAATGCCGCGACCGAGGTCGACCCGCGCTGGTGGATCATCCGCGACGGCCCGGTCCCGTCCGGCGCCGGCTGCCGCATACCGGTCACGGACAGGTCCATGGTCAGTGCCGCCGCGATCGCCTCCGGCAGCGGCACCCGGGCCGCCTGCCGCTCGGTGGCCCACTCCCCGGAGTCCGGGGTCTCCCCCATGACCACCCCGAACCAGCGCTCCCGGTCCTTGACCACCCGGAACATCTTCTCGTCGTGGGTACCCGCCAGATACGGCTCGTAGATGACGACGGGCCGTGCCGTCCGCGCGGCTTTGGACCCGATCCGGTCGACGCGGCCGTTACGCTGCTCCAGCGTGCTCGGGTTCCAGTCAAGGTCGTGATGGATGACGTGGCGGCAGTCCTGGTGCAGGTCGACGCCCTCCGCCATGACCGAGCTCGCGACCAGAACCTCGGGGAAGAACGGGGTATTGAAGGTGAGCATCAGCCGGCGCCGGGTGTCGGCGCGCACTCCCCCGTTGGCCAGGCGCACGTTGGGCAGCAGCAGTTCCCGCCGGTGCGAGCGTTCCGACGGGTCGTAGTGCTCCGCGGTGGCGGCGATGCCCCCGGTCTGGATCGCGGTGAGCGCGTCGAGCAGCTCCCGACGCTCGGCCCCCACCTGCTGCCCGAGCGAACGCGCGAACGCGGAGATGCGGTCGGTAAGCGTGGCCCCGGACGAGTCCTGGTGGTCCAGGCCCGCGATGAGGTCGTCGATGGTCATTTCCGGGCGCAGGTCGGCGAACCGGACCAGGAACGAGGGCGTACGCATGAACCGCACGACGATCTCGGTGGCCCGCCCGGACGACTCGTCGTCGAGCCCGCCCATCTGCTGCCTAACTCGGTCGTGAAACACCTGGTAGCCGCGGACGTCGCTGCGGAGCAGGCGTTCGCCGACCCGGTCCAGCGCGGCGAGCACCTCGTCCTCGTCCGCGCCGGACAGCTGCAGGCCGGCGGCGGCCCGGTCAAGGATCTCGGTCTTGAGCGCGCGGGAGATGTGTGTGCGCAGCGCCCGTCCGGTTTCGACGTAGAAGCAGAAGACCAACGTCTTCTCACCTGCGCACCACAGGTCGACCACGCGCCGCACGGTGGCCGCGATCTTGGGATGCCGGGCCCATTCGTCGGCCGTTTCCGCCGGCAGCGCCTTGGCGATGCGGTCGAGGTACCAGTCGAGCTGGCGGGAGCGGCCCACCGGCTCGTCGGTCTTCCGCTCGTCCTGCGCGGGAGCCTGGTCGCGGCGGGTTTCGGCATACGCCTCGTACGACGACGCGAGGCCGTAGGCGAAATAGGCGCGGGTGGCGTGCTCGCCGGAACGGTCCAGCGACGCCACCGCTTGCGCCCGCGCGGCGAGCAGGAACGGCAGCGTCGCGGAGCCGCCGACGGCCAGCCCGACCGGGGTGGGTTCGTTGTCGGTGATGCCGCGCCCCGGCAGGTAGCGCCGGCGTTCGGCCTTGTGCGGTTTGAGGTGCCGGATGACCCAGGGCCGCAGCAGGTCCTGCGCACGGCCCAGGTCCGTTCGGGCTTCGGCGGCGACGGTGAGTGCTTCGCGTACCCGCTCGGGCTGGTCCGGCCGCGCAGTCAGCGAGGTCAGCCCGGCGACGGCGCCGGCGTCGGCCGGATCGATCCGTGACCAGGTGCGTTCCAGCCGCAGCGCGGTCGCCCGGGCCCGGTCCAGGGCCTGGCCGAGGTCGGTGAGCCGGTCGTCGAACGCCTTGCGGTCGCCGGGCGAGGGCCAGCGCACGCCGTGGAACCGGTCGAGCACGCGCAGCAGTTCCCGGTGGTCGAGCTGGAACGGAGTCGCGGTGAGGAACAGCATGCGCTCGAACATGTTGCCCAGCGGCCCTTGCAGCGCCTCGGCGTCGTCTTCGGCATCGTCGTTGGCGAACAGCTTCGCCAGCTGGGTGTCGTTGCGGGCGTGGTGTGCCTCGTCGAGGATCACCAGCGGCAGGGTGACGTCCAGGGCCTGCAGGCTGGCCGTCCACGTCTCGTTCAGGGCCGCGGTGAGCAGTCTCCGGGCGTCTTTGATGCGCTCGTCGAAGGTCGCGGTGCGATGGACCGGCACGGTCATGACCGCGTCTTGCAGCGGGCCGAGATCGACCCGTTCCACAGCCTGCAGCAGCGCGGCCGGCACCGGGTCGTCGTCGAGGGACTGCTCGGGCCGCCAGCGGCGCCATTGGTCACGCCAGCGACTGGGCGTGGTCGCGAGCAGGTCCGCGACGAGGTAACGGTCCCGGAAGCGCTGGTCGCGTAGCAGTTCGCCGGCGAAGCGGGCCAGGGAGTCGCGGCGCTTGAGCAGGTCCGGGTGGCGGCGGGTCGCCTGGCGCAGCAGTGCCAGCCGCACGAACGGGTCGGACAGGCCCAGGGTGAGCGCACCGTGCGTCACGAAGATCAGATGCTGCCGGGTCTCGGCCGGGTCGTCGAGGAGTTTGAGCAGGTCGCTGCCATGCCGCACGGTCCGGGGTGCGGCGCGCAGGCCGTGGCCGGCGGGCAGGCAGCGTTCGGCGAACACCTCCCACTCGGTCGGCCACTTGTCGGCCACGGCCGGCGGGACCAGCACGACCACCGGCCGGTGACGCCCGGTCGCTTCGAGCACGCTGACGGCGACAGCCAGCGCGACGTAGGTCTTGCCCATGCCGACCTCGTCGGCGAGCACGATGCCGGGCTGGTCGGCGAAGCGCCGCAGGATCTCGGCGGCGGTGCGGGTCTGCCGGGCGGCGTCGGCGGCCGGAACTCGGTCGTTGTCCAGCGTGAGGTGCGGGCTGAGGGTCCAGTTCACCGGGTGGCCTCCATGGCGTCGCGTACGTACGCGTCGAGCGCGGGGGCGGGAGCAGGGCCGAGGTTGTCGCGGCGTTGCCGCAGCTGCTCGACGGCCTCGGCGACGAGTTCGCGAACCCGTGCCTGGTCGAGTCCGGCTGCGGTGGCCGTCCAGTCGACTGCCCGGATGGTGAGGGCGAGTTCGGCGAGCAGGAAGTGCCGTTCTCCGGCAACGGTGTCCTGTTCGGGCGCGGCGACGAGCGCGTCGGCGATCGCGACCGGGCCGAACGCGCCGTGCAGGCGCCAGTGCAGGGCGTCGAAGCCGGTGGCGGGTTTGCCGAGTCTTTCCTGCAGCCGCCACAGGGCCAGGGAGTGCCGGCGGGTGCGTTGCAGCAGCAGTCCGCTGCCGTCGAAGCGGCGCAGCGGGTCCAGTTCCAGGGCCGCCGCGGCGGCATGGTCGCGCTGGCCACGCAGTGCCTGTTCGAGCGCGTGCGGGAGCGGCCTGGTCGACGCCAGCGCCGCGAGCAGGATCTCGACGGGCAGTTCGGCCAGCTCGGCCGGCGGCGGCAGGGTGGTGCGGTCGGCGACGTTGGCGGTCAGCGCGGCCTGGTGTGGCACGCCGCCCTCGCTCCAGTGCACGAGCACGTAGGCGGGCAGCGGCCCTGCGGGCAGCTCCACACCGGTCTGCGCCGCCACGGCGCCGGGGTGCCAGCGCGTGGAGTCGAGTACGGCGCGGCCGGTGGGGTGCCGGATCTCCCAGGTTGCCGGCAGGCTCGACGGGTCCAGGGTGAGCACGGCCCGCGCGGGTGCGCCCGGTTCGATGAGGCAGTCGACGAAGCCCAGGGGCAGTTGCGGGCCGGCGGGCTCGTCCTCGTCCGGCACCGTCTCCCATTCCTGCTCGTCGAGTTCGACGGGTGTGCCGGTGCCGGCGAGGGCACGCAGCGCCTTGGCGTCGCCGCCGGTGGCCGGGCAGCCGATCCACAGGTTGAGCTCGTGGTGGCCGATGCGCGGGTGCAGGCCAAGGCCAGGGGTGGTGGCATTGGAGGAGCCGACCATCGCCGCGACCCAGTCGTCACTCTCGACGAGGATCAGTTTGGCGTGCAGGCGCCGGGGCTCGTCGCCGCGCGGGGTGTAGGAGGCGATCCGGGCGCGGGGCTGCTCCGCCAGCGCCGCCGGCCCCTGCAGGGTGCCCCGGTGGGGATCGATCCCGACCAGCAGGGTCAGCTCGCGGCGCTCCGCCGGACGACCGGTGAGCAGCTGGGCGACCGCGGCCACGGAGGCCGCGGGCCGGCCGTCGTCCCAGAACGGGGACAGGATCGTGGCGCGCAGCGGCTGGGCACCCTGCCAGACGTCGGCGAGCCGGACCAGCGGGCTCGTGCCGGGCCGGGACGGCGCGACGGCCAGCCGCATCGGGCCGGTGGCGTGCAACGGCAGGTCGAGCCGGTTCACCCGGTCGGCGAGCAAGCCGAGAGTGCGTAGCGCACGCGCTTTCGGTCCCGTCTGCTCCGGACCGGCGGCCAGAGCGACGATGCGCCGCAGCTCGGCGATGAGGTCGTCGCAGACCTGGCGCGGCACCTGGCAGCCGTCGCCGAGTTCGAGCGCCAGCGCGAGCTCCACCTGCCTGCGGTACCCGGCGGGGGTGAGGTTCGCCGACCCGATGACGATGCGGCAGTGCCGCTCCCACAGCAGCACGGCGACCTTGGCGTGCAGCAGACCGCCGGGGATGGCCACAGGCAGCAGGTCCCAGCGCAGGTTGCGTTTCTCAGCCGGGCTGCTGCGGTCGACCAGTACCGTGACCTGGGCTTCGCTGAGCCGATCCTCTTCTTCCAGGACCGCGGCGACCGAGGAGATGTGGTCCCCTTCCGCCGACACGGTCGACAGGCCGAGAAACCGTGACAGGCAGTCCTGGGTGAAGAAGTCGGCGTCGAAGGTGAAGCTTGTGGCCAGGCATGCCAGCGGGGCACCGGCCCCGTCGGGTGCGGACCAGTGTTCGAGCAGGCGGACGTCACTCATCGGCGGTGTCCTTCATGAAGTGCAGCAGCGGGGCGACCCGGACCGGGTGCACGAACTTGGGCCCGAGCTGCGGCGGGTCACCTGCTCCGTAGGCCTTGCGTACGACCCAGCCGCCGCGCAGTGGTTCGAACCACGGCCTGCGCCCGTGCGGTGGTTTGCCGGCCTGGACCTGCTCGTGGTGGGCGAGCAGCTGCTCGGCCAGCTCGGCGGGCCCCCTGGTGAGGGCGAACTCGCCGAGACGCTGCTCCAGGACGGCATCGGGCAGCACCTGCGCGATCGCGTCGGCGGCCCGCCGGTAGCGCACCGGCAGCTCTCGGGCGCAATGCTCGATCGTCTCGTGCTCCCGGGCCATCGCGGGGGTGAACGGCTGGCCGCCCAGGGCGTACGACATCGAGCACAGTGTGCGGAACCCGGCGTCGACCAGGGCCGCGAACCGCTCGTAGGCGATGACGGCGTCGACGATGCGGGCCAGTTCCGGGGAGCAGCGCGCCCGGACCGCCTCCAGCAGCTGCGCCTCGTGCTCGTAGCGGCTCGTGTCGAGGCCGGCGACGTGGCCGGCGAGTTCTGCCCGGGTCTCGTGGGCAGGGTCGGTGATCAGCGAGCGCAGTGCCCTGCGCTCGGCGGGACCGCTGCGGTCAGGGCGCAGCGCGTCGGTCAGCTGGCCGAGCAGCCGGCTGCCCGGAGCGGTCTGGCACCGGCCCGACCGCAGCGCGTCGTGCACCTCCTGGCGGACCTTCCTGCGCAGGTCGTGGCCGGCGGTTCCCGGCACCTCGTCGGTGAACCCCTTCAGATCCTGGTCGTGTTCCCAGGCCCGGACCAGGTCCGCGCAGCGGGTGCCCGGTTCCAGGCCGGCGCCGACCACCCGGGCGTCGACCGCGAACGGCTTGTACACGCCGTTGAACCCGAACACCGTCGGGCCCTTGAGGTAGGTCGCCGCGGACAGCCGCTGGGAGCGCTGGATGATCGCTCGTGCTTTTTGGCTGCCCGGGATGCCTGACGGAAGATCCTTGCCCAGCCTGCGGACGAACGCCTCGACCATCAGCCACTCGAAGCAGATCGCCGGCGTGGAGATGCCGTCGGCGGGGGTCTGCTCGGCCAGGGTCTCGCAAGCCAGGGAACCGACCGCCATGGCGGTCACGAACCGCACCTGGCCCATCCGGGCCCGCAGGCCGGGCACCAGCAAGTCGGCCAAACGGTCGGAGATGCTCGCCAGCCCAACCGGGTCGAGGCTTCCCTCACCGCTGACGGGAGGGTCGTAGGCGGAGACTGCGGGCAGCGTTAGTCCTGCCAGAGGCAAGGCATCCCCCTCAGGTGTGTGGATCTGTCCTGGACGTTCGTCTTAACCCGTACGTGGCCGGCCTATGGACGCTGCCGCGCCGCCACTGTACAGTCCTCCATTGTTTTCCAGCAATTGCCAGCTTTCCCGATTCACCGCTGACAGCTCGCACCAAGGGAGGCCACAGTGGACGCCGACGAATCCCTGCAGCAGCTGGTACTCGACAAACTCACCACCGACGGCCCGGCACCCGACGTGACCCGCCTGATCCTCGGCGCCTACGTCGGCGACCAGCAGCTCGCCGCCGCGATGGCCGGCACCGACACCGACCTCCCGACGCCGGCTGCAGCTGCCGCACCACGGCCCAGCCCTCTCTACCTCGAGGCCGTGACCGTCGAAGGCTTCCGCGGTGTCGGTCCCTCGGCGAGCCTGCGCCTGCAGCCCCACGCCGGCCTGACGCTGATCGTCGGACGCAACGGCTCCGGCAAATCCAGCTTCGCCGAAGCCGCCGAACTCGCCCTGACCGGTGACAGCGCACGCTGGGCCGAACGCAACAGCGTCTTCCGTGACGGGTGGCGCAACCTGCACCATGCGGATCCGTGCGGCATAGAGGTGACGGTACGCGCCGACGGCGTCACCACCCCCATCCGCGTAGCCCGAAAGTGGCAGGCCGATCAGACTGACCCCGGCCAGGCCGACACCCGCGTCAGCGCCCACGGCAACACCTACCCCGGCATCGAGCAGCTGGGCTGGACCCAGCCCATGCAGACCTACCGGCCGTTCCTCACCGCCGGCGACCTCGGCCGGCTCATGACGGCAACCCCGAGCGGACTGTTCGACGCGCTCGCCCCGATCCTCGGCATCGACCCCATCACCGACGCCGACCAGCGGCTCATGCACGCCCGCCGCGACATCAACGCCCGCGTCACCGCGGTCAAGACAGCGCGCGAGGACCTGCTGCGCCGGCTGACCGGCGTCGACGACGACCGCGCCCGCACCGCCGCCGCCATCCTGGCCGCCCGCCGACCCGACCTCGCCGCCCTCGACGCGCTGCTCGCCGACGCCGGCGAAGAGACAGCGGACCCCGTCGCGGCCGCCTGCCGGCGCATGACCACCGCGCTCCTGCCCGAGCCGCAGGCCGCCACCCGCGTCGCCGACGAGCTTGCCGCCGCGGCTGAGCTCGCCGGCACCCTCAGCGCCCAGCGCGAGCAGACCAGCGGGCGACTGGCCGCGCTGCTGGACCTCGCGGTCGCCCATCATGACGCCCACGGCAACGGGCCCTGCCCCGTATGCGGCACCGGCGCCCTCGACGCCGGCTGGCGCGCCCAGGCCGCCGAATCCCTCACCCGGATGCGCGCCGACGCCGAGCAGAGCCGGCAGGCCGACCGCCGGCTCGACCGGGCCCGCAGCGAGGCGTACACCCTGCTCAGCGGTGCCCGGCACCTGCCGGCCGACGACGGCACGCTCGCCGCCAGCCCGCTCGCCGAGCACCTCACCCGGCTGCAGGCCGCGCTCGCCCGATGGTCGGCGATCCCGGCCGATGCCACCGCGCAGCAGCTGTCCGCCCACATCAGCACGGCCTACCCTGCGCTGTACGACGCGCTGACCGCGACCCGCGAGGCCGCGGCCGACTGGCTGCACCGGCGCCACGACGCCTGGCGCGCGCACGCCGCCGCGCTGCAGGAGTGGCTGGGCAAAGCCCGCTCCACCAGCACCGACGAGCCCCTGCTGGCCCAGGTCAAGACCGCACGGGAGTGGCTGCGCGACGCCGCCGAGCAGATCCGCAGCGCTCGGCTTGCCCCGTTCGCGCAGCAGTCCCAGCAGATCTGGGACCGGCTGCGCCAGGAGAGCAACGTCGAGCTGTCCGGCATGCGCCTGGACGGCACCACCACCCGGCGGCGGGTCGCCTTCCCCGTCACTGTCGACGGCACCGCGACGTCCGCCATGGCCGTCATGAGCCAGGGTGAGCTGCAGGCCCTCGGCCTGGCCGTGTTCCTGCCCCGCGCCTGCGCCGAGGACAGCCCGTTCAAATTCCTGATCATCGACGATCCGGTGCACAGCATGGACCCGTCGAAGGTCGACGGCCTGGCCCAGGTCCTCGACGAGCTGGCCCGCGACCGGCAGGTCATCGTCTTCACCCACGACAACCGCCTGCCCGAGGCGATCCGCCGCCTGCAGATCGACGCCACGATCTGGGAGGTGCAGCGCCGCGAAGGATCCGTGGTGGAGCTGCGCAAGAACCTCGACCCCGTACGCCGCTACCTCGACGACGCCAACGCCCTGGCCAAGACGAACGAGCTCGTCGACGACGTACGCCGACCGGTGGTCGCCGGCTTCTGCCGCTCGGCCATCGAGGCCGCCAGCCACGAGCGCATCCGGCGCAACCGCATCCGGCGCGGCGACCCGCACGCCCACATCGAGGAACTGATCGACCGCGCGCACACGCTCACCCAGACCGTCGCCCTGGCCATGTTCGACGACCAGCAGCGCGGCGGCGACGTCCTGCCGGCGCTCCACCGCATCGGCCCCTGGGCCGCCGACACGTTCAAGGCCTGCCAGGAGAACGTCCACGGAGCGCAGCACGGCACCCTCGAAACGCTCGTCCAGCAGACGACCCGTCTGGTCAAGGAGCTCCGATGAACAGCACCGACACCTACCTGGCCGCCGCCGACCGGCTGCTCACCGAGGTCGTGCCCGGTGCCCGCGGCACCTGGCCGCGCGCCTGCGCCTGGCTCATCCGCCTCGCCCTGGAGAACGAGCTCACCAGGTTCTGGGCCGGCGCCTGCCCACCGGTCACACACGTCCGCTCCCGCAGAGCCCAGCTGCTGCTGCTCGGCGGCTACGCCACCCGCGACGTCAGCCGCCAGGCCAGTCACGCCTGGGCCTGCCTGTCGCGCGCCGGCCACCAGCACAGCTATGAACTCGCCCTCACCGCCAAGGAACTACGCCGGCTCTGCGACGAGGTCAACACGGTCGTCGCCACGCTGCGCGACATCATGCCCGCCACCGCCGCCGCTCCCCCACACAGCTGACACAGACACCGACCACAATCCCGCCGAGGAGGCGCACACCGCATGGACCACCGGCAACTGCTCGCCATCGTCGAGCACCCATCAGCTCCGAACGCACTGCGCTGCTACTACGACGGCTGGACCGGCAGGCGGTTCGAGTCGCTCGGCCTGCTCGACGGCGCCGATCCCGACCCTGACGAGTTCACCGCAGTCGACATCGTCGCGGTGAGCCTGCTCAGCGTCAACGTCCCAGCCGAAGCCTCGATTGGCCTGCTGGAAGGTGACCTAGGCAGGCGAGGCGCCGCGCTGCTCCGCAATATCCCCACCACGGTCGATCTCGGCACTGATGACGCTGGACCGCTCCTGTCCGAGACCAGTGAAGCCACGCGGGTGTGGAAAGAACTCACCGAACAGCGCGGCATCGGCTCGGTCATCGCGGGCAAGCTGCTGGCCCGCAAGCGCCCCCGGCTCATCCCCATCTACGACGCTGTCGTCGGGTGCGTGCTCAGCCCACCGCAGCACGAGTTCTGGACCTGGCTGCACCAGCAGCTCCAAACCGACGGTGGCGTGCTGCGCGACCGGCTCCACAAACTGCGCACCGATGCGGACCTGCCAGAGCACGTCTCCGCGATCCGGGTGCTCGACGTCGTCGCCTGGATGTTCCACCGGCGGGCGCACATCAACGGGGCCTGTCCTGGATTCGACCTCGCCGACGTTCCGCTGCAACCGGACTGCGCCGCGTGGCGTGCGTGACACGCCTTCCCTCGACGATCGGAGACTGGCAGTGATCCACCGATTCATCCACGACGGCAGACCGTACGAGATCGACAGCGACGCTCTCGTCACGCGTATGTCGGACGTCGTACCCGAGGCAGTACGCGACCACAGCGTTCGCGGCGGCGGGAGGCTCTATCCGGTGAAGCAGGTATTCGCGATCGCCACCGGCTTGCCCCGCGCCCAGTTCACCAGCCACACAGCCCGGCGGCACCTGGCCGCACTCGGCCTGGCGCCGGCCGGGTTCGTTTCACCTGGCCGCTCACTGGTTCAGCCAGGCACTGTTCAAAGCCATGCTGCTGCGTGACGCGAATCCGAACTTCGAATCGCTGATGGTGCTGCCCGACTACCCCAGGTATCGCGACCTCGCTCTACGGACTGCCGACAGCCGCGCGGCCGCGGCCATTCACATCGCCTTCGTAAAGCCCGACGGCACCCTCGACTCCTCGACGTGGGCGCCTTAGTCGGCTCGAACGGAGGTATGTCCATCGCTGCGCCCACCGGCGCGTCGTATCAGTGGATCAGCGGATTGATCCGCGCGACGGACCGTTCAGACGATCTCCGCCACAATCCAGACATCCGCCGCGAGCCGTATCGCCCAATTCGAGCTTGGCGGCGATCACGGCTCTGCGGGCCCCCTGACCAAGCCTTAGGATCTGCGTGAACGGTCACTTGCGGGCAGCTACACCCCCGGAGGACCACCTCGTCACAGGTGACTAACGGGAGGGTCGCGGTGCGGAAGGATTCGCCACGCTGGGAAGAGATCAACCCCAGCCCTTTCGCCCACGAGAAGGACGGCCTGCAGGCGCTGGCCGAATACCTCCCTGACGCGGACCCGTTCCACGTGTGGGCCAACGTCGAGTTCGTCGGTACCGACGGCTCGATCAACGAAATCGATGCCCTGGTCCTGACCCCGAGCGGTCTGTATGTGCTGGAGCTCAAGCACTGGCAGGGCGAGATCACGGGCAGTGGCACCCAGTGGGTACGCCGGATGCCCAACGGCAGGCTCACCCCGGAGGACAGCCCTTATATCCTGGCCAACCGCAAGGCCAAGCGCCTGGCGAGCCTGATCCGGTTCTACGCCCACAAGCAGGGCAAAGCGGCACTGGCCCCGTACGTCGGGACCGCGGTCTTCCTGCACGCCCTCGACCTGCGGACGAGGCTCGACGAGCTGGGCAGGCAGGGCGTCTACGGCCTGCACGGCAACAGTGCCGGGCTCGACAGTCTCCAGGAGTTCCTGCTGGCCCGACCGGTCAAGCAGCAGATGCTCGTCGATCCGCAGCGCGGGCGGCAGATCGTCGACCTGGTCAAGGGCGCGAAGATCCGTCCGTCGGTCGCCGACCGGCGCATCGGACAGCTCATCCTGCACCCCCGGCCGTTCGCCGAGGGCGTGGGCTGGCAGGACTTCCTCGCCGGGCACTCGCTGAACACGGATGTCGTGCGCCGGGTGCGGTTCTACCTGACCAGCCGGGCCGCCGAAGAGGAGGTGCCGGTCATCCGCCGGGCCGCCGACCGCGAGTTCCGGCTGCTGCAGGGAATCAATCACCCCGGCATCAGCCACCCCGTGGACCTGGTCGACCACTCCTTCGGGCCCGCCGTGGTGTTCGACCACACTCCCGATGCGGTGCGCCTGGACCAGTGGCTGCTACAGCGCGAGCGCAAGCTGACCCTGGCCCAGAAGCTCGACCTGGTGCAGGACCTCGCCGAGATCGTCGAGTACGCGCACTCGCGGCGGCTGTCGCACCGTGCCCTGCACCCGCGCGCCGTCATGGTCGCCCGGCCGGACAAGTCACGCCCCGACCTGTCGGTCATCGACTGGCAGACCGGCGGCAGCATCGCCGGCGCGACCAGGGTCACCCGGCTGAGCTCGAGCAGCGACGGAGCCGGGCTGGAGCTGTTCTTCGACGACGAGGTGCGCCGCTACCAGGCACCGGAGAGCACCACCAGCGCACAGGCGTCGGGTGTGCTGCTCGACGTGTTCGGCCTGGGCGCCACGGCATACCGCATCTTTGCCGGCAACCCGCCCGCGGAGACCCCGGAGGAGCTGCTGACCGCGGTCCGCAACCGGGGCCTGAACCTGGCCGCGGTCGCCGACGGCATGCCGGACTCGCTGGTCACCCTCGTCTACGACGCCACCCACGGCGATCCCGGCCAGCGGCTGCGCAGCGTCAGCGAGTTCCGCCGCAAGCTGGAGGCGGTCTGGGAGGAGATCACCGCCCCGGAGGCGGAGCCGGTCACCGACCCGCTGTCCGCGGCCAAGAACGACGTGCTCGACGGCGGCCTGACCGTGATCCGGCGGCTGGGCTCCGGCGCGACCGCGACCGCGCTGCTGGTATCCCGCGGCGAGGGCGACAAGCGCCAGGAGCTGGTGCTCAAGGTCGCCCGCGACGAGCAGCACGCCGACCGGCTGGCCGCCGAGGCGGAGAGCCTGGGCAAGCTGAAGTACGCCCACATCGCGTCGCTGGTCGAGGGCCCGGTGACGGTCGGCGGGCGCACTGCGCTGCTGCTGGAGAGCGCCGGCACCCGCACCCTGGCCGAGGAACTGCAGGGCGGACGCCTGGCGCTGGAGATGCTGGAACGGTACGGCCGCGACCTGCTCGACGTCCTCACCTACCTCGACAGCCAGGGCGTCTGGCACCGCGACCTGAAACCGGCGAACCTGGCCGCCCGGCCCCGCGCCAAGGACAAGCAGCTGCACCTGTGCGCGTTCGACTTCTCGCTGGCCTCGGCGCCCGCCGACCAGCTCGTCGCCGGCACTCCCCCATACCTCGACCCGTTCCTCGGCCAGGGCAGGCGGACCCGCTACGACGCGGCCGCGGAGCGGTTCGCCGCCACGGTGACCCTGTTCGAGATGGCCACCGGCCAGCTGCCCCGCTGGGGCGACAACGCCAACCCGGCGGCGATCGACGACGAGGTGACGCTGGAGCCCGCCGTGTTCGACGCGGCAATCGCCGACCGGCTGATCACGTTCTTCGGCAAGGCCCTGGCCCGTGACGCCGCAGCGCGGTTCGACACGGTCGAGGAGATGGCCGACGCCTGGCGTGCGATCTTCCGCGACATCCCGAAGCTGCCCGCGAATCCGGTCGTCGGCCCGGCCGCGATCACCCGCGACACCGCGCTCGACGCCACCGAGCTGACCGTGCGCGCCCGGTCTGCGCTGGAGCGCCTCGGCGTGCACACCGTCGGCGAGCTGCTCGACTACAAGCCCTCCGACCTGACCCGCGCCCAGGGTGTGCCCGACGCGACGCGCAAGGAGATCCGCGCGGTGACGCGCACCCTCCAGGCGCAGTTCGGCACGACCCCCACGACGCCGCCCGTTACCGCCGACAAGCCGGTCGCGCAGGGTGTCGAGGCGGTCTGCGCGACACTGCTCACCGATGTGAGCGACAAGGACCGCGGCCCGCTGCGGGTGCTGCTCGGACAGGCCGCCACCCCCGACGGGGCATACCTGCGCTGGCCCGCCCAGGCCGAGGCGGCTCGCGGCACCGGCCAGACCCAGCCGCAGATCTCGGTGCTGCTGCGTAAACACGCGAAACTGTGGGTCGACAACGCCGCCCTCGCCCAGGTCCGGGACGAGATCGTGGCACTGCTCGACACCCGCGGCGCGGTCATGAGCGGCGAAGAGCTCGCCGAAGCCCTGATCGCCGCCCGCGGCTCGTTCACCGCCGGCCCGGGCCGCCTGCCGCAGGCCATCGGCCTGGTGCGTGCCGCGGTCGAGGCGGAGCTGGCCCGCGGCGGCGACGCGCGCGTGGCCATCCGCCGCTTCCGCAAGGGCGAGACGGTGCTCGTCGGTCTGGAGCCGGACGACCCGGCGTCGCTGGTCACCGCCGCGAACCTGCTCGACCACGCGGTCGAGCTGGGCCAGCGGGCCGGCCGGATCGCCGCCGAGGATCCGCTGCTGCCCCGCCAGCGGGCCATCGACGAGCTGCGCGCGGTCGCCGTACCCGATGGCATGCCCGCCCTGGCCGACCAGCGGTTGCTGCAGCTCGCCGCGGCGGCAAGCAACGGCGTCGCCGCGGTGAGCGCGCAGAACCTGCTCTACCCGGTCGGCATGCCCGCCGATAGGGCACTGCGGCTGACGTCGAGCGCCATCACCGGCCAGCGGCTGTCCGAGGAAGCGCTGCGCGACCGGGTCCAGGCCCGCTTCCCGCAGGCCCAGCCCCTGCCGGGCCGCCCGGCACTGGAGCGGCTCGTGCAGGACTGCGGAGTGCCGCTGCTGTGGGACGGGGCGTCGAAGCACTTCGTGCCGCCGACGTGGCAGAGCCTGCCGACGTCGACGCGTATGGCCACCAACTACGCCCCGCTGCAGACGGCCGCCGACGCCGTCGAGGCCGACCTGCGGCTGACCGCGACCGTCGAGCGGCACGGGTTCCTGGCCGTGCTGACACCCCTGCGCAACCTCGCGAAGGCGCGCGCCAAGCTGCTGGACCGGCACGGCCTGGTCGAGCTCGACATCACCACGGTGATGCTGGAGCGGCTGCGTGCGCTCGGGTTCCCGTGGGAGGCGATCGTCGCCGCCGACAGCGGCAAGGCCGCCGATGCCGACTTCCGCGGGCTGACTGAGCTGTTCCAGCATCACGTCGTGCCCGCGGTCACGGCAGCGCTGGACGGCGACCGGCCGCTGCTGATCACCGAGGCGGCTCCGCTCGCCCGGTACGGCCAGATGCAGGTGCTGCAGCAGCTCACCGACCCGACCCGGAGCCGGCCCGCGGCCCGGGTCCTGCTCCTGCCCGCCCGCCGCCCCGAACCCGTCCTGCTCGACCAGGCCCAGGTGCCGCTGATCTCACCCGCCAGCCAGTCCCTGTGGCTGCCCGACACGTGGATCGACCAGCCGCTCACGGTGCGGTAGACCACAGCCGCCTTCGCCGCACGGCAGGCTACCGGCGGACTCGCAGGAGCATCTGGGCAGGCCACACGGCCAGCCGCTGGCCACTGCGGCGTCCCTCGGTCACCTCGACCAGCGGACGCCCGGTGTGGTCTCCGCAGACGTCGACGATCCGGCCGATGGCGTCGCGATCCAGGTCCAGATCCAGGGCGACGTGGTCGCCGATCGACACCATGTCCCCGTCGCCGATCACCCAGTTCGTCGGGCTACCGCTCATCGGCGGCCTCCCGGGTGAGGAAGTCGAGGATGCGCTGGATCGTCGGCAGGGATGTGTCCCACGCATGCGCGGCGTTCATCGCCCGGACGAACCGCAGCTCTTCGCGTGTCTCGGCAACCGGCTCTGCCAGCGCGCTGCCGTAGGTGGTTCCCTGCATGTCACACCTCCGGTCGCAGGGTTGCGTCACCCACGGACGGTGGGCGTTCCCTCGGTGCGAGCCGATGGGTAGGCCGGTAATCCTGATGCGGGACGGCCCGTTGCCAGACGGCCTCGAACGCAACCCGGCAGAGTTCGACGACCCCAGGATCGGTGCTCGTGTCCCGGAAGGTCGCGTTACCGTTCCCGTCGAAGTGGTTGAACAGCACGACCGAGTCGTCGAACAACCAGAAGTCGTTGCCGGGCAGAGCCAGATCCGAGGCGTACCGGCGAGGAAGCCATCGGACCTCCTCCCCAGCCTCGATGTTGCAGACCTCGGTCGTGTCGTATTCAAATCTCACGTAATCGCTGATCGGCTCGCTGACGATGCGCGCCCGACGCACGGCGGCTCCCCGGTTCCGAGCCGCGCCGATCATCTCGTACCAGCGGTGTGCCCACCCAGGCCGCGAACCGGGGGCAGGCCGCTCACCGTCCAACCAGGCGACGTAGTTCGGATCGCCGGTCATGTATCCGTCTCGCATTTCCAGATGAACAGCACTGCGCCAGCAGCCGTCCAACAGCTCAGCAAACGTCGACTCAGCCATCGGGTGCCACCTTCCCAAAGAAATGTTGATCGATAGTCGCAAAGAACATTGAGCAAGCCGCATCACTAAATGCAGGCACTGCGCGCCAAATCATCAGTACCGTGTCAACCGTTCGCGAAGACCCCGGCACGAGAGACACCGGAGTACGAGCGCGATTTCAAGGAGGGCGATGATGACACCGGCAGCAACAGTCAACGCGCACTTGCGCCGGGCGAACAGATCGGCACTGCATCTGGAAATGCGTGATGGATACATGCTCGACGATCCGATGCTGCACGCCTGGCGCGCGGGCCATCGAGACGATCCCGCCGACCGCACAGCCTGGTGGAACGGGTGGTGCGAGCTGGTCGCCGCGTTGACCGGTCGCGGGGTCCCCGTGCGCCGTGCTCGGATCGTGTCGGAGCCGGTCAGCGAATACATCCGCTACGAGTATGACGTGACCTTCAGGAACCTGGCTGCTGGCGAGGAGGTTCGATGGCTTCCTCGCCGAATGACCACTGACCTGGCGTTGCCCGGCAATGACTTCTGGTTGATGGACGAGCGGACTCTGATCGTCAACCACTTCAGCGGGGAGGGCGACTGGCTCGATGCCGAGCTGGTTGCTGACCCCGGCGTGGTCGACCACTGCTTGTCTGCGTTCGGAGCCGTCTGGGAGCGCGCTACCTCCCACACCGAGTACCAGCCGCGCTGAGTGCTCGACGAGGCCGCCGCTGGCCTCCTCGCCCTTCGATTTCGACGACTGCGTCATCGAGCCACGCCTCCCTGCTGGTCCGACCATCGCGGCGGGCGATCCGCGTTCATGGAGCCTCCGTTAGAGGTGCGGGATGGGTGAGGAGACCGGGCACGCAACGCGAGATTTGCCGTCGCCCGGTCTCCCCGGCCTGGCCGTGCCATGGGAGATGAGGCCAGGAGCTGCGGATCAGCCGCCCATCCGCTGGGTGTACGGCCGCACGAGCGAGTACGTCGGAAGCAGGATCGTGTAGCCGCACGACCAGCACTCGCACACACGACCATGCAGCGGCTTCGTGGCCGCGCCAGCCGTAGACACGCCAATCTTTGAGTCGCGGCGTGATCGCCGCCGGAGTTTCGGCAGTCCCATGATTTCCCTGTGTCCTGTCGTCGGGGCGGCACCTGTCGTTTGTCAGCCCCGCCACTGGGGTTGGCGAAGATCCGTCACCATCCCACCAAGACAGAACTGACATTCAGCGCAAAAGCCCGTATGTTTAATTCGGACGCTACGAGCGAACCATGCCCCGTGCCCGTGTGTCAACGGCCATCGTGAGGTCGCCACTGGTGGCCAGCGAATGTCGCCACCTGT
>NZ_JBHTAC010000061.1:0-45089 GCF_042663325.1 Catellatospora aurea
GGCACTTTCGCTTTCAAGATCTACTATGCGGGCGAACCTTCGCGAAAGAGCGAGGTTAGCCCGCCGACCTCAAATGGGTGTGTCGTTTGGGACAGCCGACAATCGTGAGCAACGTGCTTATCTGGCACGGCGAGAAGTCACTGGCGCGCCGACCGAACGAGCAGCAGCACGTGGACGGGCCGAACGCCGATTCGAGTCCCCGCGTGCCTGCCCGCGGTCACCTCGACCACCGGCCAGCCGAGCGCGGTCACACCCACGATCGGACCAGCAGCGTCACGATCCAGCTCCAACGCAATCGGGTCCAGGGCCACGACATCGCCGAGCCGAACAGCACTCCCGTCCGCGGCGACCCAGAAGGTAGGGCTGCTCATCGGTCCCCTCCGAGATCTTGGCGCAGGAAGTCGGCAACGGTACACAGCACCCCCGTCGAGGCCGTCCACGCGTGTGCAGCGTTGAACTCGGCGACGTCGTACCTCAGCCGTTCAGCAAGGGTGAATTCGGCGGTGTCCTCGTCAGCCCATGTCGACCGACCTGACACCTCGCTCCATCGACTCATGGAAGAAATGCTGTGTCGCAAATGGAGACGTTCACGCCTCCGACGTGCCACGATCCAGGGACGTCTACGAAAGGTCCCCTCGTGGCTCGCAACGAAGCGCTCCGCACCGCGCTGGGCTCGGCCGGCCTCACAACGGTCGACCTTGCGACGACGCTCGCCGTCGATCCGAAGACCGTCGAACGGTGGGTGAGCAAGGGCAGGCTCCCCCATCCCCGGCACCGTGTTAAGACGGCCGAGGTCTTGAGGGAAGATGTAGGCATGTTGTGGCCCGAAGCGGTCCGCCGCTCGGTGAAGCTCGGCGCGGATCGGGAAATGATCGCGGTGTACCCGCGCCGCTTGGACCTGCCCCGATCGCTGTTCGGCGACCTCATCGGCTCCGCCACCAGCCGACTGTGGTTCGGCGGGTACACCTCCTACTTCGTCTGGCTCGATGTCGAGGGCGCAGGCCACGTGCTGGCAAGCAAGACCGCATCCGGCGCAGACGTACGCTTCCTCCTCGGCGACCCGAACAGCGTCGTCACCCGGCACCGCGAAGAGATCGAAGCCACTCCCCTGACGATCTCCACCCGCATCGCCATGACCCGCGCCGAGCTGACCAAGCACGAGGTGGGAGCAGCCGTCCGGCTCTCCGACCGCCACATCGCGATGTCGGTATGGGTATTCGACGACGACATGCTCGTCTCGACGCACATCGGCGACGGCCTGGGACAGGACTCCGTCACCATGCACCTGCGCCGACGCCAGACCGGCGGCGCATTCGACCGCTACGCCGACCACTTCGAGCAACTCTGGGCCGTCGCACCCGACGAATGACCCCAGGTTCCACAGCCACGCTCGTACCCAGTCACAAAAGCCGTTGACCTTGACGTTACGTCAACTTCTACCGTGGGCTCACCGACGAGATACGGGAGGCGCGGGCGATGGAGTGGTCGATCCAGGACGTGGCACGGCTGGCCGGAACGACGAGCCGGACCCTGCGCCACTATGGCGACCTGGGCCTGCTCACACCCAGCCGGGTCGGCGGCAACGGCTACCGCTACTTCGACCAGGACTGCCTGGTACGCCTGCAGCGCATCCTGCTGCTCCGCGAACTGGGCCTGAGCCTCCCGGTGATCGCCGAAGTGATCAACGGGGCGCAGCGGGACACCGTAGCCGCCCTCCGCACCCACCTGGACCTGCTCGAACAGGAACGCGAGCGGATCGGCCGCCAGATCGAGTCGGTGAAGACCACGCTGCGCAAGACAGAGGAAGGCGAGCAGCTCATGGCAGAGGAAGTATTCGACGGCTTCGACCACACGCAGTACGAGCAGGAGGTGACGCAGCGCTGGGGCCGCGAGGCCTACGAGCAGGGCGACCGCTGGTGGCGCTCGCTCAGCGACGCCGAGAAGGCCGCGTTCAAGCAGCAGCAGGTCTACATCGCGAAGGCCTTCGCAGCAGCCCACCTGGCCGGTTTGGCTGCCGACGGCGACGTGGTGCAGGCGATCACTCGGCGCCATTACGACTGGCTGTCGATCTCCCCGAGCCCCACCAAGGGCCACTTCATCGCGCTGGGCGAGATGTACGTCGACGACCCGCGCTTCACCGACGCGTACGACCGGCACGGCGCCGGCACGGCGATCCTGGTCCGTGACGCGATGAAGGTCTTCGCCGAGCGGAACCTCGACGACTGACAAAGACGCCGCCTGGCGGGACAGGGTCCAACCCTGGCCCGCCAGGCACAGCTTCAAACGCCGCCGTCGCGTTCGGTGTCGGCCCGGGTGAAGAACCAGGTCGGCAGGCGGGTGACTCCGGCGAAGGCGGCCGAGGCCGCGACCATGGCCACGCCCAGTCCGAAATGCAACGGAACGTCACACAAGTGGATCACCGCCAGCGCGACGACAAGTCCCACCAGCGCACCGCCGGCGGCCTGCCGATGATGCCGCACACGGGCGTTGAAGGACGGCAGCAACAGCCCGACCAGGACGAGCATCTGCCCGAAGCCGGTGTACCACTGCCATCGACCGTCGAACAACGACTGGATACCGCTGACCAGAACAGTCATGACCAGGTACAGCAGAGCGGTCTGCACCAGCAGCGGGTGAAATCCGACCGTCCCGGAGGGCGTCCTGCCGGAGCCGGCGAGTACCGAACGAAACCGCGTCCCCCGCGGCGTTGGCTGCATTCGCGCGAGAGTAGCCGACGTCGGCCACCCGGCGAAGGCCGTCAGGGCCACCGACGGTCTACGCGGCGGGGTAGGGTGCGTTCCCGCCCGCACAGCGATACCGGATAGGCACGCATACCTTGAACGAGCAGAGCAGCGACATCACAGCGGCGCGCCCGCCAAGGACTCGCCGCAAGATCTGGTACTTCGCGGCATTCGCGGTGCTCGTCGCGGTGGGGGTCGTCGCGGCGGTGTACGCCGGCCAAAGGCCCCTGGGTGAGGAACTCGCGACGGGCGCGGCGTCCGGCTGGTATGCCGCCAAGGATGTCGGCACGACGTTCACCGACGGCCTCAACATCATCACGGTGACTCCGCAGGCTCACGGGCCGCTGCGCCTCATCTCGGCCAAGCCGCTCATGGACGACGGCAAGACCCTGCGGGTGGTGGGGGTCCTGGCGCGTGTCATCCCACGCATGCTGCCGCCGAACTCCACGAGCGGCGGGCTTCAACAGTCCCCCGGCTTCCCTCCGACGCTGCCCGACGCGGCGGGCGGCGTACCCGTCGAAGGCCTCGTCGTGCAGCCACCCGAGCAGGGCGAAGACCTCTGGATCGAAATCCAGATCGGGTACGAGGTGATGGCGCCCGGCCGTTCCACGCGCCACGGCGTCGAGCTGGTCTACGAGTACGAGGGCGCCGAGCGCAAGGCGGTCATCCCCAGCTACCTCGCGATCTGCGCGCCCGCCACGGTCGCGTGCGACCCGGAGTACGACGAGTAGCCGCCGACCGCTTCAGTCGAGCGGCGGCAGGTCCACGGAGAGCACCCGGGCGCGCACCTGGAAACCGACGCTGTCGTACATCCTGCGGGCGGGGTTGCTGTCGGCGACCTCCAGCCCGAGCCGCCGCAGCCCCGCCGCGCGCGAACCGTGCATCGCGTGCACCAGCAGCGCCCGCCCGAGCCCCAGGCCCTGGGCCCGTGGCGCGACACCCAGGTTGAGGATCCAGGCGCATTCGTCCTCGGTCCACGGCACCGGCCCCGCGCACAGCACGTGGCCGGCGCTGCGACCGTCCGGCCCGACGACCCGCGCGCAGGCCTCGGCCAGCGGCGGCACCGGCTCACCGCGCTCGAACATGCCCCGGATCTCCTTGGTGTCACTGTCCTGCCACCGGCCGTCGGGATGCTCCGGGCCGTATGCGGCCGCGAGGCCTTCGGCCAGGTCGTCGTCCCAGCCGCCCTCCCGCAGCGACCAGCCCTCGGGCAGAGCCGGAAGAGGCGGGAGCACGGCGAGGTCGTGGCGCATGTCGGTGGCGGCCCGGCGCAGCCGCAACCCGCCGTCGACCAGCGCACGGGCGAGCGCGTCGTCGGGTGTGGTCAGCCGGCGTCCGGCCAGCTCACGGCGTGCCTGCGCGGCGACCTGGGCGAGGTCCGCGCCGGGCAGGGGCCGCACCCGCTCCGCGAGCAGGGTGCCGTCGTCGTCGCGCAAGCTCAGGTAAGCGAGCGGGGTGCCGTCGTCGGCGTGCAGCAGGGTGGCGTCGGTCTCGGTGCGCAGTGGCATCCGGGCACCCTATCCGGTTGATCTTCAGCGGTGCAGCTCAGTTTCGGCCGTCGGGGGCCGTCAGCCAGGCGCGGATGCCGTCGAAGGCGGTCGGGCCGTTGTCGTCGACGACGTCGCGGGCGAGGTCGGCGACGGTCGTCTCGCGCAGCGCGGCGCGCCAGGCGCGGTCGGCGACGCCCATGGCGCGGGAGATCGGGCAGGGCTTGGTGCAGGCCTCGGCGGGGGTGGCGAGCGGTCCGCGCTGGCGGATCTCGGTGCACAGGAAGGTGGGCTGCGCGCCGTCGACCGCTTCGACGATGTCGAGCAGCGTGATGTCCTCGGGTGCCCTGGTCAGGACGTATCCGCCCGATTTGCCCTGGACCGACCGCACCAGACCGGCCCGCGAAAGTCCCTGGAGCTGCTTCGCTAGATACGTGCCGGACACGTCGTGCAGCTCGGCCAGGCGCGCGGCGGGCACCGGGCGGTCTGCGGCGGTGAGCACGACGCAGCAGTGCAGGGCCCATTCGACGCCTGAGGACAATTTCACAACTCCCAGTGTACTTGACCCGGACACGTTTTATCCGAGTAGAGTCTCGGACAAGAATCATCCGAGTTTGCGAACGGAGAAGCACCATGAAGATCGTCATCATCGGCGGCACCGGCCTCATCGGCAGCAAGGTGGCCGAGCGGCTGCGCGCGGCAGGTCACGACGTGCTGGCCGCCTCGCCCAGCAGCGGCGTGGACACCATCACCGGCGCCGGTCTGGACGACGCGCTCAAGGGCGCGGACGTGGTCGTCGACGTGGCCAACGGGCCGAACTTCGAGGACAACGCGATCATGGAGTTCTTCCGGACCTCCACCGGCAACGTGATGGCCGCCGAGAAGGCCGCCGGGGTCGGGCAGCACGTGGCACTGTCGATCGTCGGCGCGGACCGCATCCCGGACAGCGGCTACATGCGCGCGAAGGTCGCCCAGGAGGACCTGGTAAAGGCCGCGGGCGTGCCGTACACCATCGTGCGGGCGACCCAGTTCTTCGAGTTCACCAGCGCGATCGCGCACGGCGGCAGCCGCGGCGAGGCGATCCACCTGCCCTCGGCGATGATGCAGTCGATCGCGGCCGACGACGTCGCCGCCGCCGTGGCCGACGCCGCGATGGCCGCCCCGGCCAACGGCACGTACGACATCGCCGGGCCGGACAAGATCCGCCAGGACGACATGGTGCGCCAGATGCTGGCCGCCGACGGCGATGCGCGCGAGGTGATCACCGACCCCTCGGCGACCTACTTCGGCGCGGCCGTGACCGACACGTCCCTGGTGCCGCTCGGCGACGCCCGCATCGGAAAGATCAACTACGCGGACTGGCTGGCCGCCCGCCCCGCCGCCTGAGAGCCCGCGCCGTGCGCACGCCGGTCCACCGGGCGTGCGCACGGCGGCTCATGAGAACACCGCAAGGAGCTGACATCGTCATGCCATCCACCGACCTCTCCTTCGCCGACCGGGTCGTCATCGTGACCGGGGCGGGATCGGGCATCGGCCGCGCCACGGCGCTCGCGTTCGCCGAGCACGGCGCGCACGTGCTCGGCGTTGGACGGCGCGCGCAGGCCCTGGAAGAGACGGCCCGCCAACATCCCGGCGTCGTGCCGCTGGCGATCGACGTGCGCGCCCCGCACGCCGCCGACACCGTCGCCGCGGCCGCCGCCGACCGGTGGGGACGGATCGACGTGCTGGTCAACAACGCGGGCATCACCGCGCTGATGCCGCTGGCGCAGGCGACCGCGGAGAGCATCACCGACCTGTTCGAGGTCAACGTCACCGCGCCGAGCCTGCTCGCCCGTGCCGCCCTGCCGCACCTGCGGGAACACCGCGGGTCGATCGTCAACGTCTCCAGCACGTACGGGCGGCGGCCGCTGGCGGGCGCGTCCCACTACGCCGCGACCAAGGCAGCCGTGGAGCAGCTCACCCGCAGCTGGGCGCTGGAGCTGGCGGCCGACGGCATCCGCGTCAACGCCGTCGCCCCCGGGCCCACCGAGAGCGAGGCGCTCGGCGCGGCCGGGCTGTCCCCCGAGATGCTCGCCCGGATCAAGCAGCAGGAGGCCGACACCATCCCGCTCGGCCGCCGGGGCGAGCCGCACGAGGTCGCCACGTGGATCCTGCGACTGGCCGACCCGAACGCGGTCTGGCTCACCGGTCAGATCCTGGCCGTCGACGGCGGCCTGGAACTCGTCTGAGCGCACCTGGAGGGATCATGCCTGGCGACGACTACACACCGGGACGCTGCGGGCTGCTGCTCATCGACACCGTCAACGAGGTGTTCGACCCCGGCGGCAAGGGCTACCCGCTGTACCAGGCCGAGTTCGAGCGGATCGGCACCTTCGGCAACCTGCGCCGGCTGCTGGCCGGGGCCCGGGAGCGGGACGTGCCGGTGTTCTTCTCGGGGATGTCCTACACCGAGCAGGAGTACGCGAGCTGGGGCCGCCTGACCGGCATCCACCGGGCGATGTTCGACAACCGGCTGTTCGAGGCCGGCAGCTGGAACACCGAGTTTCATCCCGACCTGTCGCCGGGGCCCGGTGAGGTCGCGCTCGCGCCGCACAAGAACATCGACGTGTTCGCCAGCACCGACCTGGACGCGCAGCTGCGCCACCACGGTGTGGAGTTCTTCGCCGTCGCCGGGATGATCGGCTCGATGTGCGTCGAGTCGACCGCCCGCAGCGCGATGGAACGCGGCTACCACGTGACGACCATTCCCGACGCCACCGCCTCCGACGCCGGGCCGGCCGCGTACGACGCCATGGTGGCGCGGTACCCGCTGTTCTCGCACGCGACGCTCACGGTTGACGAGTACCTGCGGGCGCTCGACGCGGCCCGCCGCTGACCCGGGCCCGTCCGGGCGCGGTGATACGGTCCGTGCCGCAGCGCGGCGGCAGTCCCGCGCCGGACGGCGGAGGCGGCATGGACGACGCGACCACACTGGACACGTTGCTGTCCGGTGAACCCTCGACCGAGGCATGGGCGCGGGCCGTGCCGCTGCTCGAACGCGCGTCCGCCGACGTCCTGGCTGAGGTGGCCGGGCGGTTGCTCGACTGGCCCGCGCGGTGCCGGCCGATGCCCGATCACTGGTGGGACGAGCAGCGCGCCGGGCGGCATCGGCCCTGGCATCGAACGGCGGCCTGGCGTGAACTCGGCGACCTCGACCATGTGCAGACCGGCGGTTCCCCGCGATTCCCTGCCGAAGTCGACGACTTCGCGAGCTTCGGCGAGGGGGCTGTGTCGGTGGCCTGCCCACCCGACCCGGCCTGGCTGGTGCTGGGCGCGGCAGCCGAGTGGCACCACAACGGCGGCGACATCGTGGTCTGGGGAACCGGCCCACAGGTTCCCAGCCGGATGCTCCTCGACGGCAGCGCTTTCCATGACGAGGCGCTGGACGTGCAGGTGAGCCCGGACGGCTCGGTCGCGGTCGCGTCGGTCGAGGGCCGCCTGCACGCCTGGCGGACCCCCGCCGGCGACGAGCTGTGGCAGCTCGACCTCGGTCCGGCACAGGAGTCGGTCGACAGCTTCGACATGGTCGGCATGACGACCCGGATCGGCTTCAGCGGCGACGGCCGCCGCGTCGCGGCCGGATCCGTGGCCCGCGGGCTGCGCGTGATCGACACCGCGACCGGGCACGTCCTGCTCACGCAGGAGGTCGCCGACTGCGGCCCGGTGGCCCTCGACCACGCGGGACGGCTGCTGGCCCATGCCGGCGAAGCCGGCGCGATCGTGGTACGCGACACCGCCTCCGGCGCGTTCACCAGCCACGACACGGGACTGTCGACGGTGAACGCGGTGGCGTTTGCGGTGGACGGCAGCGGACTGCTCGCCGCAGGCAGCGACGCGGCAGCGGACGCCGTGGCCGCGGTGCTGCTCACCCTCGACGGAGACCGGGTCGTCGAGAGCCGGCTCATCCGGCCGGAAGGCCTGCCGGCGGACATGTCCGCGCGGTCGCCGCTGGCCGCGATATGCACCCGGTGCGTGTGGGGCGGGCACGGCCCCCTGGTCCTCGCCGTCGACGACGGCTCCGCGGTGCTGTTCGACAACCGCGGCCGTCTCCTGTGGACCGAGCCCGGCCAGGTCGCCGGGGGCTTCTCCCCCACCGGCGAAGTGCTGACGCTCGTCGGTGACACCGTGACCGCGGTGTTCCTCGACGGGCTCCGGTGACGCGAGGCGGCCACGGTCCGGATCGACAGCGAGCTGTCGAGCACTCCGAACCGTGGCCGCCTGCCGGGGGTGGCGGGACACCCGCGCCACCCCCGGTCACCGACCGGCCGTCAGCCGATCGTCAGTTCTTCTTCCACACGAAAAACCGGATGGTGCTGGTGTTGTTGTCCGGGTTCGGGTCCGGCGTGGTGCTGGACACCGTGGCGGTGTTGACCAGCTCGCCCTCGGCGCGCACCTTCAGCTTGATCGGGAGGACGAGCGTGCTGCCCGCCGCCAGGCTGTCGGCCGTACACGTGATGACGTGGTCCTGGCCCGAGTCGTAGGTGCAGGCGGACGGCAGCGACTCCACCCCGACCTTGTCGGGGCGCAGCGGCAGCGAGTCGAGCACCGTGATGTTCTGCGCGTCCGACGGGCCGAGGTTGCGGACCGTCAGCGTGAGCAGCACGATGGTGCCCTTGTCCTTCTTGTCGCCGCTGAGCGCGGCCGCCTCCTGCTGCCAGGTCTGCGTCGCCGCGGCCTCGATGGCGAGGTCCGCGGAGGTCTCCACCGCGGTCGTCGTGGTGAAAGTGTTGTTGTCGGTGTTCGGGTCTGGGGTCGGCGAGGACACCACCACCGTGTTGGTCAGCGTGCCGTCCGGCACGTCCGCGCCGACCGCCACGGTCAGCGTGAACTGCCGCTCGCCCTGCGGGAACGTGCCGAGCGCGCAGACCACCTCACCGGGCTCGTCCGCGGTGCACACGGCGTCGCCGCTGCTGCTCACGAACGTCGTGCCGGCCGGCAGCGTGTCGGTCACCACGACCGCCTGCGCGTCCGACGGGCCCGCGTTGGCGACGGTGACGGTGTACTTCAGCTCGTCGCCTGCGGTCACCGGGTCCGGCGTGCCGGACTTGGTCACCGACAGGTCGGCCGAGGCGGTCACCTCGGTGGGCACGCTCGCCCGCACGTCGCTGTTGTCCGGATCGGCGGTCGCCCCGGACACGATGGCCTCGTTGAACAGGATCGTGCCCGGCACCAGGTCCGCGGCGACGTGGCCGACGACGGTGATGGTCGCGCTCGCGCCGCTGGCGAGGTTGCCCAGGCCGCACTCCAGCCGGCCGCCGTTGGGCTGGCCGTTGGTGCAGGAGCCGACCGAGGGCGACACCGAGACGAAGGTGACCCCGGCGGGCATGGTGTCCCGCACGACCACGTCACGAGCCGTCGACGGGCCGCTGTTGGTCACCGTGATGAGGTAGGTGAGGTCGGTGCCCGCGTCGGCGGTCGCGTCGCCGGTCTTGGTCAGGCTCAGGTCCGCCGAGCCGACGAAGTCGACGCGGCCGGTCGCCTGGTTGTTGCCCTTCTCCGGGTCTGCGGTCGTGCTGCGTACCGTGGCGACGTCGTTGATCTGGGCCACGTCCGCCGCCGTCACGACGACCCGCACGACGCCCCGCGTGCCGGCCGGGACCGTGCCCAGCGTGCAGTTGAGGGTGAGGTCGCGGATCGGCCCCGTCGGCGTCGCCGAGCAGGTCCCCGGGCTCACTCGCACCCGGGACACCTCGAACGGCGCGGCGGAGGTGAGCACGTCGGTCAGCGTCACGTTCTGGGCGTCCGACGGGCCCAGGTTGTCGACGTAGATGTCGCAGTAGCCCTCGGTGTTCGCCGGGGCGGGCACGTCGGGCTTGCAGATCTTGGTGACCGACAGGTCGGCGGCAGTGGCGACCCGCGTCGTGACGGTCGCGGTGCTGTCCGTCTCGTCCTGCGGGCTGGTGACCGTCGCCGTATTGGTGAGGGTGAGACCGGTGAAGCTCGCGGGGACGCGGACCTGGATGACGAGCTGGATCGTCTGGCCGGTGGCCATCGGGCCCAGGCCGCAGGTCAGCGTGCCCGCGTTGTTCTGGCACGGGATCGAGCTGGCCAGGAACTCCACGCCCGTGGGCAGCACGTCCGTGACGCCTACCCGGAGCGCGGGGGCCCCGCTGTTGGTGACGGTGATCGTGTAGGTGATCTCCTCACCGGCGAGGACCGTTTCCGGCGTACCCACCTTCGTGATGGCCAGGTCGGCCAGTTGCGCCCGGGCGACGGCGCGCGTGGTGCCCGCGCCCTTGCTGATGATGGTCATCGCGTGCGGCAGGCCGCGTACCGGCACGGACCGGTCGACTCCCGCCTGCTGGTTCGCGACCGCGCGACCGGTCGGGCCGGCGCCCGACGCGGCCGCTGGTGCGGCGAGCACCGCGAGTCCGCCGGCCATGGCCAGCGCGACGTGCGCGGTGATGAGACGTCTACGAGACAACGGTGTCCCCCTGTCCTGGTTGATCTGGGTGCGTCACCCAATTCATCAACGCGCCAGGGTTACTTTGCGTAAGGGGTTAACTACTTTATGAAGCCGAATGGCGGGCGCGTACCAGCCTGTCGGCCCTATGCCGACGGTCGTTGCCTGCGGCCGGCTTCGAGCAGCTCGATCATCTCGGCGATCCGCTGCGGGCGCTGCTCCGGCCGGCGCAGAGGAAGCGGGCCCCGGACGATCGCCGTCCGGGGCCCGCTTCACGCCGTGGCGGTCACACCGTGCCGCGGCCTCGCACGCCGGCGATCAGCGCGACGCCGAGGGCGGCCAGGCCGACCTGGAAGACGAGTTCGATCCAGTCGATGCCGTCCGTGACGGCGACGCCGACGGCCTGCGCGATCGCGGTGCCGATGATGGCGGCGACGATGCCGACCACAATGGTCAGCCAGATCGGCAGGCTCTGCCGGCCGGGCACGACCAGGCGGCCGAGCGCGCCGATGACGAGGCCGACGATGATGGCCGAGATGATACCGGCGACGGTCATGGTGTGCTCCTCTATGCGCGAGTCGGGGGTTGCTCCGCGTCACTTGGCTGCCCCGATCTCCGCCGCGCCAAACCTCGCCCCGCCCGGCGGGCTCCGGGGTGCCGAGGTTCGCCAACCCGGCCCGCGGCCATGCCGTTTCCATCAGGATGGGGGGTGGCTCCACGGGGGTGGGGGTCGAGCTGGAGGAAGGGACGACACGATGGCGGAGCACATGAGCAGCGGGAGCCCGGCCGGCCGAGGGCACGACCACTCGGACATGGCCGGCGATATCGACACGATGACCGTCAACCAGCTCCGCGGCTGGCTCAAGGACCACGGCGTGACCGGGACCTCGGGCATGCGCAAGGAGGAGCTGGTCAAGGCGGCGGTGAAGACCATGCGTTCCGACCAGGGCACCATGTCGGCGAGCATCGCCACCGGCAAGAAGAGCACCGGTGCGAGCCCGGCGAGCGGCGCGGCCCACAAGACCGGCGGCAAGAAGACGGCCCAGCCCGGCACGACGGCGCGCGCCGAAAGCTCCGGCCGGGCGGGCGAGACGGCCTGGGAAGGCCGCCACGACGACGTGATCGACCTGCTGCTGAGCCACCACGAGCAGATCAAGCAGCTGTTCGGGCAGGTCGGCCGTACGCAGGGCGAGCAGAAGCAGCAGGCCTGGCAGCAGCTGGTGCGCCTGCTGGTGATCCACGAGAACATCGAGCAGCAGCTGGTGCACCCGCTGGCCGCTCGGCGGCTGCCCGACGGCGAGGACCTGATCGAGTCGCGGCTGCAGGAGGAGCAGCAGGCCACCGAGGACCTGTCCCAGCTGTACGAGATGGGCGTCGACCACCCGCAGTTCGACGACCGCCTGATCGAGCTGCGCGACGCGGTCATCGAGCACGCCGAGCTCGAAGAGGACGAGGAGTTCGGCTACCTGCGCGAGAACATGCCCGTCGAGCAGCTGATCGGGATCGCCGCCACGGCCCGCGCGGCCGAGCGGGTCGGACCGGCGTCGCCGGACGCGCACCCGTCGCGCCAGAACGGCTCACCGGCCGCCATCGCCAACCGGGTGCGCGACGCCCTGCGCGACGCCGCGAAGTGACCCGTTCCACCTCGATCGTCTGAATTGCCAGGCACCTGTGCGTATCTTGAGACCTCGTACGCCCAGGTGCCTGGCAAGTCTGCTGATCCTGCGTGGCACGCGCAGGGGGCGGGACTCAGCCCTGGCGGGCCTTCTGGCGCGGGTCGGACTTGTTGATCACAAAGACTGCGCCGTGGCGACGCACCACGATCGAGTTCTGCCGGTTCTTGAGACTGCGCAGTGAGCTTCTGACCTTCATCTGGCACCTGCCCTTTCTGTTCGCCCCATCGACAACCGCCACGATCCGCTCGGCATTCCCGCAGTTCAGGTGGGTACATCGGCTGCTGCGGACGACAAAAGCGGCAAAACGGCATGTTCGGCCGGCGTGGCGCGCGATGATCAGGACTGACGAGACAAAACCGAACGAGGGAGCATCATGAGCACATCGTCCGCGGCGGCAGGCGGCTTCGCCGGACAGCCGGTGCCCGTACAGCCCGTCGACCCCAGCCGGGCGATGGTCGCCGTCACCACCTACCCGGAGTACGGCGACGCCCAGCGCGCCGTGGACTTCCTGTCCGACAACAAGTTCCCCGTCGAGCACGCCGCCATCGTGGGCACCAACCTGCGCATGGTGGAGCAGGTGCTCGGCCGCATGACCACCGGCCGGGCCACGCTGTACGGCGCGGCCGGCGGCGCCTGGTTCGGCCTGTTCATCGGCCTGCTGTTCGGCATCTTCGTGCCGACGAACTGGCTGGCCGTCGTGCTGACCGCGGTGGTGATCGCCGCGATCTGGGGCGCCATCTTCGGCGCGATCGCGCACGCCATGACCCGCGGCAAGCGCGACTTCACGTCCAGCCGTTCACTGCAGGCGAGCGAGTACGCGGTCAGCGTCTCGGCGGAGTACGCCGACCAGGCCCGCCAGGTGCTCGCCCGGCTCACCCCGCCGACGGCCACGGCGGCCTGAGCCGGAGATCAGAACAGCCTGCCCGCCTTGACCTCGGCCGGCTCCTCCAGTTCGAGGAGGAACTGCTTGCGCCGCAGGCCGCCCGCGAATCCGGTGAGGCTGCCGTCGCTGCCGACGACCCGGTGACAGGGCACGATCACCGAGACCGGGTTGCGGCCGACGGCCTGCCCGACCCGCTGCGCCAGGGCCGGGTTGCCCAGCTGCGCGGCGAGCGCGCCGTACGTCGTGGTCTCCCCGTGCGGGATCTCGCGCAGCAGCGCCCACACCCGCTGCTGGAAGTCGTCGCCGTGCAGGGCCACGGGCACGTCGAACGTAGTGCGCCGCCCGTCGAGGTACTCGGCCAGCTCCTCGGCCGTCCTGGCGAAGACCGGATCAGCGGCCGCCTCGACGAACGGGCCGATGGCATCCGCCTTCGGCGGGTACCAGTGCCCGGGGAAGTACAACCCGATCAGGGTGTCGCCGTCGGCGACCACCGTCAGCTCGCCGAGCGCAGTGCCGATCCGGGTGTGCCGTGCGGTCATCGCTCCTGCCTCCGTCCTCGCTCGCCTCAGCCGATCATGTCACCGGGACCGGACGGCAGGCTGGCGGGAAAACGACATCGCGTCCACCCGGCCAGGTCACGGCCACAGGCGATCGGTGCGCCAGCCGTCGTCGGTGCGGCGGTACCGCAGGCGGATGTGCCGCCGCTCGGGGTCGGCCTGCCAGAACTCCACACTCATCGGCTTGAGCAGGTACACGGTGTGGTGCTCGGCGACCAGCCCCGGGTCGGCCTCCAGCCGGGCCTGCGCGGCGGCCAGCTCCGCGGCGAGGTCGGCGGGGTCGTGCAGCACGGTGCTCTGCCGTCCGATCAGGCTCGCCGTACGCGATCCGATCGGCCTGGCCAGGAAGTCCTGGGCGCTGACCTCGGGAACCGCGGGCTGCACCGGCCCCCGGACCCGGATCTGGCGACCCTGCTCGCGCCAGTAGAAGCCGAGCGCGGCCTGCGGGTTGACGCCGAGCTGGGCGCCCTTGGCGCTGATCGACTCGGTGGCGAAGTACAGGCCCTCGGCGTCGAGGTCCTTGAGGATCAGCACCCGCACGTCCGGCAGGCCGTCCGGCCCCGCGGTGGCCAGGGTCATCGCGTGGGGCTCGGACACCCCGGCCGTGATGGCCTCCTGCAGCCAGGCGGCGAGCAGGTCGGCCGGGTCCGGCGCGGCGGCGGCCGGGTCGAAGACGGGCAGCGGACGGGCGAAGACCGGCAGTCCCCGCAGAAGATCACGCATGGACACGAGGTCATTGTCGCGGATCACCCCCGCCGACCAGGGCCCGGGTTCGACGCGGCCACCCGGTCAGTACACGTCCCGCAGGTAGCGCCGGTCCGCCGCCAGCTGCTTGACGTACGCGGCGGCCGCGGCCGGATCGAGCCGGCCGTGCAGTCCGGCGATCTCCCGCAGCGCCGCGTCGACGTCCTTGGCCATCCGGGCGGCGTCACCGCAGACGTAGAAGTGCGCGCCCTCCTGCAGCCACGCCCACAGCTGGGCGCCGTGCTCGCGCATGCGGTCCTGGACGTACACCTTGCTCCGCTGATCCCGCGAAAATGCCAGGTCGAGCCGGGTGAGCACGCCGTCCTCGACGAGTTCGGCCAGCTCGTCGGCGTAGTAGAAGTCGGTGGCCCGGCGCTGCTCGCCGAAGAACAGCCAATTGCGTCCGCGTGCGCCCGTCGCCCGCCGCTGCTGCAGGAACGCCACGAACGGGGCGACGCCGGTGCCCGGACCCACCATGATCATGGGGGTGGCTCCGTCGGCCGGGGGCCGGAAGTGCGGCGTACGCTGCAGGAACACCGGCACGGGCGTGTCCGGCGCGGCATCTGCCAGATAAGACGAGCAGACGCCCTTGCGTGGCTGCCCGCGGTGGTTGCCGAAGCGCACCACCGACACGGTGAGGCTGACCCGGGCCGGGTCCAGCAGCGGCGACGAGGAGATCGAATAGAGCCGGGGCTGCAGGCGCGGCAGGACCGCGACCCAGTCCGCCGCCGCGGCCCGCACGGCGTGCCCGGCCACGACGTCGACGGCCTGCCGGTCCCACGTCCACTTCGCCAGCTCGCCCTTGTTGTCGGGGCGCAGCAGGGTCTTCAGGTGGGCGTCGTGGCTGCGCTCGGCGACGAAGCGCAGCAGGCCGGGCGTGACCCGGGTGATGTCCAACCGCCGCAGCAGCGCCTCGGCCAGCGGCACCGGCCCGCCCACGTCGACGGCCTCGTCCGGGTGCAGCCCGGTCACCGCCAGCCACTCGGTGACCAGGTCGGCGCAGTTGGTCGGCCACACCCCCAGAGCGTCGCCCGCTTCGTAGGCCAGCGCGCCCGCGCTCGTGTCGAAAGTGAAACGGCGCACTTCCTTGGCCGAACCGGCCAGGCTGAGCAGCCGGTTGCCGACCAGCACCGCGGTCAGCGGCTTGGCCTTGCTCGGCGCGGCGTCCGGTCGCGGCGGCGCGTCCAGCACCCCCACCGCCGACCTCCCGGCACGACTGTCCGGCTGCGCGGCCCGAACCGGGCCGCGACGGCTCGTGCCACGCCCGCCCGGCCGGGTGCCGCCAGCGTGGTGGCCCGGTGCCGGACCAGTGCCCGGTGCCGGACCAGTGCCCGGTGTCAGGCCCGTGCCCGGTGCCGTGAAGGCGGCCGGTGCCGTTGCCACGGCCGGCGCCGGACCGCTGGCCGGTGGCCCCGGATCAGCGGCGAGCGCCGCGACGACCAGGTCGAGCCAGGCCAGCGCGGCGGCGTCGTAGTCGGGCTCGCAGTCGACGCGCTCGGCCAGGCGCACCCCGCCGAGCTCGCTCAGCCTGCCGTCGAGGCGGCGGCCGTGGCCGCAGAACTCGGCATAGGACGAATCACCGAACCCGAGCACCGCGTACCGGCGGCCGTCGAGCCGAGGGGCGTCCGGCCGGTCCAGGAAGTCCCAGAAACCGGCCCCGTTGTCCGGGGCGTCGCCGTCGCCGAACGTACTCGTGATCACCAGCAGCGGAGCGTCGCCGGCCGTCAGGTCCGGGGCCGGGCCGTCCATCCCGCGCAGTCGCGCCTGCCAGCCCGCCTCGGCCAGCCGCTGCGCGACCGTCGTCGCGAAGCCTTCGGCGTTGCCGGTCTGCGACGCCCACAGCACCTGCACGTCCCGCGCGGCCGGCAGCGCCCGCTCCGGACCGGCCTGCGACGCCAGTGACAAGGTGCGGGAGAACCTGCCCGCCAGGAAGCCGTTGAGCCACAGCGCCTGGTCGGGGTCGAACGGCGCGTCGCCCGGCAGGCACGGCACCGATCCCGCCCCCGGCGGCGCGGTGTCGACGCCGGACAGGAACCCGGCCAGGTAACGCCGCTGTTCCCGGCTGAACACGGGCGGAGCGAGATCGTCGGCGGCCAGCAGCGAACTCGCGGCGACGTCGGACGGCAGTTCGGTCACCACGTCGTCGGGCAGCCCCTCCCCCGACTCCGGCACGGCCGGGGCGGCCACCTTCGTCAGCGCGACGGCGCAGACCTTCAGCTCCGGCTGGAACGAGAGCGGGTCCACCGCGTCGCTGGTCACGGCGTTGACGCTGAGGTACTCGCCGTAGAGGTCGTTCCAGTGGAACGGGGCGAAGCAGCTGCCGGGCAGGACCCGTGCGGTGACCACGGCCGGGAGCACGGCCCGGCCCCGGCGGGAGGCGACCTCGATCAGGTCTCCGTCGTGCACGTCGAGGTCCGCGGCGTCGGCCGGGTGCAGCTCGACGAACGGCGCGGGATTGAGCCTGCCGAGTTTGGCGACCTTGCCGGTCTTGGTCAGGGTGTGCCACTGGTGCTGGAGCCGGCCGGTGTTCAGCACGAACGGGTAGTCGTCGTCGGGCAGCTCCGCCGCGGGCAGGTGCGGGCGCGGGTGGAACACCGCCCGGCCGCTCGCCGTCGGGAACCTCAGGCGCGGCCGGGTTCCGTCCGCCGTGGGCGGCCCGTCCAGGTAGCGCACCGGGTTGCGGGCCGGGCCGTCCGGGGTGGCGGGCCACTGCACCGGGCTCTGCCGGAGCCGCTCGTAGGTGACGCCGCTCAGGTCGTATCCGGTCTGCGGGTTGGCGAACGCGCGCAGCTCGGCGAAGACCTCCTCGGCGCTGGCGTAGTCGAACGCGTCGGCGTAGCCCATCTCGGCGGCGACGCGCGCGATGAGCTGCCAGTCCGGCAGCGCCTGCCCCGGCGGCGGCACGGCCGCGGACACCAGGGTCAGATTGCGCTCTGAATTGATCATGATGCCGTCGGTCTCGGACCAGGTCGCCGCGGGCAGCACCACGTCGGCGTACGCGTTGGTCTCCGTCTCGGCGTACGCGTCCTGGGTGACGACCAGCTCGGCCGCTTCGAGGCCGGCGATGACGGTGCGCCGGTTGCCGACCGACGCGACCGGGTTCGTGCACATGATCCAGCACGCCTTGATCTGCCCGTCGGCCATCCGCGAGAACATCTCCACGGTGCCCTTGCCGACCTCGGTGCGCAGCGTGCCCGGCGTCAGGCCCCACTGCCGCTCGGTGAACTCCCGGTCGGCCGCGACCAGCACCGAACGCTGGCCCGGCAGCCCCGGCCCCATGTAGCCCATCTCGCGGCCGCCCATCGCGTTCGGCTGACCGGTGAGCGAGAACGGCCCGCTGCCCCGGCGGCCGATCGCGCCGGTCGCCAGGTGCAGGTTGCACAGGGCGTTGGTGTTCCAGGTGCCGTGGGTGCTCTGGTTGAGCCCCATCGTCCAGCAGCTCATCCACTCGCCCGCCGCGCCGATCAGCGCTGCGGCGGCGCGGATGTCCGCCTCCGCCAGGCCGGTGATCCGGGCGACCTCGGCGGGCGGGTAGTCGGCCAGGAACTCCGGCATCGCCGCCCAGCCCTCGGTCTGCTCGGCGATGAAGCGCTCGTCGACGTCACCGGCCTCGACCAGCAGGTGCAGCAGGCCGTTGAGCAGCGCCAGATCGGTGCCCGGGGCGACCTGCAGGAACAGGTCGGCCTTGTCGGCCGTCGCAGTGCGGCGCGGGTCGACCACGATCAGCTTCGCGCCGGCCTTGACCCGGTCCATCATCCGCAGGAACAGGATCGGGTGGCAGTCGGCCATGTTCGAGCCGATGACGAAGAACAGGTCGGCGTGGTCGAAGTCGTCATAGGAGCCGGGCGGGCCGTCCGCGCCCAGCGACAGCTTGTACCCGGTGCCGGCGCTGGCCATGCACAGCCGCGAGTTCGACTCGATCTGGTTGGTGCCGATGAACCCCTTGGCCAGCTTGTTCGCCAGGTACTGCGCCTCCAACGTGAGCTGGCCCGACACGTACAGCGCCACGGCGTCCGGTCCGTGCTCGTCGATGATCCGTCGCAGCCCCTGCGCAGTGCGGCTGATCGCCTCGTCCACGCCCGTGTCCACCGGCTCGGCCCCGCGCGCCGGGCGCACCCGTGCCGCCGCCAGCCGGCCCGGCGCGGCCAGCATCTCGGCGCTGGTGGCGCCCTTGGTGCACAGCCTGCCGTGGTTGGCGGGGTGCTCGCGGTCGCCGGAGACCTTGAGCACGCGGCGTTCGCCGCCGGGGCCCTGCCCGATGTGCAGGATCATCCCGCAGCCGACGCCGCAGTACGAGCACACTGTCCTGATCTGGGACGTCCCAGCACGATCGGTGGACGTCATGCCTGTTCCTCCACGTGTCGGCGAAGGCACCCGGGCGACGCCCCGTGATGCCTCCCGACGGTAGGAACCCACCGTTACCGAGGCGTCACGCCACCCGCCCCTGGACATTACGCGCGCCACACATCCGCAACCAGCTATGTGTGAGTGAGGGTCGCGCACACGACGGCCAAAACGTCGCACAAGCGGTGTGTGTACCACCCGAGGCACATCGCATCGCCCTACACCGATTGACAAAGTTTATAGTCAAAACTAATGTCCATTGATCATCAGCGGTGTCCTGGCGGCCTTGCCGCGCACCGCATCCGGTCGCGCCCACGACTCAGGAGCATCATGTCTGAACAATCGAGCACAGCACGCAGGAGACGATGGCGGGCAGGTCTGGCCGCGGTGGCGAGCGCCGCCGTGGTGACGGGTCTCGGCATGGTCGCGACGGCCAACGCGTACGCCGCGTCCGGATGCCGCGTCGCCTACGCCGCCCCGAGCCAGTGGCCCGGCGGCTTCACCGCCAACGTCGACGTCACCAACCTCGGCGACCCGATCAGCGGCTGGTCCCTGGTCTGGACGTTCCCCTCCGGCCAGCAGGTCACGCAGGCGTGGAACGCCACCGTCACCTCCTCCGGCAGCCAGGTCACCGCGACCAACGTCGGCTACAACGGCACGATCGCGACCAACGGCACCGTCTCGTTCGGCTTCAACGGCTCCTGGTCGGGCACGAACACCAACCCGACCGCGTTCACGCTCAACGGCGTCGCCTGCACCGGCAGCGTCGGCGGCAGCACCCCGCCGCCGTCGAGCCCGAGCCCGTCGCGCAGCACCTCCCCGTCTCCGTCGGTCTCCCCGTCGGCCTCGCCCTCGCCGTCCGGTCCGCCGGCCGTGAACGCGATGGCCGCCGTGGCCGCGATGCAGCCCGGCTGGAACCTCGGCAACTCGTTCGACGCCACCGGCGCCGACGAGACCTCCTGGGGTAACCCGCAGGTCACCGAAGCGCTGCTGGACAAGGTCAAGGCGGAGGGCTTCAAGAGCATCCGCATCCCGGTGACCTGGGGCCAGCACCACGGTTCCGCGCCGAACTACACCATCGACGCCACGTGGCTCGCCCGCGTCAAGCAGGTGGTGGACTGGGCTCTCGCCGACGGCTTGTACGTGATGATCAACATTCACCACGACTCGTGGCAGTGGATCGCCAACATGCCGAGCGACCGCACCACCGTGCTCAACCGGTACAACGCGCTCTGGACGCAGCTGGCAGCCGCGTTCCGGGACTCGTCGACGAAGCTGACCTTCGAGAGCGTCAACGAGCCGCAGTTCACCGGCAGCTCCGGCGACGCGCAGAACGCGCAGCTGCTCAACGAGCTGAACACGTCGTTCCACCGCATCGTGCGCCAGTCCGGCGGCGGCAACGCCACCCGCCTGCTGGTCCTGCCGACCCTGCACACCTCGGCCGACCAGGCCCGCATCGACGAGCTGACCAGCACGTTCACCCAGCTCAACGACCCGAACCTGATCGCCACCGTGCACTTCTACGGCTACTGGCCCTTCAGCGTGAACGTCGCGGGCGGCACCCGGTTCGACGCCACCACCCAGGCCGACCTGGTCGGGCAGTTCGACCGCGTGTACAACGCGTTCGTCGCCCGGAACATCCCGGTGATCATCGGCGAGTACGGCCTGCTCGGCTTCGATCGGCACACCGGCACCATCCAGCAGGGCGAGAAGCTGAAGTTCTTCGAGTACCTCGGCTACTACGCCCGGTCCAAGCAGCTGACCACCATGCTCTGGGACAACGGCCAGCACCTGGGACGCACCTCGCTGGTGTGGAGCGACCCGGAGCTGTTCGCCCAGATCAAGTCGAGCTGGACGACGCGCTCCGGCACCGCGTACGCCGACCAGGTCTTCGTGCCGAAGGCGAGCACGATCACCGCCAAGACACTCGCGCTGAACATGAACGGCACCACGTTCCAGGGCCTGCGCCAGGGCAGCACCGACCTGGTCAGCGGCACCGACTACACGGTGTCCGGGAGCACCCTGACGCTGACCGCGTCCGCGCTGACCCGCCTGGTCGGCAGCCGGGCGTACGGCGTCAACGCGACGCTGCACGCCAGGTTCTCCCAGGGTGTGCCGTGGCGGATCAACATCGTCACGAACGACCCGCCGATCGTGTCCAACGCGACCGGCACCACGGCGTCGTTCGCGGTGCCGACGCAGTTCCGCGGCGACCAGCTCGCCACCATGGAGGCCAAGTACGCCGACGGCACCTTCGCCGGACCGCACAACTGGACCTCGTTCAAGGAGTTCGACGTCACGTTCGCGCCGAACTACACGGCGAACACGATCACGCTGAAGCCCGAGTTCTTCGCCGAGGTCAACGCGGGCTCCCGGGTGACGCTGACGTTCCACTTCTGGAGCGGCACGACCGTCACCTACTACGTCACCAAGGCGACCAGCGGTTCCGTAACCGGCACCACCAGCTGAAACCCCCGCCCCTCCGAACGGCCGGTGGCCCTGCGCCACCGGCCGTTCACCGTCTCATTGCCCTTGAAACATTTGCATGTGACGATGACTGCACCGTCGAGGGGAGAGACCGCGCCATGCGAAAGACCTTGCGAACAGCTGGGCTCGTAGCGGGAGTACTGGCACTGACACTGGCCGCAGGTGGGGCCTGGGCACACGACCCGAACAGCGCCGAAGGCCGCGAGGAAGTGCGGCGCATCATGCAGGACTACGAAGCGCCCGTACGCGCCGAGGCCGCCGCGCTCGCCGCGACCCCGTGCGTCGGCGGCTTCGCCGGGACCTACCCGTGCAGCAACGTCGACCTGCTCAGCGTGTTGCCGCTGGGCTCGATCGGCGGCGGCAACGGCAACAGCATGTGGGGCTGGACGGACACCACGACCGGCAAGGAGTACATCATCTTCGGCCGGTCCACCGGCGCGTCCTTCATCGACGTCACCGTGCCGACCGCACCCGTCTACCTGGGCAACCTGCCGTCCTACAACGGCACGTCGAGTTCCTGGCGCGACATCAAGGTGTACGCCAACCATGCCTACATCGGCGCGGACTCCATCAGCTCGCACGGCATGCAGGTCTTCGACCTGACCCGGCTGCGTAGCGTCACCACGCCGCAGACGTTCGCCGCCGACGCCCGCTACACCGGCTTCGGCAACTCGCACACCCTGGCGGTCAACGAGCAGACCGGGTTCATCTACGCCGTCGGCACCAACACGTGCAGCGGCGGCGTGCACATGGTCAACGTGCAGAACCCGAAGGTCCCGGTCAACGCGGGCTGCGTCAGCAACGACGGCTACGTGCACGAGAACCAGTGCGTGGTCTACCACGGCCCCGACGTCGCTTACCAGAACCACGAAATCTGCTTCAACTACAACGTGGACACGCTGACCATCGTGGACGTGACCAACAAGGCCGCGCCGGTGCAGCTGTCGCGCACCGGGTACGTCGGTGTCGGGTACACCCACCAGGGCTGGCTGACCGAGGACCACGCCCGGCTGCTGATGGACGACGAGACCGACTCAGACCTGCCCGGCACCAAGACCTTCATCTGGAACGTGTCCGACCTCAACGCCCCGGTCAACACCGGCGTGCACGTGTCGCCGACGATCCAGGCCACCGACCACAACCTGTACATCATCGGCACCAAGGCCTACCAGGCCAGCTACCGGGCCGGGCTGCGCATCCTGGACATCACCGGGATCGCCTCGAACGCGCTGAGCGAGATCGCCTACTTCGACATCTACCCGGCGTCGAACAACACCGGCTTCAACGGGGCCTGGAACGTGTACCCGTTCTTCGCCAGCGCCACCATCGCGATCAGCGGCATCGAGCAGGGCCTGGTGCTGGTCAAGCACAACCCGGGCGTGCCGCCGACCACGGTGTGGAGCGACACCTTCGAGACCGCCACCGGCTGGACGGTCAACCCGACCGGCGTCGACACCGCCACCGCGGGCGCGTGGGAACGCGGCGACCCGGCCGCCACGACCTCCAGCGGGGCCAAGCAGCTCGGCACCACCGTGAGCGGCGTGAACGACCTGGTCACCGGCCGCCTGGCCGGCTCGGCAGCGGGCGACTACGACGTCGACGGCGGCGTCACCAGCGTGCGCTCCCCGTCGGTCACCCTGCCCGCCACCGGCACCCTGCGCCTGAACCTGTCCTGGTATCTCGCCCACGGCAGCAACTCCAGCAGCTCCGACTACTTCCGGATCTCCGTGGTGCACTCCGGCGGCACGACCCAGCTGTTCAACCAGCCCGGCGCCGCGTCCAACCGCAACGGCGCCTGGACCGCCGGCAGCTGGGACCTGACCCCGTACGTCGGCCAGTCCGTCCAGATCCTCATCTCCGCCGCCGACCTCTCCACCGCCAGCCTCCTGGAGGCGGGCGTGGACGACGTCACCATCACCCGTAGCTAGGAAAGGAAGGGCACCTTCACATCGCCATGCGATGTAGAAGGTGCCCTTCCCATCGCCGCCCTGGGAGGGACCTGCTGTGACTGTCGGCAAGTGGCGTCGGCTGCTGCCCTACCTCGTGCTGATCACCGCCGGCGCGATCACCATCGGCTACGTGCTGAACGAGCTGCCCGCAGCCCCGTCCGGGGCCGCGCCCGCCCCGTCGCCGTCGCCCACCCCGTTCATGCACAGCGACGGGCTGTCCGACAGCCACGACGGCTACCTCATCCAGCCGGTGACGATGCCGGCCAAGCGCGGCAAAGCCGTCCCGGTCGCGTTCCGCATCATCGGCCCGGACGGGCTGCCGCTGCGCGACTACGAGACGATCCAGACCAAGCAGTTGCACCTGTACCTGGTCCGCGACGACGCCAGCGGCTACCGCCACCTGCACCCCGAGTTCGCCGACGACACCTGGTCCACGAAGGTCGACGTCACCGACGGCGGCTCCTACCGCTTCTACGCCGAGTTCGTGCCGCGCGGCAAGGACGCCCTGGGCCATCCGACGGTGCTCGGTCTGCCCTTCCTCATCACCGGTGACACCGGGCTGGCCCCGCTGCCCGCGCCCGCCCCGACCGCGACGGCCGACGGCTTCACCCTGACCAGGCTGGACGGGGTCACCCACCTGCGTGCCGGACGGGGCGAGCTGCTGCGCTTCCAGGTCTCCTCGGCCGCCGGGCCGCCCGTGCTCGAACCGCACCTGGGCGCGATGGCGCACCTGTCGGCATTCGAGGTGCGCACCCTCGGGCTGACCCACGCGCACGCGGCCGCCGAGGCCCCGGACGCGACGCTGGCCTTCCACGTCGAGTTCGCCAACCGCGGCGAGCAGCGCCTGTACCTGGAGTTCAAGGTCGCCGGCCAGGTGCACCGGACGGCGTTCACGGTCTTCGTGACCTGACGCTACGCGGGGTCGACGGTGGCGGTGGCGTCGAACGGCAGCCGGGGCGTGTGGCCGGGCAGCGGGTGGTCCGGGTCGGCGACCCCGAGCCGCAGCACGATGTACGCGTACCCCAGGTTCGACAGGATGCGGCGCATCATCGCGCGGCTGCCGTCGATCTCGATGACCTGGCTGTACGGCAGCACCGCGAGCCCCAGCCCGGTCGCGTGCAGCCACACCGCGGACAGCGCTTGCCCCGCTCGCAGCCAGGCGGCGCGGTCGTCGTCGCCGCCGAACAGCACCACGTAGGTCGAGGACTTGTCGTGGCCGCCGCCGACAGGCAGCGCGCCACGCGCGGTGAAGTCGCGCTCGCCCACGTCGGTCTCGGGACGCTTGTCCGGAATGAACTCCGGCGGCACCCCCGCGCCGGCGGGGCGGTCGGGGCCGGTCCAGGCGGCGGTCTCCGCCCGCAGGGTCGGCTCCCCCGCCGCGGCGTCCTCGGCGCGGGACACCGCCACCGCCAGCTCGCTGACCTGCGGGGGCGTGAGCCGGTGCAGGTGCACGCCGTACTCGCCCGCGATCCGGCGCAGCTCGTCGACCTGCTCCGGAGCGACCGGCGTGTCCACGGTCGGGCGGCGGTCGGTGTGCCGCAGCTGAAGGGCCTGCACCAGGCGTACGGCGTCCGCGGTCACCGGCGTGTCCCCGCTGATCGTGAGCACGGCCAGGTGATGCGGCTCAGCGGGGTCGGGCAGCGTGCGTGTGTCGACGGTGTGGCCCTGCGCCGCCAGCGCGACCTGTGCGTGGTGCAGCGCCGCTCCGCAGCTGACCAGCAGCATGCGCTCGTCGGGGTCGGTGCCCGGCAGCGCCCGGGTGGTGTCGGCGTACAGGTCGAGGCGGTCGGGGTGGACCTGCCAGTGCCAGGGCTGGGTGTTGTGGATCGAGGGAGCGCGGCCTGCCGTCTCGGCCGCCTGGGCGTACGCGGCCGCGGGCGGCCGGTGCTGCTCTGCGGCGGTGTCCATGCTCGCGCCTCCCGAAGGTGCCTCGTCAGCCCGCGACCGAGGTGAGCGCGCGCTCCCGCCCGGCCACGTCGGCCCTGCTCCCCTACGATCACCCACCGGGACCGCCGTGTGCAGGAGGTTAGCACTATCCGCGCAAACAAGAGCCCCGCCGCACGGTCTTCAGACGCGTACAGCGAGGCGACCTCAGTGTAAGGGGCGGCCTGCGCCCACCGCGACGGCAGCCCGGAATCAGTCGCCGCAGCAGCCGTCGGCGCAGGCGTTATCGCGTTCCCCGGTCGAGGGCACAGTGGCGCAGCAGGTGTCGCCCCGCCACGCGCCGACGCCCTCCCTGACCGCGACCGCGGCGATGGCCAGGGCCGCGACCGGGTCGGCCCACCACCAGCCGAACAGGCTGTTGGCGGCCAGCCCGAGCAGCACCACCGCGGACAGGTAGGTGCACAGCAGGGTCTGCTTCGAATCCGCGACGGCGCTGCGGGAGCCCAGCTCGGCGCCCGCCCGCCGCTGCGCGTACGACAGCGCGGGCATGATCGCCAGTGAGGCCGCGGCCAGCACGATCCCGACCGTCGAGTGATCCGGGCGGTGCCCGGCGAGCAGCGCCTGCCCGGCCTCGACGGTGACGTAGGCGGCGAGCGCGAAGAAGGACAGCGCGATGACCCGTAGCGCGACCCGTTCCCGGCGCTCGTGGTCGGTGGCGGAGAACTGCCAGGCCACCGCGAGAGCCGACGACACCTCGATGACCGAATCCAGGCCGAACCCGATGAGCGCGGTCGACCCGGCGGCGCGCCCGGCGGCGATGGCGACGACCGCCTCCACCACGTTGTACGTGATCGTGGCCGCGACCAGCAACCTGATCCTGCGTACGAGGCGCGATCGGCGGGCGACCGGCAGACCGACGCTCATCAGCAGCAGTCTTCGGTCTCCGCGGCGGCGCAGGCGGTCGGGTCGACCGCCAGCACCACGCCGAGCAGGTCACCGAGGGCGTGCGCGAGACGCGGGTCGGACAGCTCGTAACGCGAGCGGCGGCCTTCGGGCACGGCGACGACCAGGCCGCAGCCGCGCAGGCAGGCGAGGTGGTTGGACATGTTCTGCCGGCTGACCTGGAGCAGGTCGGCCAGCTCCGCCGGGTAGGCCGGGCCGTCGCGCAGGGCGAGCAGCAGGCGGGCGCGGGTCGGGTCGGACAGCGCGTGCCCGAAGCGGGCCAGCACCTGCCCGTAGGTCGGCGGCGAGGCGATCGTGTCCACGCGACGATAGTACACGATTCGCTGAACTAAGCTTTCATCGGCGGTGGACCTGGCCGTGCGCGGATTCGCAGTGCTCGTCGGCGCTCTCCCGGACCTGGTGGTCGACCTGCAGCGTGGTGTGGGTGATCGAGTGCGACGCCGCGAGCACCCGCTCCAGTTCCCGGCGCACCAGGTGGCAGTCGGCGGGCTCGTCGACGAGCACGTGCGCCGACAGCGCCGCCTGTCCGGAGTCGATCGTCCATACATGCAGGTCGTGGACCTCGACGACACCCTCGGCCGCGAGCATGTCCACGCCGATCGCCTCGGGGCGCACCCCGGCGGGCGCGGCGTTGAGCAGCACCCGGGCGGACTCGCGCAGCAGCACCCAGCCGCCCCTGATCATCAGTACGACCACGACCAGCGTGGCGACCGCGTCGGCACGCGCCCAGCCGGTCAGCAGCACCACCAGGCCCGCGGCCGTCGCGGCGACCGAGGCGAACATGTCCATCAGCACGTGCTGGTAGGCGCCCTGGACGTTGAGGCTGGACCGGTTGGCCTTGCCGATGGCCCACGCCGCCAGCACGTTGACGGCCAGGCCGAGCAGTCCGGTCACGACGACCATCCACCCGGTGACCTCGGCGGGATCGGCCAGCCGGACGATCGCCTCGTAGCCCAGCCAGCCCGCGAGCAGCAGCAGGCTCAGCCCGTTGGCCGCGGCGGACAGGATCTCCGCGCGGGCCAGGCCGAAGGTGTAGCGCCCACCGGCGGGGCGGGCGGCGAAACGCATGGCGACCAGCGCGAGCACGATCGCGGCGGCGTCGGTGAGCATGTGCGCGGCATCGGAGATCAGGGCCAGCGACTGCGCGAGCACGCCGACGACGACCTCGACCGCCATGAACGCGGCGATGACCCCCAGCGCTATCGCCAGCCAGCGCCGGTCGGCGTCGCGGCTCACGCCGTGCGGGTGCCCGTCATGGCCGTGCCCGTGCTCATGGTCGTCATGCATGGTCGTCCACCTCGTGCCCGGAATGCTGACATCGTGCGCCCCAGCAGGGGAAATGGCAGCCACGACGCGCGCAGCACGCCGACGGTACAGCCAATCATGAATTCATTGCAACATGAACATGGGAACGGATGTCATCGCCGCAGAACGTGACCGTGCACTGTCGGCCCGTGGACGCGCCCTCCCCTGCGTCGCCACGGATGTCTATGGTTGCCGCCATGGACGACCTCCTCGCCACCCGCCGCCCCGTCTTCGACGCCCGGATCAGCCTCGCCACCGCCGTGCACGCGCAGCCCGGGGTGTACGCCCTGCTGCTCGGCTCCGGCACGTCCACGGCGGTCGGCGTGCCCACGGGCTGGGGTGTCGTGACGGCGCTGGTCGCGAAGGTCGCCGCGGCCGCGGGCGAGGCCGTGCCCACCGACGCCGAACTGGAGCAGTGGTGGACCAAACACGGCGACGGCGCGCCGCTGGGCTACTCCGCACTGCTGGAATCGCTGGCCAGCACACCCGCCGCGCGGCGCGCGCTGCTGGCGTCCTTCTTCGAGCCCACCGCCGAGGAACGCCAGCAGGGCATCAAGGTCCCCGGCGCGGCCCACCGCGCCATCGCGGCACTCGTCGCCCGCGGCGCGGTACGCGTCATCGTCACCACCAACTTCGACCGGCTCATCGAGCAGGCGCTCGAAGCCGAAGGCATCTTCCCGCAGGTCATCGCCAGCCCCGCCGCGATCGAGGGCATGGAACCGCTGCCCCACGCCCGCTGCACCGTCATCAAGCTGCACGGCGACTACGCCCGCACCGACCAGCTCAACACCTTCGAGGAGCTGAGCGCCTACCGCGCCCCGTGGCAGCGGCTGCTGGAACGCGTCCTCGACGAGTACGGCCTGATCGTCAACGGCTGGTCCGGCGACTGGGACCACGGCCTGGTCGCCGCCCTCGAAGGCACCCGGTCGCGGCGCTACCCGCTGTTCTGGGCGTCCCGCGGCGAGCTGGGCCAGATCGCCAAACGCCTCGTCGCGCAGCACCGCGCCCACGTCATCACCGGGGCCGCCGCCGAGCAGTTCTTCCCCGACCTGGTCAACCGGCTGGAAGCGCTCGACGACCTCGCCGACCCGCCGCTGACCAAGGCGATGGCGGTGGCCCGGCTCAAACGACTGCTGCCCGACCCGGTCAAGCACATCGAGGTCGCCGACCTGTTCGACACCGAGATCCGCCGGCTGCGCGACTACCTGCGCGCCATGCCCGCGGCACCCCCGGCCCAGGACCCGGCCGCCCTCCAGCGCGCCCACGACGACGTGCGCGCCCGCTGCGACACCCTGATGCGGCTGCTCGCGCACGGGGTCTACCTCGACCGCGACCGCCAGCACACCGCGCTCTGGGTGCGCGTCATCGAGCAGGTCATGCGCTGCCGGCGGCGGCCCGAGGACGAACCGGACCCACGCTGGGCGAACCTGCAGCACTACCCGGCGCTGCTGGCGCTGAAGACGGCGAGCCTGGCCGCGGTCGCGTCCTACCACGACGACGTGCTGCTGCGGCTGCTGCGCCGGCCGACCTGGCGGATCCGGGCCGGCAACGGCCACCGGCCGGTCGCCGCGATGGACGCGCTGCACGACTGCCGGGTGCTCGACTTCGACACCGTCAACGCGTTCCCCCGCTGGCACGGCACCACGTGGCAGTATCCGCAGAGCCGCCTGCTGCGCGAGGAGACCATGCCGGTGCTGCTGCCGCTGGTCGGCGACGAGGACTCGTTCCTCCAGCTGTACCACCGCACCGAGTACCGCACCGCGCTGGCGCAGTCGCTGTTCGGGGTCAGCGACGGGCTGGGGCCCGCGCCGGGCGGCTTCGCCGTGGACTCGCAGTGGGCGGCCGACGGGACGCTGTACTGGGAGACGGACTTCCGGGAGAACGCCGACCGCGACATCTGGGAGCGCACGCCGCTGGGCCGCCGCGACGGCGAGGCATACGGCCGCAGGCTCGCCGCCCTGGCCACGCAACTGCGCACCCCGCAGGCGTGACGGGGCCGCGACACCGGGTCACAGCAGGCGGACCGGCACCTCGCGCCCGTCGGCCTGCACGGCGGTGAGCCGGAACACCCCGGTGTGCTCCACCCGCAACGTCACACCGATCTGCGGCGTCCCGGCCGGGGCGGGCTCCAGCAGCAGCTCGTACACGCCGAGCGACCGATTGTCGGCGACGGTCGGGCGGTCGCCGTGATACACCCGCACCCTGAGGACGGGCTGGCCGTCGTCGGCGGTGGTGAACAGCTGGGTGGACGCGCACGGCACCACCGTGCCGGCCTCGATCAGCGGCAGGAACGCCCCGCCACCGACCTCGATGCCGACCGCCGTCCCGGTCACGCCACCCCGGACCGGGACGGCGAAACCGCTGTCCGGGGCCTCCACGGCGGCCGGAACCCCGCCGGTCGCCGCTCGCAGCCGCCGGGCGAAGTCCGACCCGGGGAGGCCCCCTCCGGTCACGTCCTCGTGCTCGGCCACCCCCGGCCAGGGCCTGCCATCCAGCAGCAGCGGCAACACCGGGCGACCGAGTCGTCTGGCGTGCTCGATCTCGCGGGCGACCCAGCCGTCGCGCTGTGCGGCGGGAGTCATCACCAGGATCACCGCCGAGCAGCCGTCGAGCTGCGAGCGGGTGTAGGCGGACCACCAACTGTCCGTCACCGGCTGGGTGTCGTACAGGATGGGCAGTCCGGAAGCGACCAGATGGGTGGCCAGCCGCCGGGCGTACGGCGCGTCGTGCTCACGGCTGAAACAGATGAACACCGGTCCGCTCATGCGCGGATGGTATCGGGGGCACGCCCGTCAGGCGGCCGCGGTCGCGGGCTCGTCGTCAGTCATCTCGCGCAGGCGGCGGATGCGGCTGGACCACACCACCGCCACCGCGGCGAGCGCGGCGGCGCAGCCGACGGCCAGTCCCGCACGCGGCTCAGCCAGCTCGGCGACGGTGCCCGCGCACAGCGCGCCGACCGGGATGGCGCTCCACGACACGAAGCGCACCGACGCCATGACCCGCGACAGCAGCTCGGGCGGCGACGCGGTCTGGCGGTGGGTGCGGGTGACCACGGACAGCACGCACACGCCCGCGCCGAACCCCGCCAGCCCGAACCCGAAGACGTACGGCGCCCAGCCGCCCCGGGCCAGGGGCATGGCGAGCGCGAGCAGTGCCGCGGCGACCACGGCCAGCAGCACCGCACGGGCCCCGCCGAACCTGCGGGCGAGCCGGGCCGTCAGCGCCGCGCCGACGATGGTGCCCAGCCCGTCGAGCGCGAGCACCAGACCGACCGCCGACGGCGGCAGGCCCAGGGTGCGTACGAGGAACGTCGGGGTCGCCGCGAAGACGGCCCCGTTGGCGAAGTTGACGGCCGTGGCGGCCAGACACGAGGGCCGCATGACCGGGTGGCGGAAGACGAAGCGCATACCCACGGCGATCTGCCGGAAGAAGGGCTCGGCCTGCGCGGGCCGGGCGGGGGCGCCCGGCGACGGAATGCCCGCGAGCAGCACCGCCGAGACCACGTAGGTGAACGCGTCGACGATCAGCCCCGCGACCGCGCCCGCGGCCTGCACCAGCAGGCCGCCTGCGGCCGGTCCGGCCAGGTGGGTCGTGGCGGAGGTGCCCGACAGCAGCCCGTTGCGGGCGATGAGGTCCTCGCGCGAGACGATCCGCGGCAGGAACGTGGCATTGGCTACGTCGAACAGGTTGCTCGCCAGGCCGACGAAGAAGGTCACCACCAGCAGGTGCGCCAGCGTGAGCACGTCGAACCACGCCGCCACCGGCACGGTCAGCACCGCGATCGCACGGAACGTGTCCATGGCGACCTGCAGGGCCTTGAGTTCGTACCGCTGCACGATGATGCCGGCGGGCAGCCCGATGAGGACCACCGCCGCGTATCCGGCGGCGGTGAGCAGACCTACCTCGAAATTGGACGCGCCGAGCACGGTCAGCGCGACCAGCGGCAGGGCCACCGTGGTGACACCGGCCCCGAAGGTGCTGGTCGCCGAGGCCGCCCAGTAGCGCCAGAAGGCGGCGTTCGCGCGCGCGGGCAACGGCTGGGCGGCATACGAATCGCCGGTCATGGTTGTTCCTCCCCCGTTCAACCGGGAGGAACGCTACCGGCCAACCCGATAGCTGTCCGGCCCGGTGCGGATCGTCGCGGGCCGGACAGCGCCGGTGGGTCAGCTGAGGACGGTCTCGCCGCCCGGGTAGGCGAAGGAGGCCCGCGGGGCGTAGAAGCCCCAGGTGATCTCCAGCGGGTTGGCCGGGCGCAGCGCGTACACCGAATGGGTCTTGTCGAGGAACTCCAGCTTCTCGACCTCGAAGTCGGCGACGGGCTCGGAGATGAACGGGTAGTTGCCCGCCACGAAGTCACCGCCGACCTCGGTCAGGTAGCGCAGCTGACCGCGGGCGGTCTCGCCGAGCTTGTGGCCGACCCGCACGGTGGTGCGGATGACGGGCACGCCGTCGGCGGTGGTCGTCGCGGTGAGCTTCTTGCCGTGGATCTCGATGGTGGTGGTGCCGACACTGGCCGGCACGCCCCGCGCGGAGGCGTACTCGCGCACCACCGGGCTGGAGTTGAAGTAGTGGGTCCACCAGCGGCCGGGGGTGACGCCGTCGGGCGCGTACGCGTCCTCCAGGTCGGGGCCGATGTAGGTGAGCGAGTACGCGCCGAAGCCGGAGGTCTGTTCCGGGGAGTCCACCACGTACTGGTTCATGAAGACCTGGCGGTTGGCCATGGGCTTCAAACCCGCCGGGACCAGTGCCGCGACCGCGTCGGGGTCGGCGGGCACCCAGCCGAAGTAGAGCATCCGGCTGTTGACGACGAGCTGAGGGGCTTGGAGCTGGGTCATCGAGCTCTCTCTCCTGGACATTGCTGTGTGTAGCCAGCAAGCTACGAGCAGCTCGCCTCAGGCGGCAATCCAATATCGACTTTTGTCGACATCTTGACGATCCGGTGTTGTCGTGCGTCACAGATCGACGGCGTGGCCGAAACGGTGGGTCCCCTCGACCCGCGACCGGCAGACATGATCTCCTTGGGCGTCGACTCCGGGAGGGTTCCGCCATGCTTCAGCGCTACGACCAGCGCAACGCCGACCTGAAGTACTGGGTCAACGGCGTGCTGCGCCACCGCGACGAGCCGGGGATCTCCCCGTTCGACTCCGTCGTGCAGGGCGGCGACGCGGTATGGGAGGGGCTGCGGCTGTATCAGGGCCGGATCTTCGCCCTGGACGCCCACCTGGCGCGGCTGCGCCGCTCGGCGGCCGCGCTCGGCTTCGCGGCCGTGCCCTCCGACGCCGAGATCACCGCCGCGCTGACCGAGACGCTGCGCGCCAACCAGATGACCGACGGCGTGCACGTGCGGCTCACCCTGACCCGCGGCGTGAAGGTCACCAGCGGCATGGACCCGCGGCTCAACCAGGCCGGCTGCACCCTGATCGTGCTCGCCGAACACAAGGCCCCGGTGTACGACACCGGCGGCCTGAAGCTCGCCACCTCCAGCGTGCGCCGCCCCGGCGCGGACGTGCTCGACCCGAAGATCCACCACAACAACCTGATCAACTCGATCCTGGCGAAGATGGAGGCCACCCTCGCCGGGGCCGACGACGCGCTGATGCTCGACGGGCGCGGTTTCGTCGCCGAGACCAACGCCACGCACCTGTTCGCGGTGATCCGCGGGCGGCTGGCCACCCCGCGGACCGTCGCCTGCCCCGAGGGCGTCACCCGGGAGACGGTGCTGGCCCTGGCCGCCGAGGCGGGCATCGACGTCGAGGTGCGCGACATCTCGCTGGCCGAGATGCACTCCGCCGACGAGGTGTTCTGCACCGGCACCATGGGCGAGATCGCCGGCGTGGTGCTGATCGACGGCCGGACCATCGGCGACGGCGGGATCGGGCCGATCACCAAGCGCATCGCCGACATCTACCTCGCGCAGGCACGCGCCACGGGCACCCAGGTGGTCTGACCCCGTTTGAAGGTCAGGCCGCGGTGGTCAGGCGGTGGGCGTGCAGCTCGTCGTAGTACGGCTGGGCGGCGTCGACCAGGTGGCGCAAGCGGTCGGGGACCGCGGCCGGGGACGGGTCGTAGGCGGCGAAGCCGGTCGAGGACTCGACGTTGGCGTACCAGTGCGGGGCCCACACGCCGTCGGTGTCGCGCGGGCCGGCCGGCCAGCTCAGCATCGCCGGGTCCCAGCCGATGCCCAGCGCGGCGCACAGTTTCGCCAGCACCCCGGCGGGGTCCCGGAGCAGGTCGGCGGCGTCGACCACCGGGCCGCCGTACGCCCGGAAGATCTCGGCCTGCTGGGTGAAGCCGAGGTCGGCCAGGGTCGGCTCGCCGCGCACCTTCGCGTACGACGCCACCACGTGCGCCGGGTCGCGGATCAGGTACGCGTTGGCCAGCTCGCCCAGCCACTCACGGCCGATGTCCGGCAGCAGGTGGTGGGTCATGTGCTTCTGGTAGTGCACGTCGATCCCGGAGGGCAGCGGGCCGGTGAGCGCCGCGGCGACGTCCTGCCAGCGCCGGGGCTGGCTCGCCAGGATCTCGACCCGGCCCGGGTGGTCCAGGCCGGTGACCTCGAGGTAGTGCGCGTACAGCGGCTCGTCCACGACCTGCGTGTCCGCCCGCGCGCCGAAACTGCGCATGAGCGCCGTCGACACGTTGCGCGGCCCCGACCACATCGCCACCCGAGTCACCATCGCCGCCTCCTCGTGACGCAGCGTACCCGCAAATGATCACGTGTGGGCGGTGGACGCCACGCCGGACAGGACACCCGAAACGGTGAAGAGCGCGGCCATTCATGATCTCATTCATCAATCCACACATTTAAGCGGGTTACGGTCGGCGTCCACCACCTGGCGCTGCGTGACGGGCCACCGCCCGCACCCGTGCCACGGTCTCCGTCCAGAGAGGCGTCACCGTGCGACGACCACGAATCGCTACCCGGCCCATCCTGCTCCTGGCCACGGCGCTGGCCCTGACGTTCGCACCGCCGGCGGTGACGGCGGCTGCCGACCCGCCACCGCTCGCACCGGGCACATTGGTCAAATCAGTGCAGAACGTCACCGATTCCGGGTCGAATCCCGCCGACCACGGCGACGTCGTCAACTGGGTGATGTCCTACGACGACCCCGGCGCGGGCGGCTCGGTGACCATCACCGACCCGATCAGCGCGGGTCAGGCCCTCGTTCCCGGATCACTGAAGGTGCCGCCGGACTGGGTGAAGTCCTGGTCCACCGACGGGACGACGTTCTCGACCACCGAGCCGGCCTCGGGCACGGTCGCGGTGCGGGCCACCAACCCCGACCTGCAGCCCGGCGGCACCAGCCTGACCCGGCTGCTGCTGCCCCCGGTGCAGCCCACCACCACCGCCACCGGCGGCGACGGGTTCACCCCGGTGCTGTACCGGTCGGCCAACGGCGCGATCGAGTCGTGGAACATCTACCACCACCTCGTCCCGACGGCCCCCAAGGTGGTCTGCATCAACCTGCTGACCGCCCAGCCCTGCGCGGGCGGCCCCTGGCCGCGGCCGCTGAACAGCACCGCCGGGCCGCTCGGCACGGGCAACACCGGCGACCTGGGCAGCCCGATGGCTCCGCAGTTCGTCTTCGACCCGAACCGTCCCGGCACGGTCTACTACCCCGCCCACACCGCGGCCGCGCTCGGCGTCGCCTGCCTCGACCTGGACGCCCGCGCCAACTGCGGCTTCGTCCCGCTCACCCCCACCGGCGGCAGCCCGTCGGCCAGCAACAACATCGCCGGGCTCGCCCACGTCGACGGCAACCTGTACGCCGCCTCGACCAACGGATCGGTGCTCTGCCTGACCATGGCCACGCAGACACCGTGCGCCGGGCAGCCGTACACCGGGATCGTCGCACCGCACAGCGACACCTCGCCCAACACCGCCTCGCAGTACTTCGGCTCCACCACCCTCGCCGACGGCAAGATCTTCATCTCGTCCTCGCCGAGCACCGGCGCGAAGCTCGCCTGCTTCGACCCGGCCACCAACGCCGCATGCACCGGCTGGGCGACGCCGAAGGCCGCCGGACCCGCCGGCCTGATCACCTACGGGGTGTTCACCACGTACACCACCACCGGTGACGAGGAGGGCGTCTGCGTGCCACCCGCGGGCGGCGTCTACCAGCTGCACTGCTACACGATCGCGGGCGCTTCCCTGACCCCGCCCGCGTTCCCGGCGATGCCCAACGGGGTGCTGACCTTCAACCCGAAGGTGATCACCGGGCCGGACGGGCACCTGCGCAGCTACTTCCCGTTCTGGGGCGGGCCGATCCTCGGCGCGACCGGCTGCTGGGACTGGAACACCGACGCGGCCTGCGTCGGCATGGCCTTCCCGAAGACCCACCCGGGTGTCGGCGGCAGCGGCGCCACCCGCGACTACGGCTACGACTACGACCAGGCCGGCGAGTGCTTGCTCGGACTCGGTGACGCGGGCCTGCTGTTCTCCATGGACCCGATCACCGGCGCGTCGCCGTGCTTCCGCGCGGGGGCGTCGCTCAATCTGACCGCGCCCGACTTCTACTGCGACGGGGCCTCCGGGCACATCACCGGATACCAGGACGCGCGCCTGGTCGACATCGACATCGCCAACATCGACCTGGCCAACTCCGCCGCGACCATCAGCAAGCCGGACAACACCGTGATCGCGACCCTGCCGTTCGCGCCCGACGGCAGCGTCGACCTGTCCGGCATCTCGCCTAGCACGCATCCGGCGCTGGTCATCGAGGCCAGCCTGCGGCTGCTCAACGTCGACGACTTCGGCGGCGGCAACGAGCCGCACCTGGTCGCCGGCTTCGACGGCGACCCGCCGCAGATCTGCTTCCAGACCAAGCTGAGCAGCGACTGCGGCGTGTACTCGGTGTCCAACACCGCCACCGGCACCGACGCCGGGGGCGCGCTGACCTCCAACACCGTCCAGCAGCCCATCAACCCCGGGGCGGCCTGCCAGCCGAACATCACGGTCAACAAGGAGATCTGCAAGGACACCCGCGCCTCGCGGTGCGGGCCGGGCGGCGCCGGGCCCTGGGGCAAGACCAGCCCGGCCGGGCTGCTCGGGGTCCTCGGCACGGCGTACTGGCGGATCACGGTGACCAACACCGGCCTGGTCGACGCGGTGGGAGTGACCGTGAACGACTCGGTCGCGCCGGGCTGCGTCACGGCGGGGGGCACGTTCACCCTGGCCGCCGGGGCGAGCAAGCAGATCCACTGCTCGACGTTCCTGCTGCTGCTGCCGCTGACCAACACGGCCAGCGTCAACTACAGCGCGGCAGGCGCGCCGCAGGGCACACCACCGAGCACGTCCGGCACGTCCTCGGCGACGGCCTGCTCGCTGCTGTGCATCCTCGGCTCCCCCGACCGGGCCGCGGAACTGCGCGAACGCTGATCCCGCCGCTGCTCGCCACCGGTGGTCCCCTGGGGTGAGCAGCGCGGACACGGCGCGCAGTCACGAGTCGCGGCACCCGTCCGGGTGCCGCGACTCCTTTTGTGGCACAGATCACAAGGTCGACTCGGTTTCCGCCTCGACGGGCGATGGTCCCGTGTCGACCGAACCAGCTTTCCAGGAATCTGGTGCCGCCGAGAATGGCCCGCCGCGGCGCGCTCGTACTCCCCCAAACGGAACGGCAGAACCGCGGGCAGAGGCGGCCCCTGGGCATGATCCACAGGCGCGCGGAGCGGGTCGCCGACCGGCTCGGCCGTGGCTACGGTGACCCGCATGCCTTCACTGATCGCACCCACGACCAGCCTCTTCACCGCGTTTCAGGAATGCCGCGACGACTGGGGACCCGGTCTGCACGAGGACGGCTTCGGCATCCACGCCGACGACGACCTCGACTCGCCGGAAGGCTTCGCCGACTGGGTCGGCCGACGCCTGCACCTCGACCACGGGGCCGGAGCCCTCTGCCCCGCCGAGCGGCACGCCTCCTGCCGCTGGATCGTCGAGGACGGCCAGGTGCTCGGGGGTATCGCCCTGCGGCACCGGTACGACGACGACCTCGGCCAGATCGGCTACGGCGTACGCCCGTCGGCGCGCCGCCGGGACCTGGCCAGCTGGGCGCTGGGCGAGATGCTCCGCGAGGCTCGTACCGTGCTGGGCCTGCACCGGGTGCTCATCCCCTGCCTGGTGGACAACCTCGCCTCCGCCCGCACCATCGAGAGCCAGGGCGGCGTGCTCGAAGGCGTCCGCGACGCCGGGCACGTCCGGGTGCGCCGCTACTGGATCGACCTGGATCGCTGAGCGCACCCTGCCCCGGGCCGCCCCCGTGGTGGCCGCCACCACAGGCGCGGCGGGGGGTCAGCGCGACTGGCGTCCGCGCGATACCTTCACCGGCCATGAGATCACGATTGCTGATCGCCGGGGCCCTGGCCGGTGCGCTGATGACCATGGCCTGCTCCGTCAGATGGAACACCGGCGCCGAGGATGTCGCGCCCTCGCCTGTCCCCGTCGTCAGCGCCGACGCCGCGACGACCGCCTCCGTGGTCGAGCTGCTGCGCGCGGGCACGAAGTTCATCGACGAGACGAGCTTCCGCACCGACGTCGACGTCTCCGGCGGGCAGATCACCACCCGCTCGCACATGGACAACACCCGCAAACGCGGCGACGCGCTGATCTCGTTCGCGGGCAAGGCCACCGAGGTCAGGATGATCGGCGACGCCGTGTACATGAAGTCGCAGCAGATGCAGGGCGTCGGCGACGGCTGGCTGAGCCTCGACCCGGCCAAGGTCCCGGCGAGCTTCGAGCTGACCTTCGCCGCGGGCAAGAACGATCCGGGCGGCTCCGCCCGTCTGATCAACGCCATCGTCTCGGCCGAGATCGACGGTGCCGTGACCAGCGGCACCGAGATCAAGGGCGCCATCGACCTGAGCAAGGTCGGCACCGGCAACGGCATCAGCTTCCGGCTCACGCAGGGCCAGGAGTTCCCCGACAGCATGAAGCGCCATCCGTTCAGCGCGTCGCTGGACGCCCAGGGCCGCCTGGTCGGTTTCACGATCCCCGCGGCCGGCGGGGCGCCGAGCGCCTCGCTGCGATACAGCGACTTCGGCGCGCCGGTGACGGTGTCCGCACCGCCGGGCGCGAAGCCCGCGCCGGACGCCCTCTACGCCCAACTCGGCCTGCAGTAACCCCAGGCAGCGGCCGTCGGCCGTTGGGAAGGGCACCTTCTTATACGCGCAGCGATAAGAAGGTGCCCTTCCTTCGTTCCAAGCGGGTGGTCAGCCGGCCGTGGGGCACTGGGCGAGTTCGGAGTGGTCGTACGTCCAGAACCCGAAGAATCCCGAGCTCTCCCACCGGTACACGTGCCAGTACCGGTAGTCGGACTCGACCGGGAACGGAAGACCGGGTAGGAGCGCGGCCCGCTCACCGACGTACCGGTACTGGCTGGTCGTGGTCGTGCCGCAGCGGTCGCCGCCGGTGGCGGTGACGGTCAGGTCGGCCGACGCGGCGATCGCGCCGCCACTGCACCGCACGACGTAGCTGCGCTGGTAGTAGTCCGTGGTCGCCCCCACCACCTGCCAGTAGCGGTAGCTGCCCACCGTTGCGACGAGCCAGAACGTCTTCGGCGTGCCGTTCACATAACGGCTGTAACTGCCCGCCGCGGAGCAGGCCAGGTCGTCCGGTGCGGCGTCGGCCGCGGCCGGGGCGACGAACACGGATGCCAGCGCCGCGACGGTGGCGACTAATGCGAATCGGAGTCTCATACCCCGGGACGGTAGGACCGGTCGCGCTCGGAGGCGCGTCGGCGACGCCATCCCGACACGTGGACCCGGCTACGGCAACAGGTCGGCCGGCAGCCCCTGCAGTGCGACCGGCCGGCGGAAGCGTTCGACCGCCTCGGTGCCGACCGACGTGGACCACGACGCCGACGTCGCCGGCCATGGGCCGCCGTGCTGCATCGCGTCACAGATTGCGACTCCGGTGGGCACGCCGTTCCAGACGATGCGCCCGGCCCGCGCCAGCAGGCCCGGCAGCAGCGCACGAGCCGCTTCCCGGTCGTCGTCTCCGCCGAACACCGAAGCGGTCAGCGAACCCGCCAGCCGCGACGGCACCTCGTCGGCCGCGCCGACGGCGATCACCACCGACGGCCCGAAGTGCTCCTCCAGCAGCTCCCCGGCCAGCTCGTCCACGCCCACGACCACCGCGAACGGCGCGGGCGAGCCGGCACCGGCGACGACCCGGTGCGCCGTGGCCGCGTGTGCCTGCCAGCTCCCGTGCGCCTGCGCCATGCCCTCGGTCAGCATCCGGTGCACCGGCACCGCCGCCACAGCCTGGGCCAGCTCCTCCGCGAACGCCGCGGAACCCGTCACGACCAGGCCCGGTTTGGTGCAGAGCTGGCCCGCTGAGCCGGTGACGGCCGCGGCCAGCGCGGACACGGTCGCCGGGACGGCCGCGCCGGGCAGCACCAGCACCGGGTTGAGTGAACCCATCTCGGCGTACACCGGAATCGGGTCGGGCCGTGCCGCCGCCGCGTCCATCAGCGCCCGGCCGCCGGTCAGCGACCCGGTGAAGCCGACGGCCCGGACGCCGGGCGCCCGCACCAGGTCGAGCGACACCTCCGGACCTCCCGCGACCAGTGAGAACGCGCCGTCGGGCAGGGTGCGGGCGAGGATCTGCCCGAGCAGCTCACCGGTCCGCGGCTGCGCCGGATGCGCCTTGACCACCACCGGGCACCCGGCGGCCAGCGCCGACGCGGTGTCGCCGCCGCTCACGCCGAACGCGAGCGGGAAGTTCGACGCCGCGAACACCGCGACCGGACCGACCGGCACCGGCACGGTCACCACGTCGCCACCGCCGGCGGCGACCCCGGCCGACACCCGCCGCCACGGCTTGGCCGCGTGGTCGCCGAGCAGCCGCAGCTGGCCGGTGGTGCGGTCCAGCTCGCCGCGCAGCCGGGCCTCGGTCAGGCCGGTCTCGGCCAGCGCGGTCGCGACGATCTCGTCGCCCGCCGCGGCGAGCGCCTCCGCGCACGCGTGCAGCATGGCGCGGCGCAGCTCGCCGCTGAGCGACGCCAGAGCCGGGGCGGCTGCCACGGCCTGTGACACGGCGGTGGACACGTTCACGAGCGGAACTCCTCAAGACTCTGGATCTGCAAGTGGTGCAAGGACAAGTTAGCGTCCCAGCCATGACCGCCGACACCTCCGAAACAATTCGGGCGGACCGCGCCGCGATCGAGGAGATCGTGCGCGTGTTCTTCGCCGCCTTCGTCTCCGGCCCGGACGGCACCGCCCGCCTCGACGCGCTGCGCGGCCTGTTCCTGCCCGGCGCGGTCATCGTGAAGACCTGCGGCGGCGAGCCGACGGTGTACGACGTCGACGGCTTCATCGCACCCCGCCAGGCGCTGCTGGCAGGCGGGGCGCTGACCGACTTCCGGGAGTGGGAGCTGTCCGGACGCACCGAGGTCTTCGGCGACATCGCCCAGCACTTCTGCTCCTACGCCAAGTCCGGTGTGCAGGACGGGACAGCCTTCACCGGCCGGGGCATGAAGACGATGCAGTTCGCACGCACCTGCGCCGGCTGGCGGATCAGCGCAGCCGCCTGGGACGACGAGCGGGAAGGCCTGGTCGTCACCGCCTGACACCGCTGTTGCGTGCCCGACAGTCGCAAGCACGACGTGCGATGGCACGGGATCTCCGGCCCGGACATGGTGAGGGCTCGATTTCCCCTGCCTGAGGAGTACACGAATGGTGCGATGGAAGCAGGCCGCCCTCAGCGCGTGCGCGCTCGGCCTGGCCGTGGCGCTGCTGCCGCCCGGATCCGCCGCCGCGCGGCCCACGGCCGAGGCGAGTCCCGCCGGCGTCGACTGGTTCGCCGAGGAGGCGGCCGGTTTCGCCAAGGAGCGCGGCATCTCCGAGGCCGAGGCCCGCGAACGCATGGCCTGGCAGCTGGTGGCTCCGGACCTCGACGAGCTGCTGCAGAAAGACCTCGGCGCGCGATACGGCGCGGTATGGGTCGACGTGCGCGACGGAGACCGGGTCAAGGTCGGTGTCACCGGCGGCGTCGACGAGCCCGCGCGGGGCGTCGTCAAGGCCGCGGCGCAGGTGGTGGGCCTGACCGGCGGCTACGACCTGGTGTCGGTGAAGCGCTCGGCGGCACGCCTGGCCGCCGACAACGACTGGCTGGGCGAGGAGGTCATCCGGGTCAACCGCGACGCGACCGTGTTCCTGAGCGCGGGCCTGCGCCCCGATCTGAACGCGGTGCAGCTCGGCGTGCCCCGCAAGGGCGGGCTGACGGCCGCGCAGGAGGCCCTGGTGAAGGCGGCGCAGGACCGGATGGGCGACGGCGTGGTGCTGGCCGCGACGTCCGGCGGCTACCGCCCCTTCCTCGGCTGCGACTCGCCGTACTGCGACGCGCCGCTGCGGGGCGGCGTGAAGATCAACCATCCGGACACGTCGTGCACCTCCGGGTTCATCGCGCAGAGCAAGGTCGACAGCAAGAAGTACGTCGTCACCGCCGGCCACTGCGCCATGGACAACCTCGGCACCTGGAGCAGCAAGAACGCCGCGCTCACCGTCAAGGCCATCGGGCCGGTGCACCGCTGGATCTTCGACACGTACATCGGGGACATGGCGATCATCCGGATCAGCGACACCTCGATCGCGACCGGCTGGGACCCGCGGCCCTGGGTGCTGGTCACCTACAGCCCGCAGACCAATCAGAACACGACCTACCACATCGCCGAGGACAAGATGAGCCTGCTCGGCATGCGCATCTGCACCACCGGCATGGCCACCCGGATGACCAACTGCGGTCACGTCACCGAACTCGGCCTCACCGCCAACCTCGGCGGGCTGTCCATGCGCAACCTGGGCCGCACCTCCAACTGCAGCAAGCCCGGCGACAGCGGCGCGCCGATGTTCGCCAGCCACGTCGCGTACGGCATCCTCGTCGGCGGCGTCGAGGACGACTGCGACACCGTCTACCAGGGCATCCGTACCGCCGAACGCGAACTGAACGTCAACATCCTGCACTGAGCCTCGGGGCGGCGCGCACGTCGGCGACGGCGTACGCGCCGCCCCGGTGGCGGCGTAAATGGCTGGCACGAGCGGGTCGAGGTGGGCAGGCTCGTGCCCATGACGAGTAGCGATCTTTGGGACGAAGCCACCGCGGCACGGTACGACGACACCTCCGCCGAGATGTTCGCACCCGACGTGCTCGATCCGGCCGTGGACTTCCTCGCCCGGCTGGCCGGGCCGGGTCCGGCACTGGAGTTCGCGATCGGCACCGGGCGGGTGGCGGTGCCGCTCGCCGCCCGCGGCGTGCGGGTCAGCGGGATCGAGCTGTCGCAGCCGATGGTGGACCAGTTGCGACGCAAGGTCTCCGCGCAGGAGATACCGGTCGCCGTCGGCGACATGGCCACCACCACGGTGGCCGGCGAGTTCTCGCTGGTGTACGTGGTGTGGAACAGCATCGGCAACGTCCGCACCCAGGACGAGCAGGTGGAATGCTTCCGCAACGCCGCCCGGCACCTGGCGCCGGGCGGCCGGTTCGTGATCGAGCTGTGGATCCCGGGCATCCGGCGGATGCCCCCGGGCCAGTCGGCGGTGCCGTTCTCGGTGACCGACCGGCACGTCGGCTTCGACACGTACGACATGGTCACCCAGCAGGGGACCTCGCACCACTACCGAAAGCTCGACGACGGCAGCACCCGCTACGGCGCGAGCAACTTCCGCTACATCTGGCCGGCCGAGTGCGACCTGATGGCGCGGCTGGCGGGCATGGAGCTCGAACAGCGGACGGCTGACTGGCAGGGCGCGCCGTTCACCTCCGACAGCGAGAGCCACGTCTCGGTGTGGCGCAAACCGACGGCCGCCTCTGCCGGCTGACCGCCGCCGAGGGCGGCGAGCCGCTCACCGGTGGATCTAGATGGTCTGTGGTCGTTCCCGCGACCACAGACCATCTAGATCCAGAAGGTCAGGCGTTGGCGCGGGTGTCCGTGGAGCCGGGCACGGCGAACGGGTCGACGACGACCGGGCGGGACACGGCGGCGTCACGGGACTCGGGGCGGGGCTCTTCCGGCGCGCTGAAGACGAGGGCGGCCGGCGGCGTGCGCCGAGCGGGGTTGTGGGCTGAGGCAGCGGACAACGCGGGCTCCAAGTGGCACAACGGGACGGCACCCGAGGTCCGGGCACCTGGCGACGACGGTACCCGGCAGAGGCGACATATAACAGCGAGTAACGAAAACCTCTGGCCCGGCGAGCACCGGTTTGCCGTCCCCGGCGCCGGGTATCCGCAGACCTGCCGGTCCCGGCCCCGTCACCAGGCCCGTCCGGCATCGACCCCTCGCGCCGTCGCCCCGGAGGCCCGCCATGTCGCTGCCCGAACCCGCCACCGCCCCGCCACCGCCCGCGATCGAGGCAGCCCGGTGGTGGTCCGGCCTGCGTGCGGCTCGGCAGCGGATCGATGCGGCCCGTACGCCCGGCCCGCTGTGGCTGCCCGCCGACGTGGACCCGCCGGACGCCCCGGACGAGCCGCACCAGGACGCCGACCACGCGGTCGCGTACTGGCTGCGGGTCGCCGCCGCGTGGGGCTGGCGCTTCCTGGTGCTGGCCGGGGTGGGCTGGGTGCTGCTGTCGCTGGCCGGGCGGCTCGCCCAGGTGCTGGTGCCGCTCGCCATCGCGCTGCTGCTGGCGGCGCTGCTCGCGCCGATGGTGCGCATCCTGCGGGAACGCCTACGGCTGCCCGCCTCGCTGGCCACCGCGATCGTGCTGTTCGGCGGGGTGCTGCTGACGGTCGGCTTCCTCACCCTGCTGGTCACGCAACTCGTCGACGGCATGCCGGGCCTGGCCGAGAACGCCGCCGCCGGCCTGCAGCAGGTCCGCGAGTGGCTGCGCACCGGCCCGCTGCACCTGTCGACCAGCCAGCTCGACAGCACGTTCGACGCGGCCGGCGCCTGGGTCCGCGACAACCGGCAGAACCTCACCAGCGGCCTGTTCGCCACGGCGGGAGCGGGGTTCGAGGTGTTGATCACCGCGATGCTGATCATCGTCGTGACGTTCTTCTTCCTGCGGGACGGGCGCAGGCTGTGGCACCTGTCGATGATCGCGCTGCCGCGCCGGGCGCGCCGCCGCGTGCTGGAGGCGGGCGACGCCGGGTGGCTGACCCTGGTCGCGTACGTACGCGCCACCGTGATCGTCGCGTTCATCGACGCCGTCGGCATCGGGCTGGCCCTGGTGCTGCTGCGGGTCGAGTTCGCGTTCCTGCTGGCGGCGCTGGTGTTCCTGGCGTCGTTCATCCCGATCGTCGGCGCGACGGTCTCCGGGGCGGTGGCGGTGCTGGTCGCCCTGGTCGACGAAGGCCCGCTGACGGCCCTGATCGTGCTGGCGGCGGTGATCGTGGTGCAACAGGTGGAGGGCCATGTGCTCCAGCCGCTGATCATGGGCCGGGCGGTCGCGATCCACCCCCTGGCGGTGATCGTCGCGCTGGCCGCCGGTGTCGCCGTCGCCGGGATCATCGGCGCGCTGGTGTCGGTGCCGCTCGTCGCGGTCCTCAACACCGCCCTGCGCCACCTCACCCACTACCAGCCCCCACCCGCCCCCGAGGCGGTCGTCGTCAGCGCCGACCCGGTCGCCTGAGGCGCAACCGCGGCGGGCGGGACGGCATGCCGTCCCGCCCGCCGCTGACGCCGGCCCGGTCACCC
>NZ_JBHTAC010000062.1:0-43575 GCF_042663325.1 Catellatospora aurea
GCACCTACAGGTGCGGCGCGTGCTGGACTTCACCAGCCCTCACCCGGCCGGCGCGGTGTCGGCGGCTGTAGCGGAAATGTACGAAGTGTGTAAGTCGGATTCGTACGGTCGCCTCACCGTGCACCTCAGTTCCATCCCCCGGGGAGGCAAACCATGTCAGGAAGAGTCGGACGCGCACTGCGCGCCGCGGGCGTCATCATCGCCATCGCGGTGTCCGGCGCGAGCGTCGCCGCGACACCGGCCCAGGCCTCGTCACGTGACGGCGTCTGCGACAGCGGCGAGTTCTGCTACTACTACAACAGCGACTTCGCCGGGTCGATCTCCGACCACGGGTCGTCGCTGGCCGACTACGGTGCCACCCAGCCGTCGTGCTACGAGTTCAAGAGCGCCGGCAACGGCCAGGGCCTGTGCGTGAAGAACAACGCGGCGTCGGCGTGGAACCGCACCGGCAGCACCATCCGCGTGTACTACAACAGCGACTTCGGCGGCACGTCGCAGGACATCGCGTCCGGTGCGAAGGTCAACCTGAACGCCTCGCTGAAGAACAACAACGCCTCGCATCAGCCCGCCCCCACCGGCGGCGGCGACAGCTACCCGGCCAAGGACGACTACCCGTACCGCGGGGCCACGACCGGTGTCGACCCGTGGAACTTCTACAAGGGCCAGTGCACCAGCTTCGCGGCGTGGGCGGTGCGCAGCCGGCTTGGCATCGCGTTCCACAACTACTACGACGGCGTCCACTGGGGCAACGCCAACAACTGGGCCAACGCCGCCCGCAGCGCGGGCATCCCGGTGTACGGCAGCCCGAAGGCCGGTGACGTCGCGGTCCGCCTTGGCGGCACCTGGGGTCACGTAGCGTTCGTGACCAGGGTGAACTCCAACGGCACGTTCGAGGTCGACGAGTACAACTACAACGGCGGGTCGGCCTACAGCCACCGCACCGTGTCGGTGGGCACCGCCAACAGCCAGTTCTCGCAGTTCGTCCGGTTCAAGTAGGCAACGCCCGGACCGTGGGGACCGGCCGCGCAGGCCCGCCCTCTCACCACTGAACCCTTGTCCAGGATCCGCCGGCATAAGCCGGCGGGTCCTGGCTGCCCTTGACGCTGTGCCATTCCGCAGGCCAGCTCTCGGGCGGTCCGGCCAGCAGGGCCCGCACTTGCGCGGCGCTCTCATCGGGCCGCTCCGGGTCCCACACCGTGCTCACGAAGATCTGGTACGCGTCCGGCTCTTCTAGCCACACCACGAGCTCACCGGCGTCAGCGGCGTGAGCCTTGACGGCCCCGACTCCCGGCGGCAAAGCAAGGTCGGTCAGGATGAGGCGCCCGGCCCGGCGTTCTGCGGTCTCCCAGCTGTGGTCGGACCCGATGCGGGCGACCTCGGCGTCGTAGGCGGCAGCGTCGAACACCGCCGTTCGCCGATCGACCTGCCAACTCACCCGGGTCCGGCCCCACTCCCAGCGCACGGTGTCGCCTTCGCGGCGGATGCTCGTTTCGATCGCGACGCAGTCCGGGCCGCAGCCGGGACAGCAGGCGATCGTCGCGGTCGTGGGCTCGTCGGTCGCCACGAAGCGGTTCACCGGCACGAGGACGTGCCACGGGTCGGGGCCGTCGTTGTCATCGGCGCGGCTGACGTCCTCGCCGTCGATGCGCACGATCACCCGCAGGCCCTCGACGGACAACGACAGCAGCGAGATCATCGCGCGAACTTAACACCCCTCGGCCACCGGCATGACCACACCGGACACGCGAACTCGTCGACCATCGAATTACACGGCGACCCACCGCGCACGAATGATTGACGCATCGTTATCGATGATGGAGGGTCATGGCATCCCTCACGAGGAGTGTCCATGACAGACAGTGCACCGGCCGAGGTCCGCCACCGGTATGTGATCGTCGGCGCGGGTCCGGCCGGGCTCCAGTTGAGCTACTACCTGCAGCAGGCCGGAGCCGACTACCTCACCCTGGAGCGGGCGCCGGAGCCTGCCGAGTTCTTCCGCCACTTCCCCCGCCACCGCAAGCTCATCTCCCTCAACAAGGTCCACTCGGTGGCCACCGACCCGGAGATCCGGCTGCGCTGGGACTGGAACTCGCTGCTGCAGGACCCGGCCGAGCTGCCGTTCGCCGACTACAGCCGCGAGTACTTCCCGCACGCCGACGACATGGTCCGCTACCTGGGCGACTTCGGCCGCCACCACAAGCTCAACGTCCGCTACGACACCGACGTGCGGCGGGTGGACCGGGCCGGGGACGGGTTCGCGGTGCACACCGCCGACGGGGTGGTCCACGCCGACTGCATCGTCGTAGCGACCGGCTGGGGCCGGCCGAACATCCCCGACGTCAAGGGCATCGAGCACGCCGTCGGCTACGAGGCGATGAGCACCGACCCGGCCGACTACGCCGACCAGCGGGTGCTGATCCTCGGCAAGGGCAACTCCGCGTTCGAGACCGCGTCGGCGCTGCTCGGGCACGCCGCGATGATCCACCTGGCGAGCCCGCGGCCGCTGCGGCTGGCGTGGAACACCAAACACCCCGGTGACGTACGCGGCCACCACGGGGCGGTGCTGGACAGCTACCAGTTCAAGACCCTGCACTCGGTGCTCGACTGCGTCATCGACGAGATCCGCCCGGTCGGCGACCGGTTCGAGGTCAGCCTGACCTACACCCACGCCGACGGGGAGACCGCGGTCATGGAGTACGAGTCGGTGCTGCGCTGCACAGGGTTCGCCATGGACACGTCGCTGTTCGGCGACGGCTGCCGGCCGCGGATGACCCCGAACGGCCGCATGCCCGCCACCCGCCCCGACTGGCAGTCGCTCGACGTCGACGGGCTGTACTTCGCCGGGACGCTGGCCCAGGACCGGGACTTCAAGAAGGCGTCCTCGGCGTTCATCGACGGCTTCCGGTACAACCTGCGCACCCTGACCCAGCTGCTGCGGGAACGCTACGAGCAGGTGCCGCTGCCCTACGACGAGGTCGACGCCGGCTCGCTGACGGCGGCAGTGCTGGACCGGGTCAACTGGAGCTCGGCGCTGTGGACGCAGTTCGAGTTCCTCACCGACGCCCTCGTCGTCGACGAGGCGTCCGGGCGGGTGCGGCACTACCACGACCTGCCCGAGGACTACGCGGTCGCCCGGTTCGGCGACCAGCCGCACCTGTACACGTTCGGGCTGCGCTGGGGCCGCGACGAGTACTCCGACGTGTTCGCCATCGAGCGGCACCCGCAGCCCGACCGGGCCGCCGAGAGCGCCTTCATCCACCCGGTGGTCCGCCGGTACCGCCATGGCGAGCTGGTGCAGGAGCTGCATCTGCTGGAGGATCTGCTGGCCGAGTGGCGGCGCGAGGACCGGCACGTGCGGCCCCTGCACGAGTTCTTCGCCCGCGACCTGGCCGGGTCAGCGGTGGACGAGGACCTCCGGTAGCGGTTTGCGGGACAGGGCGGGCACGGTGACCCCGTCGGCGGGCCGGCCGACGGGCATCACCACGCACGCCCGCTCCTCGGCCGGGCGGCCGCAGATCTCGTTGAGGAAACGCATCGGGCTCGGCGTGTGGGTGAGCGTGGCCAGCCCGGCCAGGTGCAGCGCGGTGATGAGCACGCCGACGGCGATGCCGACGGACTCCTTGACGTAGTACGGCTTGGGGGTGTTCGGGCCCTGGTGGACCTCGAACACGACGATGACGACGGGGGCGGTCTCCAGGAACGGCTTGTGCCAGTCGGTGCCCATCGCCGAGACCGCCTCCAGCCACTCGCGCGGGGCGCGGCGGGTGTAGAACTCGCGCTCCTCGGCCTCCGCCGCCAGCCGCAGCGCCCGCTTGCGGGCCGGGTCGGTGAGGACCACGAAACGCCACGGCTGCACGTTCGCGCCGCTGGGCGCGGTCGCGGCGGCGCGGATGGCGTTCTCGACGACGTCCAGCGGAATGGCTTCGGGCGAGAACTCGCGCACCGACCGGCGGGCGGCCATCCGGTCGGCGAACTCGCGCACGGTGCGGCTCATCTGCTTGGGGTCGAGGCGGTCCAGCTGAAACGGGACGGTGGCGACGGCGTTCACGGGGCCTCCAAGGGGGTGGCTTCGCCGTCCAGCATCACCCACCGGTGGCCCGTCGCGCTTACGCCGGATTGCCCTGTTAGTGCCGGCCCGCCGTCTGCTCGGCGACGTAGCCGACGACCGCGGCCGGGCCGCCGTCTTGGGCCGCCGCGCGCTGCCGCCTGGCCCCCGACCCGCTGTCCAGCAGCCGATCCAGTCCTGCGATCACGTATTCGTACTCGCCGGTGGCGCGCAGCTGCGGCTCCACCAGTGCGACCAGGTCACGGGCCAGCTCGCCGGCCGGGCGCAGCCGCGCGGTGGCAAGGTCCAGGCCCTCGCCGTCGAGGCCGTCGCGGGCGGCCCGCCAGTACGCGGCGCGCAGCAGCTGCTCGGGCACCTCCGGGGCGGGTTCACCGCGCCTGGCGACCGCCGACAGGTGCGTCACCAGGGCCCGGACGACCACGGCGTACAGCACGGCCTCGTCGGCGGTCAGCGCCGCGTCGGCGACCCGGACCTCCAGGGTCGGATGGGTCGCCGAGGGACGCACGTCCCAGAAGACGGTGCCCCGGTCGACGAGCGCACCGGCCTGCTGCAACGTGTCGACGACCTGGTCGTAGTGGGCGGCGGAGTCGAAGCGCGGTGGCGGGCCCGCCACCGGCCAGCGCGGCCAGGTCATGGTGCGCCAGCTGGCGTACCCGGTGTCGCGGCCGTCCCAGTACGGCGAGTTCGCGGTCAGGGTCAGCAGCACGGGTAGGTGCGGACGCAGGTGGTTGGACACGGCGACGGCCAGGTCGCGGTCGGGCATCTCGACATGCACGTGCAGGGCGCAGATGGCCAGTTCGTCGTGCAGGCCGCGGAACGTCTCGATGCCGCGGGTCTGCCGGGGCCCGGTGGTCATCGGCGGCGGGACGGGCCCGGCGACCGGCGCGGAGCCCGCCGACAGCAGCCGCAGGCCGGCGGCGGCGGCGGCCGCCGCGACCACCCGGCGGGCCTGGCCGACCTGCGCGGCCAGCTCCGCCATGTCGGCGCACGGTGCGGTCCGGGTCTCCAGCTGCAGCGTTGTGATCTCACCCGAGACGCGGGCGCCGAGCGTCGCGGACGCCTTCTCCACCACCTCGGCCGCGCGGGGCGCCGGAACGCCGGTGGCCGCGTCGACGACGAGGAACTCCTCCTCGACACCGAACCGCGGCGGGGTCCGGCTCGGCTGCTGGGTCACGGTCGTCGCCTCCGGGGTGGTCGGGGGCCGCGCGACACGGCCGCCCGGAGCGTACCGGCCCGCAGCCCACCTGCGGCCCGGCACGCCGACGACACGCCGATGTGGATGGTCAGCCGATCGCGGCTCCCGCCGCCGCCCGCCGGGCCCGGCCGCGCGGCTGCTCCAGCACCGCGGCGATCAGCCCCGCCAGCAGCGCCGCCCGCGCCGGCATCTGCGACACGTCGACCCACTCGCTGCGCGCGTGCGAACCCCCGCCGACCCCGCCGAGCCCGTCCAGGGTCGCCACGCCCAGCGAGCCGGTGAAGTTCGCATCGGACGCGCCCGGCGCGTGCGCGCCGCGCACCTCGGCCAGGCCGAGCCGGCGGGCCGCGGCCCGGGCCAGGTCCAGCAGCGGCAGCGCGACATGTTCGGGCAGCGGGTAGCGGTTGACGCCACCGCCGACGGACAGCGCCGCACCGGGCACCAGCGGCGTCATCGCCCGCACCAGCCGGTCGACCCGCTCCAGCTCGTCACGGGTCCAGGCGCGCACGTCCACGCAGAACACCGCCGACTCCGGCACCTGGTTGGTCATCGTGCCCGCGCTGAGCAGGGTCGGGGTGACGCTGGTGCCGCCCGCCGCGAAGGAACGCACGGCCAGCACCTGGTGGGCGAGCTCCACGGCCGCGTTGACGCCCCGGTGCGGCTCCACCCCGGCGTGCGCGGCCCGGCCCTGCACCGTGATCCGGTACATCGAGCCGCCCTTGCGGGCCACCTTCAGCGCCCCGTCCTCGGTGCTCGGCTCGCCGACCAGCACCGCCCGCGAGCGGCGGGCCTGCTGCTCGATCAGCGGCCGGGACGTTACCGAGCCGGTCTCCTCGTCGCAGGTCAGCAGCAGGCCGACGCGGGAGGTGTCGGGCAGCAGCGTCAGGGCGGTGAGCATCTGGACGATGCCGGACTTCATGTCGCACACCCCCGGCCCGGTGGCGATGGGCCCGCGTACCGTGAAGGGCCACTGCTCGACGGTGCCGGCCGGCCATACCGTGTCGTAGTGGCCCAGCAGCAGCACCCGCTGGTCCTCGGCGGCCCACAGCAGGTGCGGCAGCCCGTCGTGGACCACCCGGCGCGGCGGGCGGCCCAGCGCCGCCGTGCCCCACGCCGCCAGCAGGTCGGCGCAGGCGTTCAGCTGCGGCAGCGCTCCCGGCGGCGACTCGGTGTGCACCAGCTCGCGTAGTTGCGCCGTCATCGTCGCGGCCCGCAGCTGCGCCTGACCGCCCATATGCTCCACGTCGGACATGTCGTCAGCGTGGCAGCGCCGTCGCGCGCCTGCCAGCAGCGAAATTGCGCAACCGGCGAGGCCGGGCGTAGCGGCAGGCCCACTGCTCCAAACAAGACCGACCGGCCGCAGAACCGCAACATCGAAGAAGCGCACCGCGTATCGAGCCGGGAAAATGCTCCAGGAGTGTGCGGCGGCCGCACGCCGGTCAGTGAGGAGTGGCGATGGCGCACATCGACCTCGGTGTGGACGAGAACCGGTTTCCCGGCATCAACGGGCCGATGCGGTTCCGGCCCGAGACCGCAGGCCCGCTCAACGCGCTGGCCGAGGCGCTGCTGCACGCGCCGCACCCGACGCTGAGCGCCGGGGAGCGGGAACTGATCGCCGCCTACGTCTCCGGGCTCAACGAATGCGTGTTCTGCTGCTCGTCGCACTCGGCGTTCGCAGCCGCGCAGCTCGACGCCGGCATGCCGCTGGTCCAGCAGGTCCGGGCCGACCTCGACGCCGCCGACATCAGCGCGAAGCTGCGCGCGCTGCTGCGGATCGCGGCCGCCGTGCAGCAGGACGGCCGCAAGGTGACCACGGCGCTGGTCGACGCAGCCCGCGCCGAGGGCGCCACCGACCTGGAAGTGCACGACACGGTGCTGATCGCGGCGGCGTTCTGCATGTACAACCGCTACGTCGACGGCCTGGGCACGCTGCCGGCCGCAGATCCCGCCGTCTACGAGCAGTCCGCGCAGCGCATCAAGGAACACGGGTACGGCGCGCCCGCCTGACGCCGCGGCCACCTGCGGCCGATGGCTGCTCAACCCGGGCGGCGTCCCCATGCCGAGATCAGCGGCGCGAGGGTGAGGTCGAGCTCCCCGGCGTCGACGGCAGCCAGGTGCGCGTCGATCTCAGCGTCGTCGGCCAGCCCCGCCGCGAGCAGCTCGGCGCGCACCATGCGCACGGTCTCGGCCTCCAGCCGGTCGCACGCCGTCCCGCCGACCGGGAAGCAGCCCGACGCCGCGACGTCGACCAGGCCCGCCGCCCCCAACACCCGCGGCAGCGTACGGCCGAAGCGCAGGTCGGCGCCGCGGCGGGTCATCAGCTCCCGCACGGCGCGGCGCAGCCGGTTGGCGCGCTCCTGCACCGGGCCGACCTCGTCGAGGCAGGCCAGCGGCTGCAGCTCGGTGTCGGCTTCCTCCACCAGCAGCCACCCGCCGGGCCGCAGCGCCGCCACCATCGACGCCAGTGCCCGCGCCCGGTCGGGCAGGTGAACGAGCACGAGCCGCGCGTGCACCAGGTCGAACGTGCCCGGCTGCGGCGGCGGGTCCGCGACCACGTCGTGCCGGCGCACCTCGTACCGGGCGTGCGGGTCCAACCAGGTCGGATCGATGTCCGTGGCGAGCACGTGACCGGTCGGCCCGACTGCCGCGGCCAGCGCCTCGGGGATGCTGGGGCCTCCTGCGCCGACCTCCCAGCAGCGCCAGCCTTCGGTCATACCGAGCCGGTAGAAGTGCCCTCGCGTGACGCCGTCGAACAGCTCGGCCAACCACCTGAACCGCTCGGCCGCCTCCGTTCGGGCGTTATCCAGCAGGTAGCGGTGATCTGCGGAGGATTTAGAGACGTCCGGCGGTGAGGGCCTGGATTGCACGCCGCAAGTATTCACCGTTCCACCCTGCAGTCGCTGCTCGGGCCTGGGACCGACGAAGTGAGGCGGCAAATTCATGCCGAGATCTTCACGTTCGGCCGCGTGCAGCGCCGGCACCGCGAGATAAGCCAGACGCTGCCCGGCATGTGGTCCGCGAAGACCTCGGGCCAAGGCGCAACGGGTCTTCTCTATCGACGCGTGATTGCCAACCGGAGTGCCGCCGCTTGTCCGACAGAGATCTGACACTCGGGTTGATGGAACCAAGCCGGTTGACGCCATAGCGTTGTCGGATGTCCTCTCCGACGGCTCAGCCTATCGAGACAGAGTCATCATCCAGGCGCCTCAACGGGCACGACCTGGTGTTGCTCGGCACCGCTGTTGTTCTCATTCTGGGCAGTCTGGCCGGCCTCTATCTCGCGAAGTTCGCCGATGGCGTCGGTACGTCGTCGTGGCTGTTACTCTGCCTAGCCGGCGTAGGCCTACTGGTAAACGCGCAACGGCGGACGGTCGGAACTTTGGATCGTTACGCCGACCAGATCCGGCAAACGGTAGACGCAGAGGCCGAAGCACCAGCGGTGATCGTTAATGGCGCGGACGCCACTGTTCACTTTCATCCACAATCTTTGGTTGATCCCGCAACAGCCCGAGCATCGGCTGCCATCCAGAAACAAGAGGCGATCTTGCGCGAGATCTACACTCAGGGATTGGCGCAAGCAAAGGCCAGCTTCAAGGTTAGTATCTGGTTTGCAAGTATAGGCTCGGCGGTGCTCATCGCGGGTGTAGCGTTAGCGATTTTGTTCGCTGGCAGCAATGGCGAGAAGTACTCGGCGATCGTGGCTGGCACATCGGGCACAGTCATCAGCCTGACTTCCTCCCTCTTTTACGTACAGTCAAATCGAGCGCGCGCCAACATGGTGCGTCAAGGTGCGTTGCTGCGCGAGGAAAGCCAGGACGACCGCCGCCTTAGCGCAGCTCGCGAACTTGTCGATGCGATCGAGGAGACTGGCCTTCGCGACAATGTCCGCGCGCAACTTGCACTCGGCCTCCTTCAGGGCACGGCAGAAGTTCCCCCGGGGACGAGTGGCGCAACGGATCCAGGTCAGGGATCGATCTGACTCGCAAGGCAGGAAGCGCATCTTGGAGCACGTGCGGCCCGTGTCAGCTTAGAGAGCCATCCATTCGATAGTCACCGATTGCCTGGCTTCGTGGGTGAGTACTGGTCCCACCTGGGAGCAGATTCCGGCTCCACACGTCGATCACCGGCGGATCCGACCGGGAACGAGTCGGCCCCGGCCGTGCCGGTCGAACGACAGGCGCCAGTTACTGTCGGCGGCCTGCTTGCTGGTGAGGGTTAACGAGGAGTGCCAGCGCGTCCGGATCCGCCAATGAGCGCGCAGTTAATCACCGATCGGGCTGTCCGAGTCTTGACTTGGGCGACGACCCCACACCGCCGGAACTCCCCGAACCTCCTACTCTCGACCCGTGAGAGTCGCCGAGATCCGCCGATACCCAATCAAGTCGATGCTTGGCGAGGTGGTGCCGCTTGCCGAAGTAGGCGAGCGCGGCTTGGTCGGCGACCGGCTGTGGGCGGTGCGCGACCCGGACGGCAAGCTCGGCAGCGGCAAGAACACCCGCCGCTTCCGGCGGATGCCGGGCCTGTTCCGACTTCAGGCGTACGCGGCGGACCCGGTTCCGATCGTGGAGTTGCCCGACGGTCGTCGCTTCGCGGCTGACGATCCGGTCGGGCACCGAGCGGTCGGTGAGGTGCTCGGCCGAACGGTGACGCTCGCCCCGGAGGAAGCTGTCTTGCACCATGATGAGGGCCCGGTCAGCCTTATCACGACGGCTGCCCTGCGCCGCCTCACGGAGCTCAGCGGCGGCGAACAGGCCGGCACGGGCGTCGATCCGTTGCGGTTCCGGGCCAACCTCCTGATCGACGTTCCCGGCAGCGGCTACCCCGAGGACGGCTGGCCGGGGCGCCGGCTGCGAATTGGCCCGGAAGTCGTCCTCCGGCCGGTCCGGCCGCTCACCAGGTGCGTGATGATTGACATGGCACAGGATCGGGCGGGCGAGCGGAACGATCTGCTCAAGACCCTCGCCGAGAACCACGGACTGACCTTCGGGGTTCTCGCCACGGTGGAGAGGCCAGGCCGGGTCGCCGCTGGCCATATGTGCTCGTTGACGTGAGGCCGAGGAGGAGCGTCGCCGCGTCCGCAGCTGCCGCGGTCCGGCCGGCAGTCGGGTACGACCGTCGCCGGCCAAGACCTCGGTCGTAACCGTGCGTAGAGTCGGCATGTCGGCGATGCCTGCCGGCTTCGATGGAGCCAGCTCTCACCCGAAGGAATCCCAGAAGCGAGAACGTGGGGCCAGAATTGACGCATAGATGTGGCCATCGTTCACCAACGGAGCCGGTGCAACGCGGCGGTCCGGCACGAAGATCGGTCGGGCTCGGCGGCGAGCGCGTGGGCGATACCGTCCAGGCGTGGTTCTGCCAATCCTGTTCCGGATCGGGGTCGTGTCTACGCTGGCCGCGGCGGCGTTGACGGCCGGCGCGTGGATCGGCACCGCACAGGGCCTCGACCCGGGCCCCGGAAGCCTGCGGTTTCCGGTGATGCTGGCCGTGACGGCCGTGCCGATCACGGCCGTGGGCCTGCTGGGCTCGACCGGAGTCGGGCGCACCGTAATGGCCTGCATCGCCTGGTGTCTGCTGTCCTTCGGGCAGCTGACCATGATGATGGCTGCTTCCGACGCGGTGCTCGGAGAACGCGGACGCACGGTCACCGCGACGGTGACCCACCTCGTCGGCCACGACCTGTCCGAGGATGGCGGCGACTACCTCTACCGGGTGGCCGACGCGCAGGGCAGGCCGCTGGCAGGCCTCCTGCGCACGCCGAACCGACGCGGCATCGGCAGCGACGTCGCCGTGCTGGTCGACCCGCAGGGCTGGGCGCATCCCACCGAGATCGCCGCATACGAGCCGGGCACCGATGCCCTGACCCTCCTGATCCTCGCGGGAATGTTCGGCGGCCCGGCCATCGTGCTCTACGTGCTGTCCTGCCTGCCCGAAGACCGCCGCCGCGACGGCACGACCCCCGCTCCGTGGCACAGGGAGGCGTTCAACCAGGTCGTCCGCAGCACGTGAGACCTTCGGCGAACCCACGATGTGGGCGGGAGAGCGTGTTCAGCGTTCGCTCGGTCCGAGCGGAACCGGCCCGACGGCCGGGGTGGCCGACGGCTCCTTCAGCTCTACGAAGACGGCGTGTGTCTCGGTGCTGCCGATGTTCTCCCCGTAATGCTCCTGCGCCCCGATCCACCGGGCGTGCGCGGCCGGCAGTTCGATGTCGGCGTGCCGGTCGCCGCTGGAGACCCGGCGCTGGAAGCCGCTGAGGGTGACCATCACGCTGTCCGGGTGCCGATGCGGATGCGTCCGGTCACCCGGGCGGTCGCGGTACTGCAGCACCCGCACCCGCTCGTTCTCGAACAGAACACGGTAGAGCTCCGGGTCGGTGACGACGGGGTCGGCTGACTGACCGTTCATGACGCACCTGATTTCGTCCGGCCGGCGTGACGAGAACCGGCTTCACGGTACTTCGGTACCATGATGGTAATGGCGATACCATATGAAGCGAGCGGGCGAACACAGCAGAAGTCACGAACCCGACAGGCACTCGTCGACGCGGCCCGGGAACTGCTCGCCCAGGGATCGACGCCCCAGGTCGAACACGCGGCCGAGCGCGCCGGGGTGTCCCGGACGACCGCCTACCGCTACTTCGCGAACCAGCGCTCGCTGCTGATCGCGGCCCATCCGCAGATCTCGCCGCAGACCCTGCTCGACGCCGACGCACCCGACGAGCCGCACGCCCGGCTCGACGTGTTCATGGCCGCCTTCACCCGCTACAACCTCGGCTGGGAACCGCAGCTACGGACGGCCCTGCGGCTGTCGCTGGACCTGCCAGGCGACCGGCCGGTCCTGCGCCAGGGCCGCGCGATCGGCTGGATCGAGCACGCCCTCGAACCGGTCCGCCGCACCCGTCCCGACGTCGACGTGCACGCGCTCGCGGTAGCGATCCGCTCGGCAACCGGCATCGAATCGCTGATCTGGCTGCTCGATGTCGCCGGACAGACCCCGCAGGACGCCGCCGAGACCGTACGGCGGACCGCTCAGGCACTGCTCACCGCCGCCCTGGCCGACACCGCCCGGTAACCCCGGCGCCCCGGCGGGTCCGCCTTTGGGTCAGATCCGGCCTCCCGCAGCCGCCACGCACCGCAGGCATCGACCGTTGTACGTACGTGGCCCCCGGGCGGCCCCTCGCCGCCACCACCGACCGGCCCGACGCCGCGGCCCACCGACCCGCCGCAGCCGACGCCGCCGAGAAGGAGGCGGACTCCGCGATGTCGACCACTCTCTCCGCCCTGACACTCGCGACGCTGGCCGCGGGAACCGCGCTGATCATCTGCCGGCTCACCGGCTCCCGCCTGCGACGGCGGCTGCTCGCCCGGCTGTGGCACGCGGTGCACGTCGACGCCCTCACCGGCCTGCCCAACCGGGCCGGCGCGCTGGACGAACTGGGCCGCCGCTACGCCGACCACCGGCCGCTGAGCCTCGGCTTCGCCGACCTCGACCAGTTCAAAGCCATCAACGACACCCACGGCCACGAGGTCGGCGACCGGGCGCTGCAGCACATCGCGCTCGTACTGCGCACACACCTGCCGGACACGTTCGCCGCCCGCATCCACGGCGACGAGTTCGTGTTCGCCTGGCACGCGCTACTGACCGACGCCCTGGCCCACGCATGGCACGTACGGCACCTGGTCAGCGCGCACCCGCTGCGACTGCCCGACGGCGAGCTCCTCGAGCTGCGCATGTCGATCGGCGTCGCCGAGCGCAGCCTCACCGGTGATCTGCGGCTGCTGATGCACCACGCCGACCTGGCCATGCACGACGCGAAGGCCGGCGACACCGGCTGTGCCCCCTACAACCCGCAACACCACGTCACCGCGGTGACACCTCGGCCGACGCAACGCGCACGGGAACGCCGCCACGCCCCCACCCCGTTGGGGAGCCAGGCATCGAATCACACCACACCGAACACGAGATGACCGCCGGCCGGCTGGCCTCCCAGCGGACCTGGAGCCCGGCCGACCGTTGGGCGCGGACCTGCCCGGTCCTCCTCCTGGGAGAACCGGGCGCGGTGTGTACCGGCGGACCGCTATCCGATGCAGATGCGCTGCATCTGCAGACTCCAGTTGCCGGCGAAGGCGCCGACCTCGCGTGCCACGATGCCGCCGCCCACGGGCAGCGGGGTGAGCGTCGCGATCGACGCGTCGCCGAGCGCGCCGGTGATCACTCCACCGACCGCCGACACCTGCGATCCGGCGGGGCAGGCAGCCCCGTTCGTGCCCTTGGGTGAATTGGGGTTGGACGCCGAGGTGGCGCTCCAGTAGTCGCTGATGGGAAGGGGGTCGGCGCAGACCGCCTGCGTCGTCAGGGTGTAGTTGCCGACGGCCGCGTTGTCGTAGGCCGTGACGGACAGCTGCGTCATCGCGGCGTCGTAGCTGACCTCGTCGATGGACACGTTGCCGAAGGCGTCGGTCAGGAAGTAGCCGCCGCCGACGATGTTGTCGCCCGCGGGGCAGGCCGCGGTCTGGAACTTGTCGGCCATGTTCGAGGCGGACACCGTCTGCACCACGGACCGGTTGACGAGCGCACCGGCCGGGGCACAGACGACGGTGACCTCGACGGTCCAGGCCACGCCTGTCGCGATGGCCTCGATGCCGGAAGCGGTGCCGCCGCCGGCGGCGTCGAGGTAGGCACGGGTCAGCAGGACGTCACCGCCGCCGTTGTTGACCTGCCCCATGACGCTGACGATGTCGTCACCGGCGGCGCATGAGGCGGAGACGTTCTTCGGTGAGTTGGCGTTGGCCGGGCTCACGGCGTTGACCTGGTACAGGCCGATGAAGGCCTGGGCTGGAGTCGCTATCTGCACCATCGCGGCAGTTGCCGCGATGGTGAGTAGCGCGGCGAGTCGTTTTCTCATGCCAGCCAGGGTCAGCACGGACGTCACGGTTACCTCACGGCGCGGTCAGTGCGGCTGTCTTCGATCAGCCACAAGGCAGTGCCGCACCGCCGACCGGATCGCGGCAGGTGCGGTTGCAGGCTAGGTGTCGGTGTCGCCAATGGGTGCCGCGTCCACGGGCCCGACCAGTTCGAACCTGCCATCGCGGACTCGCCACTGCACCTGGTGGCCCCGTGGCTGCGCAAGCGCTCGCCGCACCGCGTCGATCTCGTCCAGACGTAGCGCGGTGTCTTTGTCGAACCACACGATCCCGCCGACGACGTCCGGGCGGAGCCCAAGCCGGTTCAGCATCTCGACCGCTGCGGCACGAGTGGCGGAGGTCGGGATCACGTACGCCCGGCCGCCGTCGTCCTCGCAGCAGCTTCGGGTATCGCAGACAGCCCACAAGCCGGCCAGTAACCCGACGAGCCCCTGGTCCACGCACGCCTCTTTGCCGTGAGCACGCAGATGAATCTGGCGATGCCTGACGGAGACCAGCCCACCGTTGGTTGCCTGACACTGCGGGCACAACGGATACGGTCCTAGGAACACGGGCACCGCTACTTCCGCAGCCTGGAGACTTTGTCGCGTCTGTAGATCACGCGCGAAGCCTAGTCACCCGCGGCAACCGAGACTCGTGGCAATGGGGGCTAGGCTCGCGCCGATCAGCACAGCCCCGAGGGAGTGCCCATGACCAGGACGACCCCGCCCCGCCCGCACGCCGTCCTCGACGCGTTCCCGGAGCTCGCGGCCCACTCGGCCACAGCCACCCGGCTGCACCCGCGCCCCGGCCGCCCGACCGTGCACGACAGCTCGGTGGGCGGTCCGCTGCTGTGGCCCGCAGGCGAACCCTGGCCGCACTGCGACGAGGACACCCACTACGCGGACGACCCCAAGCGCCCCGAGCAGGTACGGCGGTGGCGGCAGCTGCTCGACACCGCGTGGCGGCGGACCCGCCGTGGCGAGCAGTTGCAGCTCAGCGACGCGGAGCGGTCCGAGCTGGACGGCCTCGACGCCGCCGAGCCCGACGAGTCGATCGAGCAGCCGATCGCGATGCTGCCGGTGTTGCAGTTGTACCGGCGCGACGTCCCCGGCTGGCTCGGCCCTGACGGCACTGACCTGTTCCAGACGCTCTGGTGCCCGCTCGACCATGACGATCTGGAGTACTGTCCGCGCCTGGAACTGCGCTGGCGGCGTGCCGCCGACGTAGGCGCGGTGACGACCACGCCACCGGAACCCGCGGTCGTGTCCGAGCAATACCTGCCCGAACCGTGTGTGCTGCACCCCGAGCAGGTACGCGAGTACCAGTACTCGGGCTTGCTGCCCAAGGAACTGGCAGAGCGGATCCGGGCCTGGGAGCAGGAACCGGCCGCGCCCCCACGCCGCTACCAGTACGACCTGTCCATCGCCCCGGGCTGGAAGCTGGGCGGATTCGTGTCCTGGCACCTCACCGACCCGTACCCGATGGACTGCACGGTGTGCGACGAGCCGATGTGCCTGCTGCTGAGGATCCACGGCACCGAGTGGGACGGCGGCTCCGGCAGTTGGCGACCGGTCGAAGAGGACGAACAGCCAGGAGAGTTCCACTCTCTGGAGGGGCCGAACAGCCCCACCGGCATCATCATCGGCCGGGGCTACGGCCTGTGGGTGTTCTACTGCCCGACGTCCTTCGACCACCCGCACCGCACCGCGATGCAGTGAACTCGGCGGGCGTCGGCCTGGCCTGGGGACCTGGTGTGGTCGGCCCTGGTCGCAGCGAAGCCGATAAGATCACCGGCATGGCGACGCGGCTAGTTCAGATCAACATGAAGGCTCGGGACGACTCCGCGTTGGGCCGCTTCTGGGCCGAAGCGCTCGGCTGGGTGATGTCCAGCGAAGGACCCGGCGTGACCAACCTCGAACCCGAGGGCTTCGTGTACCCCGACCCGGTTGCCGTCGTCGTCGACCTGGTCGTCTCCGCGGAGCCCAAGACGGTGAAGAACCGCGTGCACCTCGACCTCGCCACCACCTCGGCAGCCCACCAGGCCGAACTGGTGGCGCGCCTGACCGCCCTCGGCGCCACCCCCGTCGACGTCGGCCAGGGCGACGTCCCGTGGACGGTTCTGGCCGACCCGGAGGGCAACGAGTTCTGCGTACTGGAACCACGTCCGATCTACCGCGACACCGGACCGGTCGCCGCGATCGTCGTCGACTGCACCGACCCGCAGGCCATGGCCCGCTTCTGGGGCAGCGCCACGGACTGGGCCGTGCTGGAGACGAGCGAAACCGGCGCAGCACTGCGCTCGGCCAAGGGCGTCGGCCCGTTCCTGGAGTTCATCCGCTCCCCCGACGTGAAGACCGGCTGGAACCGGGTCCACCTCGACGTGCGCCCGTACCCGGGCGACGACGTGCAGGCCGAGAAGTCCAGGCTGCTCGCGCTCGGCGCAGCGGCCGTCGACCTGGGCAGCGACGTTCATTGGACGGTCCTGACCGACCCGGAAGACAACGAGTTCTGCCTGCTCGCCTCGGCCTGATCGACGAACGCGGCCGGTCGGGCAGGAGGCGACTGCAGGTCAGGCCAGGCCGGACAGCAGCGCGGCGACCTCATCCGCAAGCGAGGCGGCGGGTGTGCCGGTCCGGGAGAACGCCGACTCGACCGTGGCCGACAGCATGGCAGGAGCGTACACGCTGGCCCGGACCCTCGCCGAGCACCGCGACCACCCCGGCGCCCGCCTCGTCACCGGCTGGCAGCGACTCAGGCTGGGGCGAGCCGACCGCTCCGCTCCCCACGCACATGGGCGGTTCGGGCTCGGTCTTGAAACCGCCGGGGCCGGCGAGGACCTGTGACGTCCAGCGTTCGTCATTCCTCAGTCTCAGTGCGGGCTCCGTTCTCGGAAGGAAGCTCGCCGAACCGCTCCCTCCAGTGGGCGAGACTGCGGCGGGTCGCCAGGGTGTGAGGGTGGTCTGCCCCGAGCACCCGCAGCCGGTCGGCCAGCAGCTGCTCGTATCCAGCGACCGCCCCGGCCGCATCTCCGGCCCGGCCCTGCCAACCAGCGAGGTTGCTGCGGGTGTTCAGGGTGTCGGGGTGATCCGGTCCCAGCACCCGCAGCCGGTCGCCCAGCAGGTGCTCGAACGCGGTCGCCGCACCGGCTGCATCACCGGCTTGGCCTCGCCAGTAGGCCAGGCTGTGGCGGGTGGCGAGGGTGTCGGGGTGGTCAGGGCCGAGCGCCCGCACCCGGTCGGCCAACAGGTCCTCGAAAGCGGCGACCGTCCCGCCCGCGTCCCCTGCCGCACCCCGCCAACCGGCGAGGCTGTGACGGCTGGTCAAGGTGTCGGGGTGGTCGGCTCCCACCACTCGCACCCGGTCGGCCACCAACTGCTCGAACGCGGCCGCCGCACCCGCCGCGTCACCAGCCTCCCCCCGCCAGGTGGCGAGGTTGTGACGGGTCGCCAAGGTGTCAGGATGGTCGGGGCCGAGCACCCGCAGCCGGTCGGCCAACAGCTGCTCGAACGCGGCCGCCGCACCGGCCGCGTCACCGGCCTGCCCCCGCCAGTAGGCCACGTTGGCACGGGTGGTCAGGGTGTGCGGGTGGTCGGGTCCCAGCACCCGCAGCCGGTCGCCCAGCAACTGCTCGGACGCGGCCGCAGCCCCACCTGCGTCACCGGCCTGCCCCCGCCACCGCGCGAGATTGCCACGGGTGGTCAACGTGTCGGGATGGTCGGGGCCGAGCACGCGAGAGATGTCGTCCAGCAACAGCTCGTACGCCTCGACTGCCCCAGCCACGTCGCCGCTCGCACCCCGCCAGTAGGCGACGTTGGCGCGGGCGGCCATCGTGTCATGGTGGTCGGGTCCGAGGCGCCTATGCGCGGTCTGGTGCATGCGCTGGAGGTAGTCGACGGCCGCCCGGACTTGCCCGACCTGGCCGAGGCGACTGCCGGCGGTGAACAGCACGACGTGTACGCCGTTGTCGGGTGTCCAGAGCGGGTCGGGGTTGGTGTGGTGCAGGTGCTCGGTGTTGGCTCGCAGGGCCTGGCCGAGGTCGGGATCCGGGTCGGTGTCGGCGGCAGGCCATACCGCCTGGAGCGCGTCGGCGGCGGCGACCGTGGCGCTGTCCCGCACGGCGGGCGGGGTCTGGTCGCGGGTGGCGCGCTGGACGAGGGCATGTACGCGCAGGCTGCGGGCGGGGTTGCCCGGGTCGTGGACGGCCAGGCTCAGCAGGTGCAGGTTGCGCACCGCATCGTGCACGTCCTCTGCCATGACCTCGGCGCCGGCAGCGTTGCTGAGCCACGCCGATACCGGCGGGGCGGTGAGCACCGCGGCCGGGATGCCATTCGGGTCGAGCAGGCTCGCCAACTGCAGCAACGGCCGCGACAGGCCTGCCGGGCGTAGGGTGTCGGCGTGGTCGACGGACAGCGACCAGGTCGCGGCAACGGTCGCCTGGTGCTCGTCGGGCAGCGACTCCGGCTCAGGCACCAGATGTTCGAGGCCGCGCCGGCGGTCGGCGAGCCGACCGCGGTAGGCACCGCATGTCATGTTCCGGTCGATCATGTAGGCCGCGGACTGCGCCAGGGCCAGCGGCAGGTATCCCAGGTCGGCAGCCACACCGTGGACGTCGTCAGCGAGGCCGGGGTGTGCTGCCAGCTTCGCGGTCAGGTATTCATGAGCCTGCGAGGCCGCGAACAGGCCCACCTGCACCAGCACCCGATTGTCGCGCCGTAGGGCGGAGTCGCCGCGGCGGGTGGTGACGACCACCGATCCGGCCCCGGTCGCAGGCGGCCACCATCCGGTCAGATCCGCCGGCCGCGTCAGGTCGTCCAGGACCACCGCCCACCGCCTGCCGGTGGTGGCCAGCCATTGCAGGAACCACTGCGCGGCCTGCTCTCCTTCCAACCGCGAGTCCGCGCCGACGGCAGCGGCAGCCTGCGCGTACGCCGAAACGATCGACTGCCGCGATCCGGCGTCTGCCCACAGCAGCAGGTCGACGTGCTCGCGCTGCCACAGGCTGGTCGCCCAGCCGACGGCGAGCTGAGTCTTGCCTACCCCGCCCATACCTGAGAGCACCTGCGTGAGCACCGCCGTCCGGCTGTTGCCCACAGGTAGGAGGGCTTGCTCGTCGGGCCGGGGCTGCCAGCAGTCGGCCAGCGGCGGCACCCGGCCCACCGCGATCGGCCAGGCCGGTTCCGGTCGGCCGCCGAAGACGTTCACCTGTACGCCGTCGCCGACGTACAGGCCTTTGGCGTTGGGCGCGTTGACTTCGTACCGGGTCGGGCTGTCGTCGGTCACGGCCGGCCGGCGATCAGTTGAAGGTGTTGTGCTGCGTGCTGTGGTCGCCGATGAGCAGGCCCTTGGCGTCGGGAGCATTGATGCTGTACTTGGTCCCGGACGCGCGGAGCAGGTCCAAGAGCTGCTGGGCGGCCTGCAGTGTCGGATCGTCGACACCCGCCGCGGTCAGCTGCGCGGTGAGCGCTGCCTGGCTGTCAGCGGCGGTGCCGTTGGTCTGCTCAACCAGAGCGCGGCTGGTGTCCTCGCCGGCGCCGTTGCGGTGCAGCAGCTTGACTACCAGGCCCTTGAGCGTGTCGTACGCATCGGCAATCAGTTTCGTCGCCGTACCGGCAAGCCCTGCCTTAGCGCCCTCTTCCAGGGCCGTGACGACCAGCGATACCGGATCCATGACCACCCCAGCGTTCGTCTGCCTACAACGGTGCCTCCACACTAGAACCCTGTCGATACAACGATGTCGATCAAGGAGGTACTGGTGTGGGTTCCGGCCGGGGCGCGGGTATCGGTGGTCGACGGCTACGCCGACGCCGCCCGTCAACTCGGCGTGGACCCAGACCGTCACGCACGCCTGCACCGCTTCGCAGTAGGAACCGCGCCACGACGGTGTAGGACACGCCCCACAGGTGGCGCGTCGGCCAACTCTTCGCTGCCGGTGCGTCGCTGCCAGTGACGATGTCAGCCGTAGACGGCATGATGGCGCGATGCTGACCTTGTCACGGCTGCGGCCCGTCGTGCGCAACGCCTGGGGGCCCGACACCTGCGATCCCATCGACCTCGCCGACTGGCGGCCGGAGAACCCGAGCCGTGGCCAGTGCGGGGTCACCGCCCTGGTCGTCCATGACCTGCTCGGTGGCGAACTGGTGCTCGGCGAGGTGTTCGAGGGCGGAGTGCGGCGCGGGTACCACTACTGGAATCGCCTGCCCGACGGCACCGAGGTCGACCTCACCCGAGATCAATTCCGCCCGGGCGAGACCGTCACCGGCGGCGTGGACGTGGTCCGCCCGGCCGGCTCGCCGAACCGGTGTCGCGGACAGTACGAACTCCTCCGGCACCGGGTGCGCTCAGGCCTGCACCGTGACGAGGGTGCGCCCCTGCCGACACCGGCCGGGCCGCCGGTGCGGATCGCGGTGGTCCTGCTCGTCGACCCCACTGGGGCGGTCCTGCTGCAGCTTCGTGATCGCCATGCCCGCGCCGAGCCGGGGCAATGGGGTCTGGTCGGCGGACATGTCGAGGCGGGCGAGGACCACGAACAGGCTGCTCGACGCGAACTGGCGGAGGAGACCGGGCTGGTCGTCGACGCGGAGTTCCAGCTCATCTGGCAGGACATGCGTCCAGACCTCGCCGAAGGCACGTCAGGCGTCGACGTGCGCGCCTACGTGGCCCGATGCGACGTGGTGCCGTCCGACGCCATCGTCATCGGCGAGGGGCAGGCCGCGGAGTTCGTCAAGCTCTCGGAGGTCACCAAGCTGGACCTGACCCCGACAGCCGCGGCCGTGCTGTCGCGCCTGCTCACCCGAACCGGGTGAGCACCCGGACCGCGGTGACCGCGACGGTGCTGTATCCGATGACAACGCTGCCACCGAGCGCGTCGAAGCCGCGACGATGATCGGCACGTACCTGCGCGCGGAGCAGGAGATCGGCCGGATCACCGCCGACGCCGACCCGGACACGCTCGCGGCCATGCTGATCGGATCGGCGCACCTGCTCTACGCCGACCGCACCGGCACCCCGCCCGACACCGCAGCGGTCCGCAAGGTCGTCGACGGGGTCCTCGCCGCCGTTTCCGCCGACCGCCGCGGCGGACGGCGATGAACCTGCGCCTGGCCCGCCTCACCGAGATCGACCCGGCCCACCTGATCGGGCTGATGGGCGACCCGCGGGTCCGCCGGCACATGCCGCTCGCGGACGGCGCATTCGGCCACGCAGAGTGCAGGGCGTTCGTGGCCGCCAAGGAGGCCCTGTGGCGCGAGCACGGCTACGGCCCGTGGGCCTTCCTCGTTGACGGCGAGTTCGCCGGTTGGGGCGGCCTGCAGCCCGAGGACGCCGACGTCGACCTGGCCCTGGTGCTGCATCCGCGGTTCTGGGGCCACGGCCAGGCGATCTGCGCCCGGGTCCTGGACGAAGCGTTCGGCACGTTCGGGTTCGACGCGGTGACGATCCTGCTGCCGCCGACCCGCCGCGGCGGGCACGGTGTCACGCGGCTCGGCTTCGTCCCCGATGGACAGACCAGCATCGAAGGCCGGCGCTTCCTGCGGTTCCGGCTCCAGGCGGCCGACCGACCGCGGACCTGAGGCCGGGAACACTCCGCTTGTATCGAGGGGTTGACACAAGCCCTACGCTTGTACCGACCCCTCGATACAAGGAGCTGCCATGCTGCTTCGCCTTGCCGGCATCGCCCTGGGCGTCGCCGTCGCCTGGCAGACCGCCGTCCACCTGCCACTGGGTCGTGGCTACGCCCTGGCCGGGCCCGCCTTCGCGGTGGTCCTGCTGCTGACCGCGCTGGCAGCCGAGCGGTTCGCTCCCCGACCCGCCGCGACCGGGCACCGCTCGGCCTCGTTGACGGTGCGCCGCATCCGGGACTACCTGCCCGTCTACCCGACGTGGGTGGCGGCTCTCGGCACCGTCCTGCTCGTCGCGCTGCTCACCACCACCACCGCGGTCGGCGTCGCCGACGACCTGGGCCGGGCCGGACGTGCGATCACCAACCGGTGCGGCGACCAGCTGCAGACGAACACGCCCTGGCCCGGCAGCTACTACTCGATCCCGATCCTCGTCGCGACCGGTGCCTGCCTCGCGCTGGCCGCCGCCGCACTGCAGGCGGTCGCCCGCCGGCCGCGTTTCGCCGGCGACGACGGGGCCCGCCGCCGCGCCGCCGAGGTGATCATCAGTGGGTACGGGATAGCCGTGCTGACGCCGCTGGCCGGGGTCGCCCTCGCCGCCGTCCACGGAGCCATGACCATCCGCTGCTTCGACCGGCACCCTGGGATGGACTCGGCCCTGACCGTGGCCTCCCTGGCCGCGGTCGGGCTGGTCGTCTTCTGGGTCTACCTCGTCTCGGTGCTGCTGTTCGGCCGCAAGGTGCGGGCATGAGCCGGCTGCCCGAGATCGCGGTCGACACCGACCTGTACACGCCGCCGTACGAGCAGATCCGCCGGCAGATCGCCGACCTCGTCAACACCGGTGTCCTGCCCACCGGCCACCGGCTGCCGCCCATCCGGCAACTCGCCGCCGACCTCGGCCTGTCCGCCGGGACCGTGGCGCGGGCATATCAGGAGCTGGAGTCCGCCGGGCTGGTCCGCACCCGCCGCGCCGCCGGAACCGTCGTGGCCGGACCGGACCGGCAACCGCACGAGGATCGCGGGGAAACCCTGGCCCGCCAGTACGTCCAGGCCGCCAAGCAGCTCGGGCTCACCGTCGACGAAGCCCTCGCCGCCGTCGCCCGGAACTGGTCGGCCGCGGACGAGCGCCGGGCCGGTTGACCGGTGGCGGCGTCCGGTCCGGCGCCGCCACCTGTCGTGGGATCAGCCGCAGGACGTCGACCACTTGAAGGAGGCGATCTCGTCGTCGATGCGGGTCTGGTAGCCGCCGAGTCCCGAGCCGTGGTTGAACCACCAGTTGTAGAGGTTGTCCCAGTACTCGCCGGGGCCGATGCACGCCCACGCGCCGGTGTGGTCGGGGTGGTAGTACAACCGGGCGTAGTTGTTGCGTGAGGTGCCGTTCACCAGCGACGACGCCTGGTTGCGCATACCACCGGGCGTCTCCTCGAAGACGCAGTCGTCACCCCAGTTGGCGTCGGAGTTGAACCAGGCGCACTGCACGCCGTACGGGTCGGCGTACGGCCTGTCCCAGGCCCACAGGCAGCCGGTGCCGTCGGCCGACGAGCACCAGGTGTGTCCGCTGCCCGCCTGGGCGGCCGCGGGACTCAGCAGCAGCGACACGACGATGACACCGGTCGCGAGCAGTACATTGTAGATCTTGCGCATGTGGTTGTCTCCCCAAGTCTCGTGCACCGCGACCGGTCGGCCGCTGTCCGCGCAGGGTCGGGGGCGGCGCCCCCCTGCGGCGCCGCCCCCGGTCGGTTCAGCCGCAGGACTTCGACCACTTGAAGCCGGCGATCTCGTTGTTGATCCGCGTCTGGTAGCCGTCGAGTCCCGAGCCGTGGTTGAACCACCAGTAGTAGAGGTCGTTCCAGTACTCGCCGGGTCCGATGCACGCCCACGCGCCGGTGTAGCCGGGGTGGTAGTACAACCGGGCGTAGTTGTTGTTCGCGGTCACGTTCTCCAGCGACGAGGCCTGGTTGCGGAACCCGCCGGGCAGGTGCGCGTTGACGCAGTCGTCACCCCAGTTGCTGTCGGAGTTGAACCAGGAGCACTGGTAGCCGTTGGTCCGGTCCAGCTCCCAGGCGTTCAGGCAGCCCCTGCCGTCGGAGGTCTGGCAGTACGGCGTGCCGCCCGCCTGGGCGGCCACCGGGGTCAGCAGCAGTGCCATGAGCATGGCACCGGTCGCGATCAACCCCTTGTAGAGCAGACGCATGGTCTTCTCCCTCGTGTGTGGTGCACCGCGGCCGGTCAGCCGCGGAATCCATGGGGCGGTCAGCCGGCCCGGACTATCTCGCGGGCCAGGGGCAGCGCCGCGGCCTGCAGCCGTGCCCTGGTGTCCACGGCAACCTGGTGGTCGTTCGTGACGACCGCGGCGTAACGCCGGTCCAGGGACGCGACGGTCGCCGCCATGCCGGTGTCGACGGCGCAGGTCGCCTCGGCCACGGCGATCTCCACCTCACGGTCGAACGCACCGGGCGCGGTGCCGTCGGCAACCGCGGCCCGGGCGTCGTCCGGGGTGTCATAAGGGAATCCAGCGGCGCGCATGCAGCCGCTCCAGGCACGGACGGCGTCGGCGTACGCCGGGTCGGCCAGCACCAGACCGGCCCGCGCCCCGGCCAGGCCGTCGGTGACCCGCTTGGCCTGGTACCAGGCCCGCACATCGCCGTACAGGCGCTGCTCGGCCAGGGACACGCAGCTGGTGTCGCTGCGCTTGACCTCCATCCCGTTGGGCAGCTTCGCGACCAGGTCGCCGGCCCCGCCCGGCTTCCCGTTCAGCGCCAGCAGGAACGAGGCGCGCCGATCCTGCGACAGCCCGCGCAGGTAACGGATGTAGGGATCGTCCGGGTCCGGCTCGTCGAAGCGGCGCTGCAGCACGCTGCCGTAGCCGTACCGGCGGGCCCAGCCTACGTCGTCGACGACGTACGGAAAATCGCGCAGCTCCGGCACCGGGTCGCGGGGCTGCGGCCAGTACGAGAAGCCACGCTCGGCCAGGCAGCGGCCGATCAGGATCTGCTCCGCGTCATGGAGCAGATCGGCCTCGCTGCCCGGCGGCGTGGCGGCCGGGACAGGCGCGGCCGCGCCCTGCGAGGTCGCCGCGACGACCCCTGCGAGCGCGACCGCGGCGGCGGCTGACGCGATCCAACGCCACGGCTTCGACATCACAGCTCCCCGTACCCATCGCGGTCGCCGACCCGGGACGGGGCGACCTGCACGGGCAGCCTGCCGCCGCGTCGAGGTGCGCCGGGCCGTCACCGACGTGCTCCGGACCGCTCAAGCGTCGGCGCTGGTGACAGGGTTCGGCCGGGTCGACAGACCGGACAGGACCGGACGGGGTTGAGCCGCGGAGCTGCTGGCCGCCGCGGTCAGGTCGCGGGTGTGGGCTCGTTCGGTATGCGTCGACGCCGCAGCACTGATCTCAGCCTCGGCCCTGCGAGCCGGCGTCGCGCAGTTGGATGATGTACGCGGCGGTCAACGCGACGCCGCGGTCCTCGTCCTTGGCCAGCTCGGCCAGGGCCCGGGAGGCGGTGTCGCCCGGGATGTCCGCGAGCGCCTGGGTCAGCCGCCGGCGCGCCGACGAGTCCGCGGCTGCGGAGTCGAGGTGGGCGACGAGTCCGGCGGCGATCCGGTCCGCGCACGCGGGGTCGCGTGCCACCGCGCCCAGGGCGTCGGCCGCCTCGACGTCGTTGGCCTCTGCCACGACCATGTCGATGAGTGTCGGGATCGTGTCGGCCACGCCGTGCGGACCGAGGGCCAGGGCGGCGCGCCTGCGGACCACGATGTCGGCGTTGGTGAGCGCTTGGTGCAGCAGTGTGTGCGCCGTTTCGGTGCCGATGGCGACGATGGCGTGCACGGCACGCTCGCGTACCTCGGCTTGCGCCGCTTGCAGGCCCGGTGCCAGCAGCGCCAGCCCGTCGTCACCCGAACGTGCCAGAGCCCAGCGCAGGGCTCCGGCGACGTTCGGGTCGGCTTCGCTCAGCACCGCCTCGACCAGTGCCTCGACCGGCGTGCGGTCCGCCGGCGCCGTCGACAGCGCGGCGCGCTGGCGCCTGCCGGCGCTGTCGGAGCCCAGCGCCTGCAGCAGCGCGACGATCTGCAGGACGTCCGCCCAGTCGCCGGGTTCTGCCGCGCCGATCCGGCGCAGCCGGGTGAGCAGTTCCGTCTCGGTGGCGATGCGCTCGACGGTCTGGCCGATGAGGTCGTCGACCAGGCTCGAGGGCGTGAAGTCGGGGTCGTCGAGGGCTCGCCCGACCTCACGCAGCGACAGTCCGAGCGAGCGCAGGCTCTCGATGTGGAAGATCCGCCGGATGTCGTCGTCGGAGTACTCCCGGTAGCCGGTGCCGCTGCGCCCGGTCGGCCGCACGAGGCCGAGCGAGTCGTAGTGGCGGAGCATGCGGGCGCTGACCCCGGACCTGCGGGCCACCTCACCGATCAGCATCGGGTGATCATCCTTCCTCGGCAGCCCTGCCCAGGGCCGCGACACGTTTGGCCTGCTCGACCGCGAGCTGGAAGCCGGCGTCCGGGTCGAGCCACAGCCGGTGCGTGGCCAGCGCGTGCTCGCGTACGGCAGGGTCGCGGTGCTCGGCCGCGGCGTCCAGGATCGGCATGATCACCTCACCGAGCGCGATCAGCGCCCGGCTCAGGCTCAACTGCGTCTCCCGCCCCCCGCGCCCGAGCTGTGTCGCCAGGACGGCTGCCAACTCGGATTGTGCCCCCTCGGGCGCCAGCACGACGGCTGCCCGCCAGGCGGCCTGCGCGACCGTGTCGTCGGGGTCGGTCAGCAGCGCCTGGGTGATCGCCGGCCACGCCTGCCGGTCCCCGATCTTGGACAGCGTGTGCAGGGCCTGGCTGCGCGCCTGCGGCAGCTCGGAGCGCAGCTCGCCGACCAGGTCCGGGACCGTCGTCGCCGTCGGCTGGCGGGTCAGCGCCCAGGTGAGCATCTCGCGTACGTAGAACTCGGGTTCGACGGCGCACCGCTCGACGAGCGCGGCGACGGTCCGCGGGTCCGGGGTCGTGCCGACGGCCAGCGCCGCCCGCAGCCGGACCGAAGGGTCACGGTGCTCCAGGGCCCTGAGCGCCTGTGTCATGGTCTTGTCCTGCTCCTGCGTGGTCATGCGGCCACCTCCTGCACCGCAGTCAAGACCTTGTCACCGTGTCAAGGTCAAGCGAGTGGGCGAGGCCGGGAGGACCAGGCCGGAGCCGTCCGCCACCACGGGGGCCCTTACACATATCGCCTCGTCAGGGGGCTGGATGAGTTCCCAGGCCCACGGTCGGCGGTGCGTGACCGGCGCGGCACGCCGGGTGTCTTTGGGCCTTAGCCGAACCGGTCGACCTGGCTACCTTCAGCTTCGAAGCGGTCGGTCGGGCGGCACTGCCCACGGTGATCGGCCACTGCGACGCCGGACGCTTCAGCCGACCAGGGGGTGCAGGGAGATGACACAGGCGCAGTCGCAGGCTGACCAGGACGCCTTCGAGGTGTCGCACCGGCTGCTGCTGTTGGCGCAGCTGGTGCAGGACGCGCACGCCGCGCTGCGCTCGGGCCTGGCCACGGCCGACGGCTGCTGGGGCGGCTCCGACGAGATCGCCGCGTGGTCGGCGCACGGCTACGACCCGGCCTGCGATTCGGTCCTGAACGGCGCCGAACAGGTCTCGGCGGCGCTGTCCGGGCTCCGCGACCGCGCCGGCCGGATCGCCGCCGGCGCTGTGAACCGGACGGAGGACGGCCGATGGCCCAGCAGCTGACGGTCGACGGGAACACCGTGGACGGCGTCGGGCACCGCCTGCTCATGGCGGCAGGCCAGGTCGACCGTTACCGGCAGGACCTGGAGCGCGGGCTGGGCACGACGCCGAACGCGTGGGGCCGCGACGACGAGTTCGCGCGCAAGTTCGTCGCGGAATACCGGCCCGGCCACGACGAAGTCCTCGAAGGGACGAAGAACCTCGCCCGGCTCCTGAACGACATGGGCGAGCACGTCCGGACGACCCACAGATCGTTCGGCTCGGTCGAGCACCACAACACCTGATCGCGGCGTCGCATGATCGCAGCGCCGCCGGGCCGGGGGTGACCCATGGGCATGCACGTGCCGGAATGGGTGAGCAGGTTCTTCCTGGTCGTCACCGGTGAGTCCTGGCCGCAGGCCGACGAGGACCAGCTCTGGGAGATCGCCCAGGCGTGGGCGACGTTCGAGACCAACATGGCCGCCATCGAGACCGAGCTGGCCGAACTCACCCGGGTGGTGCAGAGCGGCGGCTGGGAGGGCGACGCCGCCGTCGCCGTACGCGGCCGGCTGGCCGAACTCGTCGACGGCGGGAGCCTGCGCGAGCTGGTCGGGGCGGCGGGCAAACTGTCGCGGTTCGCCGACGGCGCGGGCACCAACGTCGAGTACACGAAGGCGTCGATCATCGGGCAGCTGTTCATCCTGACCGTGCAGATCGTCATGCTGCTGCCGTGGGTGTCGTTCCCGCCGACGTCGGCGTGGGCGTCCGGCTGGATCTCCGCCCTGATCACGTTCGGGCGCTACATGTCGGCGACGTTCTTCCGGCGGCTGATCACCTCGATCCTGTTCGGCATCGTGCTGCAGGTCGGCCTGGACGTGGCGATCCAGTTCACCCAGCTGTTCATCACCGGCACCCGCGACAAGTGGGACACCAAGCGCACCGGCGGCGCGGCCCTGGCCGGAGCGGTGGGCGGCGTGCTCGGACCGATCCTGTCCAGCGGCTTCGGCAGGATCTTCGGGCAGAAGTTCGTCACCTCGATCGTCGGATTCGCCGGCATCGGCGCGCTGCACGAGTGGAGCACCGAGGCGCTGGCCGACCTGATCCTCACCGGGCGGCGCGAGCAGAAGGAGGACGAGTGGGCGTCGGCGTCGGCCGGTGCCGTCGAAGGCGTACTGGACTGGATCGGTCACCGCAACAGCCGCAACTCGGCCGGCGCGGACCTCGACAGCGGCGTCGGTGACCTCGACATCCCGGGCCTGGACGGCCACCCCTTCGACTTCGACCCCGGCCCCGACCGGTTCACCGGCCCGGCGCTCGCCGACGGCGACTTCACGTTCACCGGGATCTTCCCCGACCCGAAAACGTTCATCGGCAACATCACCTTCACCGGCACGATGAACCCGCCGGGCGCACCGCCGCAGAAGACGACGTTCACGGGTTCGACGGCGTTCCAGGGCAACTTCGACGGGGCCTTCGACAGGTCGCGGCTCGGCACCCGCAACGACATGATCGTGGGCGAGGTCAGGGGCAGCGGCCGCCTCGACGGCGACTTCCACCTGTCGGGCTCCTTCAGCCCGGTCCCCGGCACGGTCGGCGAGAGCACGTCGCCGCAGACCCGGCCGGGGTCGGCCGCCGCCGCCCTGCCCGCCACCTCGCCGCGTCCGGGCTCCGCGCCGGCCTCACCGCCGACCAGCGGCCTCACCGTCACCAGCCCGCCCACGCCACCCACATCCACCGCGTCTTCCGGGTCCACCGCGTCTTCCGGATCCGCCGAGTCTTCCGGATCCACCGCGTCTTCCGGGTCCGCTGCAACAACGGGGTCCACGGCACCGCCTGGGACAACCGTGTCGGCATCGCCGGGCACATCACCGTCGCCGACGGCACCGGCGACGGACACGACGGCTGTTCACCCGCCGGTCATCGGCATCGAACCCGGCCCGTTCGCGCCGGTCACCGCCATGTCCGACGGCCCGGCGCAACACGCCGAGACGTCGTCGGAGGGAGCGCCGGTGCCACACACCGCGGCGCAGACCGGCAGCCCGGCGGACACCGACCACACACCACAGACTGGTTCGGACACTGCCGTGATCACCCCGGCACCCACTCCGACGACCCCACCGGCCGCGTCAGCCGACATGTTCACCGCCACACCGACCGTGCTCGCTCCGGGTCAAGGCGGCCTGCTCGGCAGGGGTGGGCCGGCACCCCGGCCCGCTGCCGCCCGCGACGGCAAGCCCGCCGGCGGCGAGCGCACCGTCGTCGTACGCGAGCGGACCGTGCCGGCCGACGGCTGGCACACGGTGCCCGGCGGCTTCGCCCACCCGGCCGAGCGTGTCCTGGTCACCACCGACGGCCGGTGGAGCCCGCTGCCGCCGTCATCGCCGACCCCGGGCAGCCCGGACGCCTCCCTGGTGCGCGCCGACCTGTTCGGGCTCTACTTCGCCACCGGCGACACCGGCGTGCTGCACGTGCCGCTGCGCGCGGACCAGGTGACGACCGACGCCGACGGCACGGCCCTGCTGGACATCACCGCCACGAACGCCGCCGTGGACACGGACGCGATCGTCGACGGGACGGCGCTGACCGCGCAGGCTGCCACCGCGCTGGCCGCGCTCGCGGTGATCGAGAACGGCAAGGTGCTGTTCCCCGGGCCGTACGGCGGTGCCGACGTGAACGCCGCACGATGGGTGCCGACGGGCAAGGGTTCGACCCGTGTCCTGGTGCACGCCCAAGGCGGCTTGGTCCGCGTGGGCGACAGCCTGCTGACGGCGCAGCAGTTCGCGCAGGTGCTGTCCGCGCTGCCACCGGGCACGCTGGGCAGTGCGATCGAGCTGATCAGCTGCAACACCGCGCCCACCGCCGGGGCCTTCGCCGGGGCACTGGCCGTGGCGCTGGACCGCCCGGTGGTGGGGGCGACCACTCCCGTGTGGACCGCTGTCGGTCCGGGCGCGCCCTCGTGGTCGCGGGCGATCGCCGCGACCGTGGACCCGTCCGGCCGGCTGCGGCCCCGGCTGGGTCCGGGCGGCGCGCCCGACGGCCGTTTCGTGCGCCACACGCCCGACGGCTCGGGCGGCGTACGCATGGAGGACCTCGGCGGGACGCTCGACCCGGCCACCGCGGACGCGATCGACGTGACCGACGACGCCGCGGTCCTGCCCCCGGAGTCGACCCCGCAGGCCGTCCCGCAGCCTGCCGGTGCGGTGAGCTGGCACCAGTGGGTCTCCCCCGTCGGCACGTTCGGCCCCGCGCAGAACACCCCCGTGCTGCTGCGAGTACCGGGCATCATCGGCGGGCAGAACGTGCCGATCCACGATGTCGTCGACACCCGCGGCGTCCTGCGCGCGCACATCGCGGCCCAGCTGACCGCCCTGGCGCCACGGGGCTGGAACCAGCAGCAGCTCACCGACGCCGTCGCCGCCCAGCTGCCGGACACCGTGCTCACCGAACGCGGCAGGTCGCTGTTCGACGGCTCGGGATTGCGGATCACCCTGGGCACGGGCCGCGACGCGATCGGGGTGCGCCTGACCGCGGCGGCGGGCGCGCAGTCACGCTCGGCTCCCCTGCTGGGCTCGGACGCCTCGGCGGCGCAGGTGTCGGCGGGCAACAGCCCCGACCGGCGTACGCCGCAGCGCACCGCCGTCGACAACACCCGCAGCGAGAGCAGCGCCGGCAGCCTCACCGCCGCGGTCGGCTACTCGGCGGTGGGCGTGTCCGACGCGCCGATCCCGGCCGTGCGGGTCGTCCCGCTGGGCTCGGTGTCGGTGCAGGGCACCAGCACCACCGTGCTGAGCCAGTCCGCGCAGACGCGGCTGCGCACCAACGAGGAGATCACCGCACCGGCCGCCGGCACCGCAGCGGCCCAGGCGCAGGCGTGGCAAACCACGGCGGCGGTGACCGTGGAGGTCACCCGGCGCGGCCACGCCACCCAGACGCTGCCCGGCGGCGGGAATCTGCAGGTGACGGTGTCCGCGCTGAACGCGATGACCGCCCTGAACGCGGTGCCCGCGGCGGGTAACCAGCAGCCGCAGTCGCCGCAGCGGGGCTGGACGCTGCCGCCCAACGCGGTGCTGGAGACCACCTCGGTGCCCGGCGACCTGTTCGACTCCCTCGTCAACCACGGCCAGATCCCGCCGGGCTTCCGCAAACCCGGCAGCGACCACCGCGCCGCCCTGGCCGACCTGGCCCGAGCGGACACCCTGGGCCTGAACCGCCACGGGCTGATCGTGCCGCCAAGTCAGCATGCGCCCGCCAACGGAGCCGCACCCGCGGGCCTGTCCACCGACAAGATCACATCGCGGCGCGGCGAGGACACCCCGGCCTGGCAGCGGCCGTTCACGGCCACCCAGCGCGGCTACACGACGCTCACCGCCGTGGCCGGCACCCCCGTGCTCATGTTCAACCCGCTGACCCTGCCCGGACGCGCCGAGTCCGCGATCCGGGCCGGCGCCTCCGGCAGCACCTCCACCAGCCACGACACCACGCTGCGGCTGCAGGGAACCGCCGGAGTGGGCGTGGCGTTCGGCGAGGACGTACAGGACCCGCTCAACTACGGCACCTTCGCCGCGTCGGGCGTGCTCGGCGTGGAACGCGGCTCGGGCAGCAGCAACTCCACGGAGTTCTCGACGCAGATCGAAGCCAAGAGCAAAGTCACCGGCGACATGCTGCTCTACCGCGTGCCGCTGACGGTGTATGCCCACGACCACGTCGGCCGCACCGCCTCGCCGGCCCGCCAGATCGGCGCCGGTCCGGCACACGTCTACCTGTGGGTGACACCGCTGGACGCCCACCGCCTGGGCTACCCGGGCGCACCCGCGCCCACACCCGTACCGGCGCAGGCCACCGCACCCGCCTCGCCGCTGCCCCCGGCGATCGGCGCCTGGCAGCCGATGGCGCTGCCCGACGTCCGCGAGATCCGCACCACCGCCGACAACGGGACCAGACTGTGGGACCGGGTCGTCGGCACCGTCAACGCCGTCGACCCCGACCTGCTGCCACGCCCCGGCGTCACCCCCGACCGGGCGCGGCTGCGCAACCTGCAGGCGCTGCAGAACGCCGTCACCCAGTCCCACCTGCGCGGCAACTGGCGAACCCTGCTCGAATCCGGGATCCGGGTCTCGCTGGAACGGCCCGCCGACCTCACCCACGACACCATGCGCGCCTCGCAGTACGTCTCCATCGTGATCAGCGCCGAACTCAGCTCCCCGCTGACCGCCGACGACGCCCACATCACCGGCACGCAGATCGAGGAGACGACCCGGGTCGCCCAGGCGCACACCGAGGGACGCTCGGTCAGCCTCGGCGCCCGCGCCGGCGCGCAGGCCCAACTGGGCATGAGCACCGGCAAGGCGAGCACCGCCGCCAGCAAGGTCCGGTCGTTCTTCATCCGGTTCGGCGCGGTCATGTCCTGGCGGCACCAGCGGTCGCTGTCCGGCGGCACCGCCCCCGCCACCGGCCACCTGACCAAGGTCGACCGGGCGCTGCGCGCGCACTCCGCCGACCTGGCCTTCTCCGTCCGCGCCGAGTACGCCGACCGCCCGCGCACCCTCAACGCCCCGGCCAATCCCGTACCCGGCAGGTTCCACCAGGTCACCCTGCCCGGCCCGGCGCTGACCGTGGCCGGCGGATTCCGGGCCGGGCTGCCGGAGTTCGACCAGGTGCACCAGCTCGCGGCACCCGGCGGCCCGCCCCGGGTGGAGATCGTCGACACCGCGGCCGCGCCCCAGGCCGCGCCCGTGCACATCGAAGGGCCGCACCAGTTCCTCGACGCGCACATCGCCGACGACGCCCTGTTCACCGCCGCGGACATCGCGCTGGGCGAAGCGATCACCCGCGAGCAGCCAGGTCCCGGCCCCCGCTCGGTGCGCGGGCGCATCGGCCGGCTGTGGAGCGGCTGGCGCAGCACCGCGGGCGTGGCGTCCACGAGCGGGCAGACCTACACCTACCAGTCCACTCCGGTGACCGAGCCGGGCTCGCCCGCCGAGATGGCCGTACGCAACCGGCTCACCCCCGACGCGATCCGCTCCGCGCTCGACGTGTACGAGCGCGGCGGCGGTCCGGCGACGGTGCTGCGCGGCGGCACGTTCACCGACATCGTCGGCGACCTCACCATGACCGTACAGCTGGCCAACCCCCGGCGCGCGATGACCGCCAACACCGGCTACAGCATCTACGACTCCGCGGAGGTCACCGACAGGACCGAATCGGGCCGCCGCAAGGAGAGCGGTTTGGACATCACGGCCGCCGTACAGCTCAACAGCGAGGCGGCCCCGTCGAGCACCACCGACCCCCGCGGCGTGCACCGGGTCACCGCCCTGCCGCAGGTCGGGCACAGCAGCCGCGACGGCGAGCGCACCGAGGCCGAGAACGTGCACGGCATCGCCCGCCGCGAGGTCGTGGAGAACCAGGTCAGCACCGCGATGCTCGCCGACCTGGTCATCACGTTCACCGGCGGGCTGTCCGCGCGCAACGTCATCGCGTCGTCGCACATGCCGGACGTGACCGTGCGCGTCACCGCGCCGGACTCGCTGCTGTTCCTGGTCACCGAGACCGAAGCGGCCAGGCTCGTCGCGGTCGCCAACCAGCAGCCCGCTCCGGCCGCGCCCGCGGCGGCGCCGGCCGCGACCCGGATGCCGCCGTTCCTGACCCGGATGCTGGGCCTGGGCGTCGTGCACCGGGCGGTGCCGCCGCACGACCCGGTGCCCCCACCCGCCAACGCCCCCGCCGGCACCCCGCCGCAGCCGTCGCTGCGCGACCGGTTCGCCGACTCGCTGCCGCAGGCCGTGCCGGCGCGCATCCGCGGCCGGGCCGCCGACATGGCCGCTGACCTGATCACCCTGCACCGGCTCAAACCGACCGTCGACGGCCTCTACGACGGCGGGGTGTCCGACACGTTCACCATCGACGGCGTGCTGTACCGCGACGAGGTCAAGGTCGTGGTCGAGGCGGCCGCGAGCAACCACCGCGCGGCCGCCGAGCAGGTCCCGGCCGCGCTGCGCGCGTCGCTGTTCAGTTCGGCGGCCACCGGCACCAAATGGCAGCGGTTCCGCCAGCGGGTGATGGGCCTGAGCGTTCCCGCGATCTACGGCGGCGGCTCCCGGCTCACCACCGGCGAAGGCGCCGGCACCGGCCTGCAGTCGGTGCCGCTGGGCCTCACCGCGGCGGTCAACAAGGTGCGCCACTGGTCACGGCTGAAGGCCGCCAGCCGCAACACGTCCGGCTACGTGGAGAAGTCCGGGCCGCTGACCGGCGTCGACGCCGACCACACGTACACCGTGACCGTCACCCGCCAGCGCGTGTCCACGAAACTCGGCGTGGCCACGGTCGCGGTCGGCACAGCCACCCACTTCCTCGACGGCGTACGCCGCCAGGTCTGGCCGGGCACCCCCGTCGTGCAGCACAACGCGGTCACCCTCGCGGTGCCGGTCACCTCGACCGACCGCCCGGCGGGCCTGGACACCAAGCTCACCGGCATCGGCCAGACCGCGCCCGCCCGCGACACCCCACCCGCGGTCACGCACACCCCCGGCGGGGACGGCGCCACACCGGCCTGGAGCCTGCCGCCCGGCACCTCGTACTCGCTGGAAGGCGTGGTCGCGGGCGCGGCGCTGCGCGACGCCATCACCCGCGCGTTCACCCCCGCCGGGGCGAGCACGCCGCGGCTGCTGACCGACTACGTCACCGACCTCGTGCTGGACCGGATCACCGGCGGCGAGACGATGCTGCCGCGGGTGCAGACGATGCTCGACGGCGAACTGCGTTCGGGTGACCTGTTCGACGACTCCGGGCTCGTCGTCCGGCTCGGCGGTTTCAAGGTCACCGCCCGGCTGCACGGCAGACCGCTGCTGCTGTCCCAGAGCACCACGGTGGAGCAGGAGGCCCAGCACGAGGTCGGCGAGATCGAACGGGAGTCCGGGTCGTCGGGCGTGGACGTCAACGCCGGCGCCGCAGGCGTGCGCTCCGGAGCGGTCATCGGGGCCCAGCCGGACACCGACGCCGCCCGCCGGGCATTCGACTGGCAGCCCAACGAGCTGCTGGCAGACGTCGCGCCCGGTTCCGGCGGCCGCGACAGCGCCTCGTCCGGCGACGGCCTCAGCGGCGGCACGAAGATCAAACAGAAGAACCGGTCCGGTGTGTACGGCGTCGGCCTGGCCCTGTACGTCGAACCCGACCACATCGACGGCCGCCTGCCCCTGGTCGAAGGACAGCTGCCGGTGACCCCGGCGTCGGTGGTCGTCGACTGGGGCGCCCAGCTGCGCCTGTGGGCCGGCGACGTGAACGCGATGGGCATGTTCGGCTGGCGCGAACGCCTCGACGACCCCGCAGACCTCACCGGCGTCGCCGTCGACCCCGGCACCCACCTGGCGGTCGTGAACGGGCAGCTGCACCTGGCACCGGGCGCAGGGCCACCGGTCGGCGACATCACCGACCTGCCCTCGGACTCCAGCGCGGTCCTGGTCGTCGACGCCGGGGTCACCGACGCGCAGGCCGCCGCGTTCGTCACCGCGCTGCCGCCCACCGCGCGGCCGCCGGCGATCCGCGCGGACGGCCATACCCCCGCGCAGGCGGCGACCCTGGCGACCGCGACCGGCGTGCCGGTCGTCGTGGCCAACGGCGCGCGGGCCCACGCCCCGAACACCGGCGTCACCGTCCAGGCCGGAGCCGACCCGGCGCGCGACCCCGGCTGGCCGGCCGTCGTCGAGGAGATCCGCCACACGCCCCACCACAACGCCCCGGTCACGACCGCTCCGGAGGGCGTGCGGCCGCTCGGCACGTGGACGCTGCCCGGCCACGGCCTCACCCCGGTGCCGGGCAGCCCCGCGGTGTTCACCCTGGCCGCGCACCCCGGCGTCCTAATCGAGGCGACCGCCTCCGGCCTGTGGATCCGCGACGCCGCCGACCCCGCCGCCGCGGACACCCGCACCGCGCACGACGCCCCGGCCGTGCCCGCCGGCCCGGTCCTGCGGGTGCAGGCCGACACCCAGGCCCTGCGCGACGCCGCCGACCACGTGCTGGCCCACCTGGACCCGGACCTGGCGCGGCAGGCGATGGTCCACCGGCCCAACCCTCCGGCAGGCGCCGACCCGCTCGTGCCCGCCGCGGCGTGGACCGACCGCGACCACCTCGACGCCCGCCACCGCGCCGCCGCCGACCTCGACCGCCCCGACCCGGCCGGCGGGCCGACACCCCGCCAGACCGTCAACGCCGCCGCCGCGGCAGCCGCCGCCACCCGCGACTGGCTCGCCCCGACGGCCCCCGCCCAGCCCGCACCGCGCGCCGCCGCCCACACCGCGATCGCGGCGTACGCCGCCGAGATGCGCCGCCGCCGCCAGGACTGGGACACCGCCGTCGCCGCCCCGACCCAACTGCAGGCCGTCCGCGACGCCGCGGCACGGCTCGACCCCGGCCAGCCCGCCAACGCCACCCTGCGCGGGCTGCGAGACACCGCACAGGCGGCCGTCGACCGCCTCGCCACGCTGCGCGACCAGGCCCGGCAGCACAGCCGAACCCTGGCCGGCCACCAGGGCGCCGTCGCCGGCGTCCAGCCCGCCCTGACCGCATACCAGCAGGCAGCCACGGCAGCGGTCGGCTCCGTCACCCGTGCGGTCAACACCGGCCTGCCACCCGGCACCCACCCGCCGCAGCGCGCCGCAGACCTGATCACCGAGGCCACCACCGCGCAGACCGAAGCCGACAGGTTCATCGCGACCGGCACCGACCTGGCCGACCAGCGCCGCGCCGCCGACGCCGCCGCGCGCGACCACGACAACGACCACACCGCAGCCACCGACGCGATGACAGCCGCCGCTCCCGTCGACGCCGCCGCGCTGCTGGCGGCCCACCACGACCTGCTCGGCGTCGCCGACACCGCCAGCCGCGACGCCTACCGGCGCACCCAGGACGACCTCGACACCGCGACCACCCGCCGCGACGAACTCGACGGCGCGCGGTCCGCCCAGCAGGACACCACCGGCCGGGCATCAGCCGCCTGGGCAGCTCAGGTCACCGCGTTCACCACCGCCGCGCCCGGTCACGACACCGCCCGCACCGAAGTCGGCACCACGCTGCAAGGGCTGCGCGACCGCATCCGCGACTACGACGCCGCGAACCTGGGCGGCTCCCGGCTCAGCACCGCCGGCACCACCACCACACGCCTCAACGAGACCGCCCACCGGCTCGCCGCCGGGCTGACCGACTGGGACACCGCCCGCCGGCAGCTGCACGACACCCTCACCGCTCCGGTCCTCGACATCGACGCCGTCACCACCTCGCTCGACGCCGTGGCCGACGCCCGCAGACACGTCGAGACCGCGGCAGCCGCCCTCACCACGGCCGTGCGCGCCGTGCCCGGTTGGACAGGGCAGATGCCGGGCACCGTCGTCCAGCGCAACCGGGCCGTCCTCGCCCTGAGCCGGGCCGCCGAGACGCTCGACCGGCAGGCGCGAGCGCTGGTCGGCGCGCTGCCCGCCCCGGCGCTCGCCACGACCCTGGGCACCCTCGACCAGGCCCGCCGCACCCTCGCCGAACTCACCCGCCGACTCGAACAGGCGCAGCGAGCTTTCACCACCGCGGCCGAACGCCACCGCGACGACCGCCGCCGCACGGCACTGACCGCCTGGCAGCAGGCCCTGACCGACCTGACCCGGCTGCTGGCCGCACTGGCCCGCTGAGCACCGAACGGAGACAGCCTTGACCACCCCTGACCCGGCGTCCTGGCACCGCCTACTGCTGCTGCTGTCCGGCCGGATCCCCGACGGGCTGCTCGTCCAGGCCCGCGAACTGCTCGCCCACGAACAGCACCACGAACTCGCCCGGCAGGTCGACACCTGGGTCTCGGCAATGGAACTCGCGTTGCCCGCCGACGCCGCCGCACTGCTCGGGACCACTGCCGCCGACCCCGTGCACGACGACGTCCCACCGCCGTACGGGCTCGCCCCGGTCAGCCCGAGACTGCTCACGACACACGGCGACCGGGTGCCGCAGACACTGGACCTCACCGGCCCCCACGACCCGCATGACGAGATCCGCGAACTCGACACCCTGGACCTCACCGCGTCGGCCACGGCCGCGTCACTGCCCCGGACCGCCGGGCTGTGGCGGGTGTGGCGCTACCCCACTGCGGCCACACCGTGGGCCGGGCCCAAACGGATGTACGTCGTCGAGGTGAGCGCCGGGCCGCCGACGGCGCTGCCCCAGGTCACCCTGGCCATGCAGCAGGCGCTCACGGCCGCCGGGGAGCCCGATCCGCTGGTGGAGTCCTATACCGACGGCATGGCACTGCCACCGTTCCAACGCCGCGCCAGGGCCTACGGCGCACTGCTCTGGGCGGCGAGCCCCGCCGAGCCGATCACCCTGGCCCGCGTCTACGACGGCGCCGACCCGGCCAACGGACCCTACTTCGACCCGGCACATCGCCTCGTACCCGACGACGGCGAACGCGCCAGGCTGCAGGCCTACCTGGCCGGCGGCGTTCCGCTGCTGGCAACCGGGGCGCTGATGGCCGACGCCGTCGACCCGCGGCACGGCGACGTGGTGCCGATGACGTTCCGCACCGACGGCCGCTGGATCTGGACCGAGGCGACCGCGTACTACCTGGACCGGCACCGGCTCGCCCCCGACCCGGAGCTCACGGCCTGGATCCGCGCGAACCGGTTCCGGCACCCCCACGTCGACGGGGCTGCCCTGCACCGGGCGACCGCGGCACTGCTCGCATCGTGAGCCCCGGCGTACGGGTCAGCGCGGCGCGGTCTCCCGGTCGGCCAGACCGAGCCAGATGGCGATCACCTCGGCGCGGCTACGGGCCCCGAGCTTCGTGTAGATGTGGTTGATGTGGTTCTTGACCGTCTTCTCGGTGACGTAGAGCCGGGCGGCGATCTCCCGGTTGGTGCGGCCGCAGACGATGTGCTCCATCAGCTCCGCCTCGCGCCGCGACACCCGGGCCCGGGGACTCGGCTCCGGTTCGGGCTCCGGCGTCGGCTCCGGCTCCGCAACGGACTGGGTGCGGAACGACTCGACCATCGCCGCGACCGCGCCGGGCGACAGGTACGGCCGCCGGTCCGCCGTGGCGACCACCGCGGCCACCAGGTCGGCCGCCGCGAACTGCCCGTGGATCAGGTAGCTGGTCGCGCCGTTGCGGAACGCGTGCTCGACCAGGTGCCGCTCCTCGCTGTGCGACACGACCAGCACCAGGGCCTGGTCCGGCAGCGGGGGCGCGGAATCGCCTTGCGCGGCCAGAGCGCCGTGGCCCGCGACGATGACGTCCGGCGACAGGCTCCTGGCCCGGCTGACGGTCTCGGTCCGGTCGCCCGCCTCGCCGATCACCGAGATCATGTCGCTGCCCTCGAGCACCGCGCGTATGCCGAGCCTGACCAGCAGGTTGTCGTCGCTGATCAGGGCGCGCACGCGAGTCACCGGACTGCTCGGGGCATGCGTGATCATGTGGCTCTCCTAGGTCGGTGGCCGGCAGAGCGGGGGTTGCTCGTAGCTCTTTCCGCCAGCAACGTAGGCGGGCCTACGGAAGCGCGGGTGGCGCGCCGGTGAACGGTTGCCCCGCTACACATAGCCATCCATCTCGAATGGCCGCCCGACCGGGCCGTACGGGCACGGTGACCCGGGCCGGCATCGTCCCGTTCCAGTAGGCCTGGGGCCCACGACGGGCCAGAGGCCGACCGGCCCACGGCTCGCCCCGCCCGACGTCGCATACCCGCACCCGCGAGCGCGAGGGTGCGCCGAAGGACACCGGCCTGGCGAAAACCGTTTGCGAGGGCTGGGCAGGCCTGGCACGGTGCGAGTTCCGTATCACCCGCGAGGTTCCGATGACGATCTGTTTCTATGGTGCTGATGAAGTGCCCTACGGATGCTTCTCGAACTTCTCCGATCACGGCTTCCGCCTCGACGGGGTCTGGTGGCCGACCTCGGAGCACTACTTCCAGGCGCAGAAGTTCAACGGCACCCGCCGTGCGGATCTCATCCGGCGTGCGCACACGCCGCTGCGGGCAGCGGAGCTGGGCCGTGACGCGTCCGACCCTCTGCGCAGGGACTGGGAGCGGGTCAAGGACGACGTGATGCGCCGCGCGGTGGCAGCCAAGTTCCACGCCCATGCCGATATCCGGGACGTTCTGCTGTCCACCGGTGACGAGGAGATCGTCGAAGACACCACCACCGACCACTACTGGGGTCGCGGCAGGACCGGGAAGGGAAAGAACATGCTCGGGCGGATTCTGGTGCGTACCCGCAACCAGTTGCGTGCCTGAACACCGATGCGATTCGCCGCATCCTCCCGCCGAACGGCATAGGCTGCCCGGCATGGGCCTGACGCTGCTGCCGGCCGTCGACCGTATCGCCGTCGCGTGGCGCAACGGCGGCGGCATCACCCGGGAGATCTTCGTCCATCCCCGTGGCGTCGACGACTTCCAGTGGCGGCTGAGCATCGCCGATGTCGTCGCGGACGGCCCGTTCTCGGCCTTCCCGGGCTACCGGCGCGTGATCACGGTTCTCACCGGCGCGGGCATGCGCCTGACCGTCGACGGTGTGGGGCACGACGTCGGACCGCTGGAGCCGTTCGAGTTCGACGGCGGCGCCCAGACCTCGTGCACGCTGCCGGGTGGGCCGATCACCGATCTCAACCTCATCGTGCGGGCAGGCGATCGCGGTGCGGTCCGCGTCGTCGACGTCACCGGACCGCTGACCGTCACCGGCCCGGCCGCGATCGTCGTGGTACGCGGGTCCGCGGCCGTGGACGGGCGTCCGGTGCACACACCGGACGCCGCACTCGTGGACCGCGCGGCGGACACGGTGCTGCACCCGCGTGGCGCGACGACGGTGGCCCTGATCGACCTGCCCTAGCCGGACCTGACGCCGGAGCAGCACGTCAAGCCACGGCCAGCCGGTCCACCAGCAGCCGCACCCTCAGCTCGGCGAGCTCGGGCAGCAGGCGGCCCGTGCGGGTAAGGGTCGCCAGGCCGTGCAGGGACGCCCAGAACACCTCGGTGAACAGCCCCGGGGCGACACCGTCCCCGGCGACCTGGCTCAGGCTCTCCATCAGCGCGGCGAACGCGTCCTTCAGCGGTTCCGGGGTGTCCTCCCGCGCGTACGCCAGACCGCCGTCGAGCTGGAACAACGCGTCGTACACCGCCGGGTTGCGGGCGGCGAAGTCGAGGTAGGCGCGGGCCAGGGCGGTGACCTTGGCCCGCGGGTCGGCCTCGGCGGCAGTCGCGGCCCGCACCGCCGCGGCTAGCTCGGTGGCGCCCTGCAGGGCGACGGCACCGATGATCTCCCGCTTGCCGCGGAAGTGGCTGTAAAGGACGGGTTGGCTGTATTCGATGCGTTCGGCGAGCCGACGGGTGGTGACCGCATCCCATCCCTGCTGTTCGGCGAGCTCACGGGCGGTCGCCACGATGAGGCGCTCGCGGGTCGCCTGCTCACGCTGCTTACGGTCCTGTACCGACATGAACGGATCCTAGCACCGCTAGACAATCAAGCACTGACACTGCTAGCGTCGCATCATTCGCTAGCAACGCTAGATTCCGAAGGGAACAGTCGTGCTCAACGCACTCGCGGTCGCCACCGTCGTGATCGTCGGCCTGATGGTGGGGGTGGAGTTCTCCGTCGCCTTCATCATGAACCGGATTCTGGACGCACTCCCCGAGGACAGCGGCCAGCTCGGCCACGCCCACGGCGGCCGGATGCTCGGCGCCCTGATGCCGTTCTGGTACATCGGCTCGCTCGTGCTCACCGCGATCTGGGCCGCGGCCGGCCGGCAACAGCACAGCGCGGGACTCGTCGTCACCGCGGCCGGCCTGCTCGTCGTCAGCGTGGTCATGTCGATCCTGCTACTCGTCCCGATCAACAACCGGAACAAGACCTGGACCCCCGAGACCCGGCCCGCCGACTGGAAGCAGCAGCTGAACCGATGGGGGCGCTACCACTACGTCCGGGTCGCCGTCATCATCGCCGCCTTCACCCTGCTCGTCGCAGCGCTCGTCTGACCAAGACCCACAAGAAGGAACACCGTGTCTCTCAAGCTGGTGGAGTCGCTCGCCGCGTACGGCGACATGGCCAACGTGCTGGCCCACCACGGCTCGGCGGCCACCGCGCTCGGCATCCACGGCCTGACCGCGACACTCATGGTGGCCACCGGCCTGCTGATGATCCGCGAGACCCGCGCGGCCGGTGCCGCCGCGGCATCGCCCGCCCCGCAGCCCGTCTAGTCGTCACCAACCAACGGACAAGGCGCAGCACCGCCCTGCCGCAGCCCAGCGGCCGGGCGGGCCGCGCGTCGCCGATGAGAAACGGCACCGACAGTAGTCTGAGGACGGTCCGGCGAAACGCACCACGCGCATCAAGGGAGAGCCACGGGATGAGACCCCTTCGATACTCGATCAACGTCACGCTCGACGGCTGCTGCCATCACGAGGCAGGGCTCGCCCCCGACGAGGAGTCGATGCGCTTCTGGACCGCGGAGATGGCACGAGCCGATGCCCTGCTGTTCGGCCGGGTGACCTACGAGATGATGGAATCGGCGTGGCGGCGGCCGGCCACGGGCACCTGGCCCGACTGGATGGGTGCGTGGCAGGTCCCGTTCGCCGAGGCCATCGACCAGGCGAAGAAGTACGTCGTGTCGAGCAAGGCGAGCGGGGTCGACTGGAATGCCGAGCTGCTGCAAGGCGACTTGGGGCAGGCGGTTCAGCGGCTCAAGCAGGAGCCGGGCGAGGGTCTGTTCGTCGGTGGCGTGACGCTCCCGCTGGCGTTGGCGGATCTGGGACTGATCGACGAGTACGTGTTCGTGGTGCAGCCGGTCCTTGCCGGACACGGGCCGACGCTGCTCGCCGGGCTGCGCGAGCGCATCCGGCTCGAGCTCGTGGATCGCCAGGAGTTCCGATCGGGGGTGGCCGCCCTGCGATACCGGCCCACGCGAGTGACGTCTTGACCTGATGTGTGAGGGCCGGTTGGCCGCTACGCCAGGACTTGCGGAACCCTGCCTCCGATCGGGCCGAGCAGGTCCGTTCGAGCAAACCGGTCCCGAACGGCATTGACCGTATCGCCGTCGTGTCAACGGCCATCGTGAGGTCGCCACTGGTGGCCAGCGAATGTCGCCACCTG
>NZ_JBHTAC010000063.1:0-41423 GCF_042663325.1 Catellatospora aurea
GTGTCGTCGGGCGCCAGCCTGACGTTCACGTCGAGCAACTGGAACACCAACCAGATCGTGACCCTCGCGGCCGCGGAGGACTCCGACACCAGCAACGGCACCCGGCCGTTCACGGTCGCCGCCAGTGGTCTGACGTCGGTGACGGTCAACGCCACCGAGGCCGACAACGACTCGGTCACGCCGCAGTCCCTGGTGGTGTCGGCGAGCGGCGTCACGGTGCCCGAGGGCGGCACGGCGACGTACACCGTGCGCCTGGCCGCGCAGCCGTCCGGCAACGTGACGGTGACCAACACGGCCGGCTCCGGTGACACCAGCATCACGGTGTCGTCGGGTGCGAGCCTGACGTTCACCACGAGCAACTGGAGCACCCCCCAGACGGTGACCCTGGCCGCCGCCGAGGACAGCGACACGACCAACGGCACCCGGCCGATCACCGTCGCGTCCAGTGGGCTGACCTCGGTCAGCGTGACCGCGACCGAGGCCGACAACGACACCACCACCACGCAGTCCCTGGTGGTCACGCCGACCAGCGTGAGCGTGCCCGAGGGCTCGACCGCCGTGTACGCCGTGCGCCTGGCGATCCAGCCGAGCGGCAACGTCACCGTCACGAACACCGCGGGTTCCGGTGACACCAGCATCACGGTGTCGTCGGGCGCGAGCCTGACGTTCACCACGAGCAACTGGAACACCACGCAGAACGTCACCCTGGCGGCTGCGCAGGACTCCGACAGCACCAACGGCGCCCGGCCGATCACGGTCGCGTCCAGCGGGCTGACCTCGGTGACCGTCACCGCGACCGAGGTCGATGACGAGAACACCGCCAACGCCTACATCACCGAGTTCACGACCCAGTACAACAAGCTCAAGGACCCGGCCAACGGCTACTTCTCGCCGGAGGGCATCCCGTACCACACCATCGAGACGCTGCTCGTCGAGGCGCCGGACCACGGCCACGAGACGACGTCGGAGGCGTTCAGTTTCTGGATCTGGATGGAGGCCCAGTACGGCCGGGTCACCGGCAACTGGACCCCGTTCAACAACGCCTGGAACATCACCGAGCAGTACATCATCCCGTCCGCGGCCGCCCAGCCGGGGCAGAGCACGTACAACCCGAGCGACCCGGCCGACTACGCGCCCGAGGCGCTGCAGCCCAACGGCTACCCGGTGCCGCTGAGCACCAGCGTGGTCGCCGGCCAGGACCCGCTGGCCAACGAGCTGCAGAGCACGTACGGCAACCGCAACATCTACGGCATGCACTGGCTGCTGGACGTCGACGACGTGTACAAGTACGGCACCGGCCGGACCGGCGCCGAGTGCGGCGACAGCACCCAGCGCGTCACCTACATCAACACGTTCCAGCGCGGGCCGCAGGAGTCCACCTGGGAGACGGTTGCGCACCCGTCCTGTGACACGGGCCGGTTCGCGAACTTCCCGTCGCTGTTCATCCAGGGCTCGGGCACCAACCAGTGGCGCTACACCAATGCCCCGGACGCCGACGCGCGTGCCGTCGAGGCCGCGTACTGGGCGCTGCAGTGGGCCACGGCCCAGGGCAACCAGTCGCAGATCTCGGCCACCATCGCCAAGGCCGCCAAGATGGGCGACTTCCTGCGGTACGCGATGTACGACAAGTACTTCAAGACCCCGGGCTGCACCTCCACCTCCTGCACGCCGGGCAGTGGCAAGAGCAGCAGCAACTACCTGATGTCGTGGTACTACGCCTGGGGCGGCGACATCGGCGGGGCGTGGTCGTGGCGCATCGGCTCCAGCCACAACCACCAGGGCTACCAGAACCCGCTGGCGGCGTACGTGCTCGGCTCGTCGGGCCCGTCGGCGCTGCGCCCGCTGTCGCCGACGGCGGCGGCCGACTGGGACATCAGTCTCACCCGCCAGCTGGACTTCTACCTCTGGCTGCAGTCGGCCGAGGGCGCCATCGCCGGTGGCGCGACGAACAGCTGGAACGGCAACTACTCGGCTCCTCCCGCCGGCACGCCGACGTTCTACGGCATGGCGTACGACGTGAAGCCGGTCTACCACGACCCGCCGAGCAACCAGTGGTTCGGCTTCCAGGCGTGGTCGCTGCACCGGGTGGCGGAGCTGTACTACGTCACCGGCAACGCCAAGGCCAAGCAGATCCTCGACAAGTGGGTCGCCTGGGCGATCGCGAACACCACGCTCGGCTCGGGTTCGACGTTCACCATCCCCGGTGACATGACCTGGTCGGGCCAGCCGTCCGGCAACTTCAGCGGCGGCGGCACCCCGGCGGCCAACCCCGGCCTGCACGTCACGGTGTCCAAGACCAGCAACGACGTCGGCGTCGCGGCGGCCTACGCCCGTACGCTGACCTACTACGCGGCCAAGGAGAACGGCTCGACCCTGGGCAACTCCGCCAAGGCGACCGCGAAGGGCCTGCTGGACCGGATGATCCTGCTCAAGGCGAACGACACCAAGGGCATCGTGGTGCCCGAGGTCCGCGAGGACTACAACCGGTTCGACGACGTGTGGAACTCCACCACGCAGACCGGCATGTACGTCCCGTCGGGCTTCAGCGGCATGATGGGCACCGGCGTGCCGATCAACTCCAGCTCGACCTTCATGTCCGTCCGGCCGTTCTACGCCACCGACCCGGCCTGGCCCGCGGTCCAGGCGTACATGAACGGCACCGGCCCGGCGCCCACCTTCACCTACCACCGCTTCTGGGCGCAGTCCGACATCGCCATGGCCTTCGCCGACTACGGCAGCCTGTTCCCCGCAGGCTGACCCCCTCCACCCCGGGCGGGTCACCCCGACCCGCCCGGGCCCTCGTTTCCGCTGATCATGAACTTATGGCACGGCTCGACGGCGTGTCGCCGCCCTGGCACCGTGATCGATATCGGTGCCGGGGTCGGACCGTCGGACGGATGTGGGAGAGTGCCTGCCGTGGATGTGGGGGAGTTCTGGGGGCTCATCGAGCGTGCGGTGCGGGAGGAACCCGGCCGGGCGCGCCGTGCCGGCTGGATCCAGGGGCAGCTCGCGGCCCGTGAGGTCGAGGAGATCCTGGATTTCGAGGCGCACCTGGACGACGCGTCCGACCGGGCGATGACCTGGCTGATGTGGGGCGCGGCCTACCGCATCTTCGGCGGCTGCTCCGACGACGGCTTCTGCTACTTCCGCACCTGGCTGATGAGCCTGGGCCGGGACGCCTTCGAGCGCCTGGTCGACGACCCCGACGCGCTGGCCCGCGAGCCGCAGGTCCGCGCCCTGGCCGGTCGCGAGCGCGCCGACTGGCGCGCGGACGAGTGGCCGGAATGGGAGGAGCTCAACTACGCCGCCTCCGAAGCCTTCGAGGGCGTACGCGGCCACGGCGCCAACATCTACCGCGCCGTCGAGGAGCACCGGCGCGAGCCCCGGCTGCAGACCCTGCAGGACGAGCACTGGAACTTCGACGACCCGGCCGAGACGGCCCGCCGCCTGCCCGACCTCGCCCGGATCTTCCCGCACCTGCCGTCCGAACCGCTGCCGCCGATGCCCCTGCCGCCCATGGCGGCGGACGCCACCCGGTCCGAGCCGTCAGACCAGACGGAGTCCGGCGGTCCCATCCCGGAGATTCCCGGGCAGCTCGCGATCCCCGGCCTGCCGGAGTGACCCGCCTGCCGGAGTGACCCGCCCGGCGTCCGGATCCCGGGCCCACTCGCCGAGTCCCGCCCGCGGGCGGCGGCGTGGCCCGTCGGTGCGCGGGTTGCCGGCGTCTGACATGGTTCGGTGCGAGCCGGGTATGTGGTGCCCCGACCGGATGCGTAGGACGAGGGAGGCGAACATGGCGGACGGCAGGGAACCGGACAGGCCGGTGGGGGATCCGGCCGGCGGTGCGGACAAGCCCGCGGAAGGTCCGGCTGACGGTGCGGGCAGCGGCGGGCCCGACGCCGAGGGTGGCAACGACGGCGACAAGGAGTCGGGCAGCACCCTGGCCCTGGGCATAGCGCTCGGCGCGGGCATCGGCACGGCGCTGGGCCTGGCGCTGGACAACCTCGCCCTGGGCATCGGCATGGGCATCGCGGTCGGCGTGGCGCTCGGAGTCGGCATCCAGGCCCAGCGCCGCCGGCAGAAGCCCTGACCCCGGCCGAGCCCTTCGGGTGATCATGAACTTATGGCAGCGACACGCCGTCGAGCCGTGCCATAAGTTCATGATCAACGTGGTGGGGTGGGCGGGTCAGGGCTCGCGGTGGAGTTCGAGGACGAACGCCTCGGCGGGGCGCAGGGGCGGGGCGAGCAGGCCGTGGGCGGCGAGGGCCGCGCCGGTCAGGACCAGGTCCGGCTGCCAGGGGCGGCCGTGCAGGTGCGGGCCGGGTAGTTCGGGCAGCAGGGACACCCGGTAGGCCGCGTCGGGGTCCAGGCCGGGCAGTCGCAGCCGGGTCGCGCCGTCGCGGGCGCTCGAACCCAGCTGGGCGTACGCGAACAGCGCGTGCCCGCCGTCCGCCGCCACCACGCCGTGCAGGTAGGCCGTCGGGTCGGGGTGGTCGGCGCGAACCGTGCGTCCGGTGTGGAGCAGGCCGCGCAGCCGCCGGTACGCCGCGATCCAGGAACGCAACGCGGCCCGCTCGTCGGCGGTGCAGGCGGTGATGTCCCACTCGATACCCGCGTGGCCGAACAGCGCGGTGGCGCAGCGGAACGCCAGCGACGTCGCGCGGCCGTTGGTGTGCGAGACGGGCGGGCCGACGTGGCAGCCGACCAGTTCCGGGGGCAGCAGCAGGCCGGTCCAGCGCTGGATGTGCTGGCGCTCCAGCGGGTCGTTGTTGTCCGAACCCCACACCCGGTCGGTTCGGGCGAGCACGCCCAGGTCGACGCGGCTGCCACCGGACGAGCACGACTCGATCTCCAGGCCGGGGTGCCGCTCGCGCAGCGCGTCGAGCAGCCGGTACACGGCGTCGGTCTGTGCGTGCACCCCGGCCGCGCCGCCGTGCACCGCCTCGACCAGGTCCCGGTTGTGGTCCCACTTCAGGTACGCCGGGCGGTACTCGGCGACCAGCGCGTCGAGCCGCTCCAGCAGGTACGCGAAGACCTCGGGGCGGGCCACGTCGAGCACGTGCTGCCAGCGCTGCTCCTCGGGCAGCCGGCCGGGGGCGGCCAGCACCCAGTCGGGGTGCTGCTCGGCCAGCCGAGAGCGGGGGTTGACCATCTCCGGCTCGACCCACAGCCCGAACTGCATTCCGAGGCGGGTCACCTCGTCCACGAGCGGGTGCAGGCCGTCGGGCCACACGTCCGGGTCGACGTGCCAGTCGCCGAGGCCCGCCCTGTCGTCGCGGCGGCCGAGGAACCAGCCGTCGTCGAGCACGAAGCGCTCCACGCCCAGCTCGGCGGCGGTGCGCGCGAGCTCGGTCAGCTTGCCGAGGTCGTGGTCGAAGTAGACGGCCTCCCAGGTGTTCAGGGTCAGCGGCCGCGGCGAGACGGGGTGCGAAGGCCGAGCCCGCAGCCAGCCGTGCACGGCCGCGGACAGCCCGTCCAGGCCTGCCGCCGAGTACGCGAAGTGCGCCCACGGGCCGGTGTACGTCTCGCCCTCGGCCAGCCGTACCTCGCCGGGTTCGAGCAGCTCGCCGCCGCCGAGCACGCCGTCGCGGTCGGGCAGGCGCTGGGCCAGGTGCTGGTGGTCGCCGGACCAGCCGACGTGCACGCCCCACACCTCGCCGGTGCGCCAGCCGAACCCGGGCGTGCCCGCCGTGAACAGCGACGGCGCGCCGAAGCCGGTGCGGCCGCGCCGGCTCTCGTGCGCGATGGTCTGGTCGCCGAACGCGCTGCGCTGCGGGGCGCGCTCACGTGACCAGCGGCCGGTGAAGTCGAGCACCTCGGCGGCCTGGGCGGGCACCGGGAGCAGGCAGAGCAGGCTGTCCAGGTGCCAGACGCCCGGGGCGGTGCTGGTCACGGCGTGGCGCTGGCGGACCAGGCCCTGCGGCGTCAGCTCCAGCTCGGTGCGTACCGCGATGCCCGCGACCTCGTCGTGCGACAGGGCGGTGACCGTACCCCCGCCGGCCGGGTCGACCGCGACCGTGACCGGCGCGGACAGCGTGAGCCGCAGGTGGCCGGGGCCGCCGTCGCGGTGGCCGGTCAGCCCGGGGCGGCCGGCCCAGCGGTCGTACTGGGTGGGCAGCAGCGCCGCGGTCGGCGGCAGCGCGTTGCCGCCCGCGTCCTGCGCGGCGGCCAGCTGGTCGAGCGGGGTCTCGCCGAGATCGGCGCCCCAGTGCAGCACCCGGGGCAGGCCGGGCCCGGCCACGTCGAGCACCAGCGACACCCCCGCGGCGCGCAGCGCCACCAGCTCCGAACCACCCACGGAATTCCACCCGTTCCAACGAAATCCAACATCACCGGACGGCGTCGAGAGTAGGAGCCGCGGCGGGACTCGTCAACGAGCGGTGAAGGTGAACTCGCCGTACTCGGCCGCCGTCGTGAAGCCGAGCCCGGCGTACAGCGAGCGGGCCGCGCCGTTGCCGGCCAGCACGTTCAGCGTCACGTGATCGACGGTGTCCAGCAGCCGCCGGCACAGCGCCGACACCGCGCCCCTGGCCAGGCCCTCGCCCCGGGCCCGCGGATGCGTGGTGACGTTGCCCAGCGCCGCCACCCGGTACTTCGGCGACCACACGTGCACGCCCGCCACCGCCAGCAGCTCGCCGTCGCGGCGCACCCCGACGTACTGCCCGGTCTCCAGCATCCGCGCGTCGAACCAGTTGCCGGGATACGCCACCTCGTACAGCGCCAGCAGCTCGGGCAGGTCGGCGGCGGTCAGCACGTCGCCGAGCGGGTCGGCGAGCGCGCCGGGGTCGGTCAGCGCCAGCTTCAGGTGCGGGCCGCCGGGCACGGCGTCGAACTGCGCGGCCAGCACCCGCTCGGCCCCCGGCGACAGGTGGGCGTAGAAGCGCCGCGGCAGCAGCGGGACCAGCCCCGCCAGCAGCGTGTGCGAGCTCTGCGGGCGGTCGTCGAAGGCGAGCAGCACGGGCAGGCCGCCGCCGTGGTACACCAGCGCGACCGCGTCGCCGTCGCGATACCAGGTCGTGTACGGCCAGAAGAAGTCGTCCAGGTCGCCGAGCTGGTACGCGTGCAGCGCCGGAGCGCCGCCCAGCAGCCGCGCCAGCTCGTCCCGATCGTGCACACCCGTCACCGCCACCGCTTGATGATCACACGCGGGTTTGCCGGGCCCCGCTTCGGGTGACGAGACAACCGTGATCCTCGTCGGCACCTCCGGCTGGCAGTACGCCGACTGGCGCGGCCCGTTCTACCCGCCCGGCCTGCCGCAGCGGCTCTGGCTGCGGCACTACGCCGAGCACTTCCCGACCGTCGAGGTGAACAGCGTCTTCTACCGCCTGCCGCCCCGCGACACGTTCGCCGCCTGGCACGACCAGCTTCCCGACGGCTTCGTCATGGCGGTCAAGATGAGCCGGTACCTCACCCACGTCAAACGCCTGCGCGATCCGCGCGAGCCCGTCGACCGCTTCCTCGCCGTCACCGCCGCCCTGGCCGACCACCTGGGCCCGGTGCTCCTCCAGCTCCCACCGACCCTGCCCGCCGACCCCGAGGCCCTGGCGGCGGTCCTGCGCTGCTTCCCGCCGCACCTCCGCGTCGCCGTCGAGCCCCGCCACCGCTCCTGGTGGACCGACGAGACCCGGTCCGTCCTCGAACACCACCACGCGGCCCTGTGCTGGGCCGACCGCCTCGGCCGCCCGATCACCCCGCTCTGGCGCACCACCGACTTCGCCTACCTCCGCCTCCACGAGGGCCGCGCCACCCCTCGCCCGCGCTACGGCCGAGCAGCCCTCACCACCTGGCTAACCCGCCTCACCACCACGTTCCCGGCGTCCGCCCCGGCCTACGTCTACTTCAACAACGACCCCCACGCCGCCGCCGTCTCCAACGCTCAGTTCATGCAAGGAAGGGCACCTTCACATCGCTCCGCGTAGAGGAAGGGCACCTTCTTAACCGTGTCTGTGTGCTGAGCAGCCGCTGTGTCGGCGATCGAGGCAGGGGATCAACCAGCCGCCACATGCGAACCAGCCGGGGTGCAGGCTCCAGGCGGCGGCACAGCCGAAGGCCGACTTCGGCGGCAAACAGCGCCGCCGCCCCGCACCGCGGGCGCGGTCGGGGCGGCGGCCGGTCGGGCTCAGGCCTTGGCGCTGCTCAGGGACAGCGGATCCGAGGGGGCCTTGCTCTTGGCGGCCTCCATCTTCGCGCCCAGCTCCTTGAGGTCACCGCGGCTCATCGCCTTGCGGACCTCCGGGAACCACTCCTGCTCCTCCTCCTTGACGTGGTGGCGGACGTTCTCCATCAGCACCATCATCTTGGCGTCGAAGCGCTCGTCGCGCGGGTCGGTGTTCTTCAGCTCGTTCAGCATCCAGGCCACCACGTGGTGCTCCTCGACGCTCTCCAGGACGTGCTCGCCGGTCTCCGGCGCGGCCTTGCGCGCCGTCGGGTAGAACAGGCTCTCCTCGATGTACGCGTGTGTGGTCAGCTCGGCGATCACCTGGTCGACGATCTTTCGCTTCTTTGCGTACGCCGATTCCCCGGCCTTCTCGAACTCCTTGAACAGCTTCTCGACCACCTTGTGGTCGTCCTTGAGCATCGTGATCGCGTCCTGTCCCACGGCCGCCGCCGGCATGGACTTCTTGCCCTGCGGGGTCTTGGCGGCCGCCTTGGGCGAGGTCTTCGCCGTGCTCTTGACCGCCGTCTTCGTCGCCTTGGTGGCCTTCTTCGCCGCGGTCGTGGCCTTGCGCCGGGTGGTGCTGCTCGCGGTCTGGCTCATACTTTCCTCCCAAAGGTCCGACAGTTCCTTCGCAGCCACATCTACCCGATAAGAGGCGGCCTTAGTCGTCGATCCGCCACTCTCGTGGAATCGGCGGCGTGGCCGCTGCCCGCGAAGGAGCAATGTCGACGCCAGGAGCGCGCGGTGGGCCTCGACGCCGCATGGCGGAAGACCGGCGCGGATCAGGCGGGACGGGGCGGAGCGACGGGTCCCGTCAGACCGCGACGGCCGTCAGGGCTCCCGCCGGAACCGGGGCGAGCTTGCGCAGCGGCTCCCACAGCTGCGGCAGTAGCCGGGTGGCGGCCGCGACGGTGGCATCGGTGTCGGCGAGCATCGCGAGGTGGCGGCAGGCGTGCGCGGCGACGGCGTCCACGTCCACGGAGGCGGGGCTGGGCGCGAGCGGGTGCGGTCCGGAGGTCATCGCGTCGAGCCGCACCGGACGGGTGTGCCGGGGGTCCAGGTCGGGCAGGGCCGCGTACGTCAGCACGACCGCTCCCTGCTCGACCCGCCATGAGGTCGAGTGCAGCAGGCCGCCCTCGGTGCACGGCGATAGGCCCGCCAGCAGGCGCGCGACGTCGTCCGGGTGCGCCCCGTCGGTGACCGGGCTGCTGCGGCGGCGGTAGCGCAGGCCGCCGTCCTGCACGGAGAGCAGGAGGGCTTCGACGACGACACCGGGTGACGACACGTTCCGCAAGGTATCCGCTGTTGCCATGAATGTGCAACAAGCGCAACAAGGTGCCCTTCCTCTACCCAGAGCGATGTGAAGGTGCCCTTCCTTCGGTCAGGGTGTGGAGGTCGATGGTGCGGGAGAGGTCGGCGGAGGTGAGGAGGCCGACGAGGAGGCCCTGGGAGATGACGAGGCAGGGGAGGCGGGTGGCGGCGACGCGGCGGGCGGCTTCTTCGAGGGGGTCGTCGGGGGACAGGACGGTGAGGCGGTCCAGGGGGAAGCGGACGTCGCGCAGGGTCTTGCCGGCGCGCTGGGCGGGGGACAGGCGGGCCAGAGAGAAGAGGGTGACCAGGCCGGCGGGGCGGCCGTCGGGGTCGAGCACGGGGTAGGCGTCGGCGGGGCGGTGGGACGCGGCGACGGTGATGAAGTCGGCGAGGCGCTGGGTCACGTAGCCGGCCACGGGCGGCGGTGGGGTCATCGCGTCGCGGACCAGGACTCCGGACAGAGCGGAGCGCAGGCGCGCGTCGGCCTGCTCGGCCTGGCCCGCGAACAGCAGGAACCAGCCGAGCAGCACCAGCCACAGGCCGCCGATGTCGGCCAGCCACAGCACCTGCAGCGTGCCGCCCGCGATCATCAGGATGCTCACGACCATGCCCGCCCGCGCGGCCGTACGGGCGGCGAAGGCCCGGTCGCCGCGCCACCACCACAGCGCCGCGCGCAGCACCCGGCCGCCGTCCAGGGGCGCGCCGGGCAGCAGGTTGAACACCGCCAGCACCGCGTTGACCAGCGCCAGCCAGGCCAAGGCGACCCAGGCCAGCGGGGCCAGCCCGGTCAGGTACAGCCCGCCGGCGGCCGCGCCGAACAGGGCCGCCGCGCCGAGGCTGGCCAGCGGGCCGGCGAGCGCCACGAGCAGGTCCGCGCGGGCGTGCGGCGGTTCGGACTCCAGCTCGGCCATGCCGCCGAGCAGCCACAGCGTGATCCGGCGCACGCTCACCCCGTAGTGACGGGCGACGATGGCGTGGCTCAGCTCGTGGGCGAGCAGCGAGCCGAGGAACAGCACGGTGACGGCGAGGGCGACGATCCAGTACGCCCCGGTGGAGCCGCCCGGCGCGCCCGCGGGCAGCACGGCGGTCGCCAGCCCCTGGCCCAGCAGGAGCATGATCAGCAGCACCGACCAGTGCACGCCGACCGGGATGCCGGCGATGGTGCCCAACCGCAGAGTGGGTCGCATGGGCGTCCTCCTGTGCCCCATCATCCCTCGCCGCGCCCGCTGTCGGGAATCTTGTCGGAACGGCCGGATTTCGCCCGGCAAACCGGCCCACAAGATCGCCGGAGGAGCACAATGAGGGCGTGAAGCTCGTCCTGGCGGGGGACACGATGCTCGGCCGCTCCGTGGCGGACCGGCTCACCCTCGGGCACGCCGCGTACGAGGAGATCTTCGCCGAACAGGTGCGGCAGCTCACCGCCGCGGCGGACCTGTGCGTGGTCAATCTGGAGTGCTGCATCTCGGAGCGCGGCGAGCCGTGGCCCGCGCCGGGCAAGCCGTTCTTCTTCCGCGCCCCGCCCCGGGCCGCGGGTCTGCTGGCCTGGCTGGGCGTCGACTGCGTGACCCTGGCCAACAACCACGCCCTGGACTTCGGCCCTCTCGCGCTCGCCGACACCCTCGAGCACCTGGACCGGGCCGGGGTCGCCGTGGTCGGCGCGGGTCCCGACCAGGCCAGGGCGCGGGCGTGGCGACTGCTGGAGGCGGGCGGCGTACGCCTCGGCGTGCTCGGCGTGACCGACCACCCGCAGGACTTCGCGGCCACCGAGGACGGACCCGGAGTCGCCTTCGCCGACCTGCGCCACGGCGTGCCGGACTGGCTGGCCGAGCTGGTCGCCGAGATGGCCGCGCAGGTCGACGTCGCGCTGGTGACCCCGCACTGGGGCCCGAACATGACCAGCGGCCCGGTCGGGCACGTGCGGCAGGCCGCGACGCAGCTGCTCGCCGCCGGCGCGACCCTGGTCGCCGGGCACTCGGCGCACGTGTTCCACGGCGTGCACGGGCCGGTGCTGTACGACCTGGGCGACTTCGTCGACGACTACGCCGTCGACCCCGGCCTGCGCAACGACCTCGGGCTGCTGTTCGAGGTGACCGTCGACGAACTCGGGCCGGTGTCGGTGGAGGCGGTGCCGCTGGCGCTGGACTTCACCCGGACCCGGTTGGCGATGCCGCACGAGGCGGAGTGGATCGGCTGGCGGTTCGGCAAGGCCTGCGCGGAACTGGGCACCCAGGTCACCACCACCGAGCAGGGCCGGTTGCTGGTGGCACTGCGCTGAGGTTTGCGCTCATGCGCATGTGGACATCCCAGTGTCAGTCAACCCCTACTGACATAACTGGAGTCACGATGTTCGCCATCATCGCCGCGATCTGCTTCGGGCTCGCCCTGCTGCTGGACCTGCTCGGCGAGGGCGTCGAGCCGCTGTTCACCGTCGGCACGCTGTCCCTGCTGGGCTTCCTGTTCATCGCCCTGCACCTGGCCGGCTTCGCCACCGCCGTGCGCGGCCGCAACTGGCGCCGCCGGTAACCCGCCCTACGGGCCCATGAACGCCCGCCTGCGCCGGTCAGGGGCGCAGGCGGGCCCTTTTGTGCCCGTCAGCGGGCGGCGAGGCGGGCCCGCACGATCAGGTCGTGCAGCGCGTCGTAGGCGGTCGGCGCGGGCGGCAGCGCGGTCGTCGCCTTGGCCTCGGTCAGCTGCTCGCGCAGCCGGACCGTGTCGGCGAGGATCTGCTCCGGGCCGGGCAGCCCTTCGTCGACGCCGAGCCGCCGGTGCTCGCCCTGCCGCTTGGCCGCGATCAGATCCGGCACGTACGGCAGTTTCGCGTCCTCGTGCAGCAGGTTCAGGTCGGCCACCACCTTGCCGGTGCGCATCAGGTGCAGGCCGGTCGCCAGCACCCGCAGCAGGTACAGCGCGGGTTTGAGCTCGCCGGTCTTCGCGAACAGCTTCTCCGACGAGATCGAGAAGCCGAGGTAGTGGTCGGCGTAGCCCGCGTTCAGGCAGCCCGGCACCAGCGACAGCAGCTCGGCGTGCAGCGGTGTGGTGCGCACCACCAGCGGCGAGGTGACCTGCTCCAGCACGTCGCCGCTGCGGCCGAGCAGCAGCGTGGCGCACTTGGTCAGGTCGTGGGTGACCAGGTCCAGCTCCACGCCGTGCCGGTCGCCGATGTGGTTGATCGTCGCCGGGCCCTGCCGCAGCCCGGCCAGCTCCGTGACCGGCAGCAGGTGCGCCCCGCGCAGGTCCACATCGGAGTCCACCGAGGCGAAGCCGTACAGGTGCGCGCCGCTGACGGTCGCGAAGACCAGCGGGTACGGCTGCTCGTCGGCGACCTGGCCGGTCCAGTCCGGGATCGTGACCGTCATCGCAGCGCGAGGGCGTGCAGCTGCCCGGCCCGGGTGCCGACGTAGATCACGCCGTTCCAGACCGCGGGCGTCGACTCGATGCACGCGCCGGGCTTGACCTTCCACAGCGGCTTCGGCGCGACCGAGGTGTCGGCGACGTCGAACGCGTACAGCCAGCCCGCGTTGCAGTCACCGATGATCAGCACGTCGTCGATGATGACCGGCGAGCCGTGGCCCATCCCGGGCACGTGGTGCCGCCAGCGCACCTTGCCCGTCTCCCGGTCCACGCCGACCAGGTCCATGGCGTGCGTGCCGAAGATGACGATGTCCTTGTGCAGGGCCGCGGTGCTGTACGTGCCGCCGTTGCGCTCGTCGATCTTCCAGACCAGCGGGTCGTTCGGCTTGCTCGGGTCGAGTTTCATCAGCTGCCCGACGGTCTTGGACCGGGCGTTCTTCTTCTCGTACTCCGAGCCGACGTACAGCATGCCCTGCTCGTCGGAGACGATCGAGCCGTCGGTGTCGTCACCGGTCCAGAAGCGCAGCACCCGCTTGGGCTTCTGCCCGCTCTTCAGGCCGCTGATGTCCCAGCCCTGCACCAGCCCGGCCGAGTTAGCGAAGTAGATCGTGTTGCCGGAGACGTTGACCGAGTTCTCCACCGAGAACGTCTTGTGCCCGGCCTCCTTGATCAGCTTGTCGTCCCAGCTCGGGGTGTTCCAGATCAGCTTCGGCTTGACGGTCACCTTGCCGTTGCTGTCGTAGCCCCGGTTGAGCTTCACGATGTGGAACTGGCTGTTCTCGCCACCCTCGAACAGGTAGTCGTCGATGATGATCGCCGAGCTGTCCCAGTCGTTGTTCCACAGCGTCGGCTTCACCGCGTACGCCGACAGCTTCCACAGCTCCTTGGGCTTGTCGCCGTCGATCGCGATGATGCGGAAGTAGTCGTCGCGCGAACCCGTGTACACCAGCGGGAAGCCGTCCGGGTCGATGGTCACCGAGCCCTTGATGATGTCGTTGGTGGTGAAGTCGGGCAGCAGCCGCTCGCCGGTGGTCGCGTCGAGGAAGTGCACCTTGCCGTCGTACGCCCCGAACACCAGCCAGGTCTTGCCCTCGCGCTCGAACACCGCGGGCTGGCCGGTCCAGCCCATGCCGCACCAGATGCGCTCGCCGTGCTCGTCGACCGACGGCCGGCACATGTTGCCCGACTTCGGGAAGCGCCACAGCTCCTCGGGCTTGGTCTTCGGCATCGGCCCGGAGCCGTGGAACGTGCGCGTCGGGTTGCCCCGGAACGTCAACAGCCCCGGCACCTTGTCGCCCCACGGCTTGCCGGCCGAGGCGGGGTCGTGCCAGCCGCTGAACGCGGCCGGGGCCGGTTCGGGCGCGCCCGAACCCGACGGCGCAGCCGAACTCGGCGACACGAACGCCGGGTCGTCGGGGGCGGAGTCGCAGGCGGCGACAGCGGTGGCGAGGAGCGCGGCACAGAGCAGCGCGAGGCGGCGGCCGAGGGGTCGGGTCACCGGGCAAGTATCCACAACGACCGTGCCGTGCCGTAAGGCCACCCGATCGGCCGCCGTCGTCACCGAACGGCCGAGTCCAGCCCTTCTTCGCGTACGCCCACCAGGAACTTCTCCACCGCGGCCCGGTCCGGCTCGGCGGGCAGCACGGTGTCCGCCGCCGCCCGCGCCAGGTCCGCGGAGCGCTGCTCGGCCAGCGCCGACACCCGCTCGAACGGCACCTCGCCGCGCTTGACCGACAGCATCAGCTCCCGCTCGTCGGACACGTCGACCAGCACCTCACCGGTACGCAACACGTGCGCCCCGGCCCGCAGCAGCCGCAGCATGTGCATGGCCTGCTTCCAGCGCACCTCGCCGGTGCGCTCCCGGTGCGCCCGCAGCTTCGCGAACTGGTCGGCGGCATAGCGCCCGTAGGTCTCCGCCGCCCGGCTGGACAGGAACGCGCCCCGCACCGCCAGCAGCCGCTCACCGGTCGGCGTGCACAGCTCGACCAGCGGCGACCACAGGCACTCCAGCACCGTCGGGTTCGCCGTCAGGGCGAGCGTGCACAGCCGCTCGACCTCCCAGGAGAACTGCTCCTCGGCCGGGCCGTCCACGTGCGTGGGCGGCTTGTCCAGGCCCCAGAACAGCCGGGTCGGCGCGACGAACACGCCGCGGCGGTCGGTGTCGGAGGCGGGGCCCGCGAGGCCGTACGCCCGCGAGCCCACCACCACCGACAGGATGCCGTGCTCGACGACGAGCTGATGCGCGTCCAGCACTAGATGACGATCTCCGCCTCGGTGGCGAACTGGTCGATCTCGGTCAGCTCCTCGGCGGTGAAGTCGAGGTTGCCCAGCGCGGCGACGTTGTTCTCCAGCTGGGCCACGCTCGACGCGCCGATGACCAGGCTGGTCATGCGCTCGTCGCGCAGCGCCCAGGCCAGCGCCAGCTGCGCCAGCGACTGCCCGCGCCGCTTCGCGATCTCGTTGAGGCCCTCGACCTTGACCCGGTTGCTCGGGGTCAGCGCGTCCTCGTTGAGGAAGCGGCTGGTCCGGATGCGCGAGTCGTCCGGCACGCCCTTGAGGTAGCGGTCCGTGAGCAGACCCTGGGCCAGCGGCGAGAACGAGATGCAGCCCGCGCCGACCTCCTCCAGGGTGTCCAGCAACTGGTCGCGCTCGGTCCAGCGGTTGATCATCGAGTACGACGGCTGGTGGATCAGCAGCGGCGTGCCCAGCGACTTCAGGATCGCCGCCGCCTCGCGCGTCTGCGCCGAGGTGTACGAGGAGATGCCGACGTACAGCGCCTTGCCCGCGCGCACGGCCGCGTCCAGCGCGCCCATCGTCTCTTCCAGCGGGGTTTCCGGGTCGAAGCGGTGCGAGTAGAAGACGTCGACGTAGTCCAGGCCCATCCGCTGGAGCGACTGGTCGAGGGACGCGGTCAGGTACTTGCGCGAACCCCACTCGCCGTACGGACCCGGCCACATGTCGTAACCGGCCTTCGTCGCGATGACCAGCTCGTCGCGGTACGGCTTGAGATCCGTGGCCAGTATCCGGCCGAAGTTCTCTTCGGCCGCACCCGGCGGCGGGCCGTAGTTGTTGGCCAGGTCGAAGTGCGTCACGCCCAGGTCGAAGGCGCGGCGCACGATGTCGCGCTGGCGGTCCCAGGGACGCTCGTGGCCGAAGTTGTGCCACAGGCCCAGCGAGATCGCGGGCAGTTTCAGCCCGCTCCGGCCGCTGCGACGGTAGATCATGGAGTCGTATCGCTTCGGGTCTGCCACGTACGTCATGTGGATCAGCCTAGTCCGCTCGTCAGGGCCCCCAGCCGCCGCGTCGCGCTCGCAGTTTCGGCGGAAACCGCAGCATTCAAGTCCGCGATTGCTGCAGTTTCCCCGAAAGAGGCGGCACGTCAGCCGGTGGTGGCGAGGCAGAGGGAGACGAGGCGGGCGCCGTCGTGCCAGCCGAGCAGCACGGTCTGGGCGGTGTTCGGCGAGGCGTCGCCGCAGAAGACGGCCTGGGGGCCGTCCGGGCCGGTCGAGGGCGACGTCATGATGCCGGTGACGCGGTAGACGGCCCGCGCGTCGTCGCAGGCCACGAGCTGCGCCTGGCCTGGGAGCAGGACGCCGGGCCGGGCGGGGCCGCCGTCGGACGACGTCAGGCAGCGGCCGGTCAGCACGTCGGCGGGCGGTGGCGCGGCCGCACCGTCCGGTCGCAGGACCAGCCCGGCGATGACACCGACGGCGACCAGCGCGACGACGACCCGGCCGCCGATCGCGACCGCGGACAGGGCGGTGTACCTGGCTTCGAACCTGCGAGCGCCCGCGTCCGGCTGCCGGGGACCGCGCCGGAGGAAGGCCCGGTGCCGCCGCCTGCGGTGCAGCCGTGCGGCAGCGCCGAGGAGCCGGGTGTACGCCCGCGACGCCGTGACGAAAGCCGCGATGACGGCGAGCAGGGTGACGCCCGCGGCGACGCCCCGCCCCGCCGGTGTGCTCGCGACCGGCCTGAGCAGCAGCGCGACGAACGGCACGGCGACGCAGGCCCACGCCACGATCCGGCCGTACTCGGCTCGGGTGGGCGGTCTGCGGACCAGCCGCCGCATCGCGGTCGGCAACCGCGCGTAGGACCACCCCGCGCCGGCGGCCACCAGCACGGCCAGCGCGCCACCGGCGATCCGCTCGGCGCGCGGGCTCCCGGTCAGCAGGACGGCCGCCCAGCACAGCCACGCCAGCACCGCGCCGTCCGCGAGGCGGTGCAGCCAGGCGTGCACGGCCTGGCCCAGGTTGCGGTGCAGCAGGACGTGCTGCGGGTCCTGGGCGAGGGCGTCGATCAGCGTCCGGCCGCCCGCGGTGTAACGGCCCGTCCTGAGCTGTTCGACGGCCAGGTTGTTGCGCGCGGCCACGTGCTGCGGATCGAGCGCCAGCGCCTGCTCGTAGCAGGCCTGCGCGTACGCGGGATCGAACGCCGCCGCGTGGACCCGGCCCAGCGTCAGGTGCGCGTCCGGCACGTCCGGCGCGAGTTCCACGGCCCTGCTCGCGGCCAGATACGCCGACTCGACGCCGACCACGGTCTCGTCCAGCAGCTCGCTGTCGGCGAGCACCACGTGGCAGGCCCAGTTGTCCGGCGCGAGCCGTACGGCCTCCAGCGCCGCCTCCCTCGCCTCCGGCGGGCGGCAGCGATGGCGCAGCGCCGTCGACCGCAGCCGGTGTGCCCAGTCGCTGCTCGGCTCGGCGGCCACGGCCGCGTCGGCGGCCCGCAGCATCGCCCGGTGGTCGCCGCGTCTGCTCTCCACGATCGCCAGCAGGCACAGGGCGGCGGCGTTGTCCGGGTGGCGGCCCAGCACCCCGGCCAGGATCTGCCCGGCGGAGTCGGGACGGCCCACCGCCAGCAGGGCTTCGGCTCGCTGCAGGTCGTCGAGGAGGTCGTCGCCCTGCGCCACGGGATCGCTCACGACGACGGATTATGCGTGATCTTCAGGCGCGGTGGGGGGCGGGCGCGTACGGACCGCGGGGTGCGAGCCAGGAGCCGTACGCGCCCGCCTGCCTCTGCTGGCGGCAGAGGCAGTCCTATCCGGCGGCGTACGGCCGGACGAGTTCGGGTTGTTCGGTCCACCAGTCGGCGTAGTGGGCGATCAGATGGGCACCGCGCATCCGCAGATCGCAGGGGTGGACGCGGCCGCACTGCCGACAGCAGCCGGTCGCTTCCCGGCGGTGCACCGACAGCAGATGTGCTCCATACGCCGCCTGCGCGTCGGCGTACCGCGCGAACTTCCGAGGCGGTCGACGTCGCGACGCGCCTGTGGCGTTACACGGTGGTCAGGCGGTCGCTGGCGCTGGCGATGTCCGTGACCGATGAGGCGTCGACTCGCGCGGGGTGGCGCTGGCTGTTCGACCCGGACGACAGCACGGTCGAACGGGCCGGAGACGGGCGGGTGACCGCCGCCGACGTCGATGTGTTGCGGACCATCCAGCGACAGTTCTTCGATCTCGATCGTCGGCACGGCGGTGGTTACGCGCGCACTTTCGTCGCCGAGTTCCTTCATCGCGAAGTTGCCCCGTTGCTGAACGGAACCTATACCGACGCGATCGGACGTGAACTCTTCGCCGCGGCGGCCGAATTGACCGCTCAGCTCGGGTTCATGGCGTACGACGGCGGTGCGATGGGACTCGCTCAGCGGGCGTATGTCCAGGCGTTGCGCCTGTCGAAGGCGTCGGGCGACCGCGCCTTCGGGGCGCACGTGCTGGCCAACATGGCGACCCAGGCCGTGTTCATGGGTAAACCCGGTGAGGCGGTCCAGTTGAGTTCAGCAGCCGTCGAGGCTGCGCGAGGGTCGGCGTCGAGTGTCATGGCACGGATCCAGACAGCCGCAGCGAGCGCCAGGGCCGGCACCGGTGACCGAACCGGCGCGTACCGCGCCCTGGCGGACGCGGAGGCGGCGATGGGACGGCAGCCTGACGGCGGGCCGTCCTGGGCCACCTATTTCAGTGCGGCCCATCATGCGGGAACCGCCATTCGCTGTTTCCGCGACCTGGGGCAGCCGGCTCGGGCGCTGGGATATGCCGACGCCACGCCGCGCTGACCATCAGCGTGGGAGGGGTCAGGACAGAGGCGCTCCATACGGCGCTGCTGGCTACGGTCCATGCGGAGAACGGCGACTTGGAACAGGCGACGGCATTCGGCCGGACCGCGGTGCGTCTGGCCGAGCGTGTCCGCTCGAATCGCGTCGAGGACCGGATCCGGACGTTGCTGACGGCGTTGGGGAAGCATCGCAGCGATTCACGAGCCGATGAGGTGATCGTCCTTGGCGAGACAGTGCTCGCCGCAGGCGTACCCTGATGCAGTGGCATGGGTCGAGCCTGAGATCTGGTACCGGAGCCTGCCGACCTTCTATGCCGCGGCAGATGTTCTCGTCACCGACGAGCACGATCGCCTTCTGCTGGTCAAGCCGAACTATCGGGATCACTGGGCGTTTCCCGGCGGGATGATCGAGGCGGGCGAGCCGCCGCACGTCGCCGCTGCGCGCGAGCTGACCGAGGAGATCGGTCTCAAGATCGAACTGGGCGGGCTGCTCGTCGTCGACTGGGCGCCGCCGATGGGACACCGGCCGAGCGCGATCATGTATTTCCTGTTCGACGGCGGGTCTGTGTCCAGCGGGATCACCGTCGACCCGGACGCGGAGGAGATCGAACGGGCCGCGTTCTTTCCGCTGGCCGAGTGCGTGACCCTGCTCCCTGCACATACCGCGAACCGGGCGACAGCAGCGATGGCGGCCAGAGCGTCCGGCCGCACCGCCTACCTGCCCGTGCTGTGACCTCGGGTCAGACGACGTCGTAGCCGAGCATGAGCACGCCGGTGCTGGTCGGGGTGCTGTCGACGAGGCGGAGCCGCTGCGGGCGGGGCATTTCGTTGAACAGCCGCTTGCCGGCGCCCAGCAGCAGCGGATGCAGGAACAGCCGGTATCCGTCGACGAGACCGGCGGCGATCAGCTCCTGCACGAGCACGCCACTGCCGAGCACGGCGATCACCCCGTCGCCCTGCGCTTTGAGGTCGCGCACTGCTTGAGCCAGGTCGCCCTGAAGCACCGACGCGCCAGGCCAGTCCACGTGGGTCAGGGTTCGGGAGGCGACGTGTTTGGGGGTGGCGTTGAGGTGGGCCGCCATCGGGTTGTCGTCGGGCTGGGTGGGCCAGAACGCGGCCATCTTCTCGTAGGTGCGCCGCCCGAACAGGTACGCCGTCGTGTCCTTGAGTCCTTCGCCGGCCGCCGACGCCTGGACCTCGTCGAAGTACGGCGCGGCCCAGCCACCGTGCTCGAAGCCGCCGTCGCGGTCCTCGTCCGGGGACCCGAGGCTCTGCACGACCCCGTCCAGCGTCACGAACTCGATGACCATCAGCTTGCGCATACGTCTCTCCCTGCCGCTCACGGCCGACCGCGCCGGCCCGTCTCCTTCTGTACGAACGAGCGGCCGCCGGATCGACAGCAGGCGGTTCGTGAATGTGGACGGACCTCCTGCGCTTCCTGGTATCCCGTCCAAGGACGGGACACCCAAGCCGTGACCCCGCTGCACTTTCAAGGAAACTGCAGCAATTGCCACCCCTGATCGCGCAGTTTCCTTGAAAGTGCAGGGAAACCCCACGGAACCCGGGCGTCCGCACGGGGAGGGGAGTCAGGTGAGGTAGTCGGCGGGCCATTGGGTGCCGACGACGCCGAGGAGTTTGAGGGCGTCGGCGGACGGGGTGCCGGGGGCGGCGGTGTAGACGATCAGGCGCTGGCCGTGGCCGGCGACGTCGAGGACCTCGCACTCCAGGGTCAGCTCGCCGATCACAGGATGGCGGACGTGCTTGGTGGTCGAGCCGCGCCGGACGTACACCCGTAGCTGCTCCCACCGCCGGACGAACTCCGGGCTGGCCGCGCGCAGCCGGGCGATGAGGCCGTGGATGCCGGGGTCCTGCGGATACTGGGCGGCGGCGGCGCGCAGCTCGGCGACGCACTCGTCGGCGAACGCGGACGACTGCGGGTCGGCCAGCGCGATCGCGCTCAGCTCGCTGCCGAACATGTTCCACAGCATGTTGCGGCGGCCGGGCGGCCAGGTCGTCGGGTCGCCGAGCAGGGCGGCGGCCATCGGGTTCCAGGCGAGGATCTCGTACTTGACGTCGATGACGTACGCGGGGGTGTCGTCGAGCCGGTCGAGCAGGTGCAGGATGCCCGCGGGCACGTCGGGGCTGGGGCCGATCGGCGGGGCGGGCAGCTCGCCGGACAGGTGGTACAGGTGGGCGCGCTCGTCGTCGGACAGGCGCAGGGCGCGGGCCAGCGCGGACAGCACCTGCCGCGACGGGCGTGGTCCGCGGGCCTGTTCCAGCCGTGTGTAGTAGTCGACCGAGATCCCGGCGAGCCGTGCCGCCTCCTCGCGCCGCAGGCCGGGTGTGCGCCGTCGGGTCCCGGCGGGCAGGCCCACGTCGGCGGGCTGCACGCGGGCGCGTCGGCTCTGCAGGAACTCGGCGAGCTGGCGGCGATCCATGCCGCCATCATGCGCGGGGCGGGCGGCGGCCATCCAGGGACCGCCGGTCCCTGGTTCAGCCGTGCTCTCCTCAACACGCGGGCGACACCGCAGGCTCGGCGGCATGAGCGAAGCGAAGGTCGCCCTCGTGACGGGGGCCAACAAGGGAATCGGGTACGAGATCGCGCGAGGGCTCGGCCTGGCCGGGGTGACGGTGCTGGTCGGGGCGCGTGACGCGGAGCGCGGTTCGGCCGCGGCCGAGAAACTGGCCGCCGAGGGGATCACCGCGACGGCGCTGGAGCTGGACGTGACCGATCCGGTGTCGGTGTCGGCGGTCGCCGCCCGGATCGAACTGGCGCACGGCCGCCTCGACATCCTGGTCAACAACGCGGGCATCCTGCTCGAACGCGGCCAGCGGCCCAGCACCATGCCGGTGGAGGTGCTGGAGCGGACCTTCGCCGTCAACGTGTACGCCGTGGTGCGGGTGACCAACGCGCTGCTGCCGCTGCTGCGGCGGGCTCCGGCGGGGCGGATCGTCAACCTGTCCAGCGGGCTGGGCTCGCTCGCGCTGACCAGCGATCCGGACGGGCCGTACGCGCCGTTCCCGCTGCTGGCGTACAACGCGTCGAAGAGCGCGCTGAACTCGGTCACCGTCTCCTACGCCAACGAGCTGCGCGGCACGGCGATCAAGGTGAACGCGGCCGATCCCGGCTACTGCGCGACCGACCTCAACGGGCACGCCGGTCCGCGTACGCCGGCGCAGGGCGCGGCCGTCGGGGTGCGGCTCGCCACGCTGCCCGATGACGGCCCGACCGCGGGCTTCTTCAGCGAGGACGGCCCCGAACCCTGGTGAGAACCGCGGGCGGTCCACGACGGGCCGCCCGCGCTACGCGGGGGGAATGGGGGCGGTCGAGACCTGGACCGGGCCGACGCGCAGGATGCCGTCGTCGAGCGGTGTGCAGCGGATGCCGCCCTTGCCGCGCAGCGCCCGCCAGGCGCCGGGGCCGATGGTCACGTCCATCCAGGCGCAGGGGTGCGCCGGGCGGTTGACGCGCAGCCGCACCGGCCCGTGCCCGGAGTCGAGCACCAGCACCGAGCCGACCAGGTCGTCGACGGCGATGCCGCTGGTCAGGATGTTGCGCCGGACGTGGGTCAGGTCCGCGCCGGGCGGCAGCGACTCCTGCGCGATCACGGTCACGCTCGCGTCCCGGTGCGCCTGCCTGCCGAAGTACCGGTCCCCGACGATGCCGAGCTGCGCCCGGATCCGCACCTGCTCGACCAGCTCACCCGGCGGCGCCGGCGACGGCCCGTCCGCGGGCCGCCCCTGAAACCGCCGCACCCCCGACGCCAGCAGCTGCACGATCTCCGCCACCAGCCCACCTTACGACCTGCGGCTACGCCCGTGGCGTGGACACCGGCCGTTTGGATCATGACGGGGAGCGGGCGGGTGGTTAGGGTGGCGGCATGGCGTTCGACATCGCGCGGGCTCGCGCTGCGTACCCGGCTCTGGGTGAGGGTTTCCGGCACTTCGACGCGGCCGCGGGCTCGCTGGTCGCGGAGCCGGTCGCGCAGGCGGTCGACGCCGTGTACCGGGGTGCGGTGGCCAACCGCAGCGACGCGTTCGCGCCCGGCCGGCGCGCGATCGGGATCGTCGCGGACGCCCGCCGCGCGGTGGCCGACCTGCTCGGCGCGGACCCGGCCGGAGTGGTCTTCGGCAACAGCGCGACGTCGCTGGTGTACCTGGTCGCCCGCACGCTCGGCCAGTCGTGGGGTCCGGGCGACGAGGTGGTCGTCTCGCGGCTGGATCACGACTCGAACGTGCGCCCGTGGGTGCAGGTCGCCGAGGAGCAGGGCGCGACCGTGCGCTGGGCCGAGTTCGACCCGGCCACCGGCGAGCTGCCGACCTGGCAGTACAAGGACCTGGTCAACGACCGCACCCGGCTGGTCGCGGTGACGGCGGGCAGCAACGCGATCGGCACCCGGCCGGACGTGCCCGCCATCGCCGCGATCGCGCACGCCGCCGGGGCGCTGGTCTTCGTGGACGGCGTGCACGCGACGCCGCACCAGCCGACCGATGTCGCGGCGCTCGGCGCGGACTTCTACGTGACCAGCGCGTACAAGTGGTCGGGCCCGCACCTGGCCGCCTGTGCGGCGGACCCCGCGCTGTGGGCGGGGATGTTCCCGGCGAAGCTGCGCCCGTCCAGCGACGCGGTGCCGGAGCGCTTCGAGTTCGGCACGCCGAGTTTCGCGTCCCTGGCCGGGGTCACCGCCGCCGTCGACCACCTGGCGGGCCTGGACCCGGCCGCGACCGGGTCCCGGCGCGAGCGCCTGCTGACCTCGCTGGCCGCGGTACGCGACTACGAGGCGGAGCTGTTCGCCCGGCTCGTGGACGGGCTCGCCGCGATCGACGGGGTGTCGCTGTGCCCGGCCCCGGCCGACCGGTGCCCGACGGTGTCGTTCCGGGTCGGGTCGACGCACCCGGCCGAGACGTCCAAGGCGCTCGGCGACGCGGGGATCTGCGCGTTCGCCGGGGACTACTACGCGTGGGAGTACTTCCACACGATGGGCCTGCGGGACTCCGGCGGCGCGGTGCGGGCCGGCATCTACCACTACACGACCGCCGAGGACGTCGACGTGCTGCTGGACGCGGTCCGCGCGCTGGCCAAGCAGGCGGCCTGAGGCACGTCGCCCGCGTCGCGGCTTGACCTCAAGTGCACTTGAACTCCTAGCGTCGTCGGCAACCGACGCACACCCAGGAGCGCCCATGCACGCCATCCGGCAGTACGAGTTCGGCCCCGCCGAGAACCTCCGCTTCGAGGAGGTCCACGACCCGACGCCAGGCGAGGGGCAGGTGCTGGTCGAGGTCGAGGCCGCCGGGGTGCACCTCATCGACACCACGATCCGCTCCGGCAGCCCCGGGCCGTTCCCGCCGCCGCGGCTGCCGATGACGCCGGGCCGCGAGGTCGCCGGCCGGGTGGGCGGCATCGGGCCGGGCGTCGACCCGGCCTGGCTGGGCCGGCGCGTGGTCGCGCACCTGGGCATGACCAGCGGCGGGTACGCCTCCCGTGCGGTCGCCGCCGTTGCCTCCCTGCACGAGATCCCCGAGCAGCTCAGCGCCCCGGCCGCGGTGGCGATGATCGGCACCGGCCGGACCGCGGTCGGTGTGCTGCGCCTGGCGCGCCTGACCGACGCCGACGCGGTGCTGGTCACCGGCGCGGCGGGTGGCCTGGGCACGCTGCTCGTGCAGGCGGCGCAGCGGGCCGGGGCGCTGGTCGTGGGGGCGGCAGGCGGCCCGGACAAGGTGGCCCGGGTCCAGCGCAACGGAGCCGACATCGCCGCCGACTACCTGGACCCGGGCTGGGCCGACAAGGTGCGCGCCGAACTTGGCGAACGCGACCTGACCGTGGTCCTCGACGGCGTCGGCGGCGAGCAGGGCCGCGCGGCCCTGGAACTGCTCGCCCCGCTCGGCCGCTTCCTGATCTTCGGTGGTTCCGCGGGCGCGCCGACCCAGCTCACCACCCAGGACCTGTACGCCCGGGGCATCATCGCCTCGTCGGCGATCGGCCCGGCCATGCTGAAGGTCGCCGGTAGCCTGCGCCCCCTGGAGGAGCAGGCCCTGCGCGACGCCGCCGAGGGCTGGCTCACCCCGGCGATCACCACCTTCCCGCTCGCCGAAGCCACCCGCGCCCACACCGCCCTGGAGACACGCGCCACCACCGGCAAGGTCGTCCTCCTGCCCTGACCCCCGCCCCGCCCCGCCCTCCTGCCGCAACTCTTAAAGACTTGCGGCGTCAGACGGCCCTGGTGGGCGCATGTCTTTAAGAGTTGCGGCGGGGAGGGGTGGGCGCGGGGAGATCGACATGGGGGTGGGGAGTGGTGTGGGTTACGGTGGCGGGGCACACGTGCTGGTAGCGTGGGCGGTGCCGGCACACCCGTGTGGGAGAGTCCGCGTAAAGCGGCGCCGAAGGGGCAATTCCTCCCCGGAACCTCTCAGGCACCCGAACCGTACGGGCATGGCGACTCTGGAGCGGCGCGACCCGCCGTGGCGAGGCTCACGAGCATCGCCCGTGACAGAGGGGGAGGGCTATCCATAGTCCTCGACCCCGGAGCACACATTGAGCGCCTTCGTAGAACGCCACATCGGTCCCGGTTCCGACCAGACCGAGCGCATGCTCAACGCCATCGGCTACTCCTCGATCGAGGAGCTGATGGACGCCGCCATCCCCGAGGTGATCCGCTGGCACGGCGCGCTGGACCTGCCCGCCGCCGCGACCGAGGCCGAGACCATCGCCGAGCTGCGCGCCTTCGCCGACCGCAACACGGTCGCCACCTCCATGATCGGCCTGGGCTACTACGGCACCCACGTGCCCGGCGTGATCAAGCGCAACGTGCTGGAGAGCCCGGCCTGGTACACGGCCTACACGCCGTACCAGCCGGAGATCAGCCAGGGCCGGCTGGAGGCCCTGCTCAACTTCCAGACCGTGGTCACCGACCTCACCGGCCTGGCCACCGCGAACGCCTCCATGCTCGACGAGGGCACCGCCGCCGCCGAGGCGATGACGCTGGCCCGCCGGTCGTCCAAGAGCAAGAGCAACGTGTTCGTCGTCGACGCGGACACGCTGCCGCAGACCATCGACGTGATCGCCACCCGGGCCGAGCCGCTCGGCATCGAGGTCCTGGTCCTCGACCTCGACACCGAGGAGCTGCCCGAGCAGTTCTTCGGCCTGCAACTGCAGTACCCGGGCGCGTCCGGCGCGCTGCGCGACCACGCCGCCCTGATCGAGACCGCGCACGCCCGCCAGGCCCTGGTGTCGGTGGCCGCGGACCTGCTGGCGCTGACCCTGGTCCGCGCCCCGGGCAGCGTCGGCGCGGACATCGCCTGCGGTAGCGCCCAGCGCTTCGGCGTGCCGATGGGCTTCGGCGGCCCGCACGCCGGCTACCTCGCGGTGCGCGCCGGCCTGGAGCGCTCGCTGCCCGGCCGCCTGGTGGGCGTCTCCAAGGACGCCGACGGCACCCGCGCCTACCGGCTCGCCCTGCAGACCCGTGAGCAGCACATCCGCCGCGAGAAGGCGACCAGCAACATCTGCACGGCGCAGGTGCTGCTCGCCGTCATGGCCAGCATGTACGCCGTCTACCACGGTCCGGACGGGCTGCGGAAGATCGCCCGGCACGCGCACGACAGCGCGAGCCGCCTGGCGGTCAGCCTGCTCACCGGCGGCGTCGAGGTCGCGCACACCGCGTTCTTCGACACGGTCACCGCGGTCGTGCCGGGCCGCGCGCAGACCGTGGTCGCCGCCGCCGAGCGCGACGGGATCAACCTGCGCCTGGTCGACGCCGACCGGGTGAGCGTGTCCTGCGACGAGACCACCACGGTCGCGCACCTGAAGGCGGTCTGCGCCGCGTTCGGGGTGGCGCTGGCCGAGCCCCGCGAGGCCACCGCGATCCCGGCGGAGCTGGCCCGCGACACCGAGTTCCTGACCCACGAGGTGTTCTCCAGCCACCACAGCGAGACGGCGATGCTGCGCTACCTGCGCCGCCTGTCGGACCTCGACTACGCGCTGGACCGCGGCATGATCCCGCTGGGCTCGTGCACCATGAAGCTCAACGCCACCACCGAGATGGAAGCGGTGACCTGGCCCGAGTTTGGCCAGCTGCACCCGTTCGCGCCGCAGCACCAGACCGCCGGCTACCGCGACATGATCGCTCAGCTGGAGGGCTGGCTGGCCGAGGTCACCGGGTACGACGCGGTCAGCGTGCAGCCGAACGCCGGTTCCCAGGGCGAGCTGGCCGGCCTGCTGGCGATCCGGGCGTACCACCGCGCCAACGGCGAGGCCCACCGCGACGTGTGCCTGATCCCGTCCAGCGCGCACGGCACCAACGCGGCCAGCGCCGTGATGGCCGGCATGCGCGTGGTCGTGGTGGCCTGCGACGACTCCGGCAACGTGGACCTGGTCGACCTCGACCGGGCGATCGACAAGCACCGCGACGACCTCGCCGCGATCATGGTCACCTACCCGTCGACGCACGGCGTGTACGAGACCGGCATCGCCTCGCTGTGCGCCAAGGTGCACGAGGCCGGCGGCCAGGTGTACGTCGACGGTGCGAACCTCAACGCGCTGGTCGGCTTCGCCAAGCCGGGCAAGTTCGGCGCGGACGTGTCGCACCTGAACCTGCACAAGACGTTCTGCATCCCGCACGGTGGCGGCGGCCCCGGCGTCGGCCCGGTGGCGGTGCGCTCGCACCTGGCTCCGTACCTGCCGGGCACCAAGGACGTGTCGGCGATCAGCGCGGCCCCGCACGGCAGCGCCGGCATCCTGCCCATCCCGTGGGCGTACCTGCGCATGATGGGCCCGGACGGCCTGGCGGCCGCGACCGGCACCGCGGTGCTGGCGGCCAACTACGTCGCGGCCCGGCTGAAGGAGCACTACCCGGTGCTGTACAGCGGCAACAAGGGCCTGGTCGCCCACGAGTGCATCCTCGACCTGCGGCCGATCACCAAGGCCACCGGCGTGACCGTGGACGACGTGGCCAAGCGCCTGATCGACTACGGCTTCCACGCCCCGACGATGTCGTTCCCGGTCGCCGGCACCCTGATGGTGGAGCCGACCGAGAGCGAGGACCTGGGCGAGCTGGACCGCTTCGTCAACGCGATGATCTCGATCCGCCGCGAGATCGACAAGGTCGGCGCGGGGGAGTGGCCGGCCGATGACAACCCGCTGGTCAACGCGCCGCACACGGCGTCGATGGTGACCGGGGACTCCTGGGACCACGCGTACCCGCGCTCGGTCGCGGCCTACCCGGGTCTGGTGAGCGCGTCGGAGCGCGCCGGAAAGTACTGGCCGCCGGTCCGGCGCATCGACGGCGCCTTCGGGGACCGGAACCTGGTCTGCTCGTGCCCGCCGCCGGAGGCGTTCGCCTGAGGTCTGCTGCCGCCGGCCCGGGGAGGCGTCCATACGACGCGGGCTTCGGGCCGGCTCGGCGGGTGTTTTACTGATCTTTCGGGGCGCTCCGTCGCGCCCCGGGTCTTCGCCGTTAGGGTCAGGCCATGGCGTGCACCGCGGGACCGCGGTGCGGAGCGATGCTCGACCCGTCGGGGAGCAGCTCGCCGGTGTCCTCGAAAACGATGACGCCGTTGCAGAGCAGGCTCCAGCCCTGCTCAGGGAAGGACGCGACGACCTTGGCGGCGTCGTGGTCGATCGCGTCGGCTGAGGGGCAGACCGGTTGGTGCTGGCACAACATCGGGGTTCTCCGCGATTCGGTTAGGGGTGGTGGCGTTGGAAGCTCGATCTGAGACCGTCCGTCGCCGGTGTGCTGTCGATCACAACAGTGACGCACGCTACCAAGCCGAACGAGCCTTTTACGAGCAGGTAACGCAGGGCCTTTCTAGATATCAACCTTTCGGACGAGCGGAATGAAGCCAGTCGGTCTAGCCCCCACCCACGGGATGGCCAGGGATATTCCCGGCATTCCGGCGACGTGCCGTGACCAGGCATGGGAACGCTCCCGGCTGGAGTGGCGTGTGGGCGACCCGGGCGATCCGGCCACGCTGGTGGAGAACTTCCTGGCCCGGCACGGGCTGCCGGTCGGCGACCTGTCCGGGCCGTCCCTGGCGGGGCTGGCCCATGAGGTCTGCGGCGCCGCGCTGTTCGCGTCCGCGGCGGGCGGGGCTGCCATGATCGGCGGCTGCCTCGGGGCGCCCAGCCCCGCGCCGGCCGTGCCGGACGTGGTCGTCGTGGTATACGAACACACGGCAAACCTACGCCTCCAGGAGCCGTCCGCGGGCGACCTCGGCCGAACGGTGGGCGCGTGGCGGCTCGGCCCGTGGCGGCCCTCCTGGAGCCCTTCGCGCCATGCCGAGGCGGTGGAGTCGGTCCGTGAGGCCATCGCCCGCGGCGACGTTTACCAGGTCAACATGGTCGGCCACGCCGCGGCCGCTTACCACGGGGACCCGCTGCCCGCGCTGCGCCGGGTGACCCGGCTGGGCGGGGCCCGGTACGCCGGGATCCTGCAGGGCGACGGCTGGGCGATCGGCTGCGCCTCCCCGGAGACCCTGCTGGAGGTCCGTGGCGGGCACGCGGTCACCCGGCCCATCAAAGGCACCACGCCGGCCACCGAGGCCGGCCGGGTCGAGCTGCTCTGCTCGCCCAAGGAACGCGCCGAGCACATCATGATCGTCGACCTGCAGCGCAACGACCTCTCGCACGTCGCGCAGACCGGCACGGTACGCGTGCCCGAGCTGTTCGCCGTACGCCGCTGGGCCGACCTGTGGCAGGCCGAGTCCGAGGTGACCGCGCTGCTGCGGCCCGGCACCGGGCTGGCGGAGCTGCTCCGGGCGATCTGCCCCGGCGGCTCGGTCACCGGCGCGCCCAAGCTCGCCGCGCTGCGCGAGATCGCCGCTCTGGAGCCGGTCGGCCGCGGCGTCAGCATGGGCGCGCTCGGCTGGATCGGCCCCGACGGCATCGACCTCGGCCTGACCATCCGCACGGTCGCCGCCGACGGCCAGGACCTGCACGTCTGGGCGGGCGGCGGCATCACCATCGACTCCGACCCCGCCGCCGAGGTCGCCGAGGCCGCCGCCAAGGCCGCCCCGGTCCGCGCCGCCCTCCACGGCCTGATCTGACCCGTTCCGCGACTCTTAAAGACTCGCGGCCTCAGGACAGTCCTGAGGCCGCGAGTCTTTAAAAGTTGCGCTGGGAGGGGCGGCCGGGCCGCCGGGTGGTCACTGGAAGTCGAAGATGGCGGCGCGCAGGACGTTGCCGATGTCGTACGAGCGCTCGGAGCTGTACGTGCTGACCTTCGTGGCGGCCGAGATCTTCTTGAGGGCCTCGCTGTTGGACGGCTTGCCCAGGGCGATGGTGACGACCTTGACCGGCCGCTCCTTGTCCGCGCCGTTGATCTTCTCGATCAGTTGCTCGAGCTTGAGGCCCTGCAGCTGGTCGTCGTCCGCGCCGTCGGACAGCAGCACGATCATGTTCGTCGCACCCGGCACGTAGTTCTTCTGCATCGTCTGGTACGCCGCCCAGACCGTGTCGTACATGCCCGTGGCGCCGCCCGGCTCCAGGGCCTTGAGCTTCGACGTGAGCTGGTCGCGGCGAGGCTTGCCCGAGACCTCCTCGGCCATCTTGCCCAGCGGCACCAGTTCCTTGTACGCCTTGTTGCCGCTCTGCTTGGAGGAGAAGCTCCACAGGCCGACCTGCGCGTCGTCGCCGAACATGTCGACGGCTTCCTGCGCGCCCGCCTTGGTCAGGTCGAGCTTGGTCTGGCCGCCGGTGCCCCGCACCACGCCGCCCATGGAACCCGACACGTCGAGCACCAGCAGCATGTTGGTGGGGCGGGTGAGCGCCGTCCAGGTCTCCGTCGTCTTGGTGATCGACTCGGTGAGCAGCACGCCGCCCGGCAGGGCGGTGAGCTTGCTGATCACGCCGTTGGCGGGGGACAGCTGCGGACCGGGCTGGCGGTTGGAGTCGCGGTAGCCCTGCTTCTGCACCTCACCGCGGGCGGCGTCGCCGCGCAGGTAGCTCAGGAACGCCTCGGCCGCGGCGGAGCGCTCCGGGGTGGTCCAGGCGGCGTTCTTGAGCACCAGGTACGGGTTGTCGGCCTCGGTGGTGGCGTTCTGCGGGTAGACGGCCACCAGCGGCAGGTCGGGGTGCTCGGCGTTGTGCCGCACCACGTCCTGCTCCAGGGCGGGGAACGCGTTCACCGTCTTGCCGCCGCCGCTGACGTACTCGGCGAACAGCTCCTCGGTGGTCGTCTTGTAGAGCGCCATGCGCTGCTCCAGCGCGAAGACGCGGCCCAGCTCCTCCGGGTCGACCTCGGTGTTGTCGTCGGCGTCGATGATCGCCGACAGCGCGAGCAGGCCCGCCGTGGACGCCGCGGGGTCGCTCATGCCGACCTTGACGGAGCTGTCCTTGGCGAGCTTGTCGAGCAGGTCCTTCCAGTCGAGCTTCGCGTCGGGCCAGCCGAGTTTCTCGGCCGCGGCCTGCGGCATGGCGATGACCACCGGCGTACGCGCCACGCTCGGCAGCCGGTCCGGCAGGACCTTGTCGGCTGCCTCGCTGGTGGCGGCGGCCGCCTTCACCCAGGCGCTGGACGGTGGGACCCACACGTCGGGCGCCGGGCCGGAGACGGCCGTGTCCCATTCGCGGGTCAGCGCGCGTACGGTTGCGGCGGTGTCCTGCTCGCCGATCGTCACCGAGGCACAGACACCGTCGACCGACGGGTTGGTCTCGGCCCACTTGCCGGCCAGCGCGCGCAGCAGGTTGGCGGTTCCCGGCTCGGCCACGACAGTGGCCTGGGTGCTGCCGCTGCACGAGTCCTTGATGACGTACACGTAGCCGATGGTCGCACCGGAACCGATCAGCACGAGCGCCGTCGGGATGACGATCCACGGTGCGATGCTGCGGCGACGGCCACCACCGCGCCGGTGCGATCGGACCGTGGAACTACGGCCGTTCGGCATCGGGGCCTCCGCTTTCGAGGGGTGTCGAGGGGGGTGAGAGGGGGGTGTTGCGCACCACAACTCGTGGTGGAACCGGCACAGTCTAGGACCTTGTCAAGCCAGGTCGAACAGGGCGGACCATCTCGTGATCATCCGATTCGCTGGGTAGATCGCAGGGTCACTCTGCGCGGTCAGATGACGAGGAAATCGGGCTCGGGATGCCGCAGGAACGCGTGGTGCGAGATGTCCCAGCCGTACGCCCCGGTCCGCGCGAACACCAGCAGGTCACCGACCCGCAGCCGGTCCACGTGCCGGCCGCGGCAGAGCACGTCGCGCGGTGTGCACAGCTCGCCGACGGCGTCCACCGCCACCCCGGCGACCTCCGGCCGCGGCCACGGGTACGCCCACCGGTCCACCGGCAGCACCGTGAACGGGTGGTCGTATCCCCACGCCGCGGGCAGCCGGAAGTGGTGCGTGCCGCCGCGCAGCACCGCGAACCACCGCCCGTGGGCGCGCTTGAGGTCGAGCACCTCGGCGGCGTACCAGCCCGCGTCCGCGGCGAGCCACCGTCCCGGCTCGACGACCAGCTCGACCCCGTCCGGCACGCTGACCCGCAGCTCGTCCAGTGCGAACCCCGCGTCACCGGCGTAGTCGACGCCGAAGCCGCCGCCGGCGTTCACCGTGCGCAGCGGCACGCCCAGCCGCAGCGACGTGGCCGCCGACCAGCGCAGCGCCTCGGCGAGGAAGGCCGAGTGCGCGGCCGCGTCGAGGTTGTTGGAGACCGCGTGCAGGTGCCATCCGGCCAGGTCCAGGCCGGGCAGCGAGCGGGCCAGCGCGACCGCCTCGGGCAGCTGCGCCTCCTCGACGCCGAACGGGGTCGGCGCGCCGGTCATCGCGTGCGTGCCGGGCAGCCCGGCGTCGGCGCGGTTCACCCGCAGCGTGATCGTCGCCGTGGCGCCCGCCCGCTGCGCGAGCAGGCTCAACCGGCGCAGCTCGTGCACGCTCTCCACGTTCACGGTCACGTCCGCGGCGGCGCTCAGGCGCAGCGCGTACGCCAGCTCGGCGTCGGTCTTGGCCGGGCCGCCGAACACGATCCGCCCTGCCCCGGCCGCCTCGGCCAGGGCCAGCTCGCCGCCGGACGCGACCTCCAGCCCGTCGCAGACGTCGGCGGCCGCGCCGACGATCGCGGGATGCCCGTTGGCCTTCACCGCGTAGCAGACGGTCACCCCGGGCAGCGCCCGGCCCAGCTCCTCGACCCGCCCCCGCAGCACGCCGGGGCCGTAGACGTAGGCGCAGACCGGCCCGTCGAGGCCGCGCAACGCCGCCGCGATCCGCTCCGGGACCCCGTGCGGGCCTGCCGGAGCCGCGTCCGTCATCCCGGGTGTCCATGATCCGGACACTTCCGGGACGGATGCGGCCCCGCCGGACGAGGGAGCCGTCCGGCGGGTGTCGCGGTGCGGGGAGCGCTGATCAGAGGGCATACAGCGGATTCTGCACCGGGACGTAGAGGTCGCCCGCGCCGGCCAGCCGCATCCGGGTCAGCGCCTTGTGCGGCACCGTCGCGGCCGTGTAGAAGGCGTGGTCGGGATGCCCGGCCAGGCTCTCGTCCACGACCTCGCGCACGATCCGCCATGCGGCGTCGGCGGCCAGACGGTGCGACTGCCCCAGCCGCAGCACCAGCTCGCCAAGGTGCGCCTGAAACGCGGTGTACGCCACCTTCGACAGCAGCACCGCCTCGTCCTCGGTGCCGATCACCGAGCCGGGCCACAGCTGCAGCCGGGCCCCGGAAGCCGCCAGCCGCGGGTGATGCACCCGCAGCCCGGCCAGGTCCCGCAGGGCGAGCCGGTGCGGGACGCCGTGCCGGAACGTCGGCACGCAGTTCTGCAGGTGCGCCTCCAGGCCGATGCCGTGCCGGGCGGCCAGCGCCAGCACCGGCGGCAGCAGCAGCGCGGCGTACTCCCGCAGGAAGCCCGATGCCGCCGCCTTCGGGTCCGCCAGGGCGCGGGTGCTCGCGTACCGGTCGACGACCCCGGCCAGCAATGTGCGCCCGGTGACCGGGTCGATCGCGGCCAGCGAGCTCGCCGGGACAGGCTGCTCGTCGGCGGTGAGCCGCCCGCCCAGCCCGTCGCGCACGATCGTGCTGAGCTGGCGGCCGTCCTCCAGCAGCCCGGCCACGCCTGCGGGCTCGGCCATCAGCAGCACCCGTTCGCCGCCCGGCACCAGCTCCAGCAGCCGGGCCAGCACCTCGCTCAGCGCGGGGCCGTTGCGGGTGGAAGCGATGGAGATGCTGCGCCGGGTCGAGGTGACCTGGATGTCCAGCGACAGCTTCAGGTACGTCGACCCCGGCGGCAGCACGGTGCGCAGCGCCGCGGTGGGCCGCGCCGGCAGCACCTCGTCGAGCACTCGCAGCGTGCCGTCGGCGAACAGTGCCGGGTGCCGGTCGGTGAGGTGCCGCAGCTGCCAGATGTGCACGGGCAGCAGCCGCCGCCCGCCGGGGGCCGGCACGCCCAGCCGCTCGGACAGGTCGTCGCCGAGCGCCAGCTCCCGGGGCACGGCCAGGAAGCCGATCGCGGTGGACTCGCTCTCCAGGTCGTGCGCGATCAGGTCGCCGGTGCCCCAGCCCAGCCGCGTGCGTCCGCACGGGTGCAGGTTGTGCCCCTCGACGGCGAGCTGCTCCAGCCGGGCGGTGCGCTCGTCGGGTGCGGTGCCGTCGAGCAGCGCGAGCATGTCGGCGGCGCCCACGACGGCCGCCGCGGCCCGGTGACCGGGGTCTATGGTGGCGCGGCGGGCGTACGCCAGCGCCAGTCCGTGCACCGCGCTGTCCAGCTCCGCGCGCAGGCCCTCGTGGGTGACCAGGGTGACCGGGTCGACGTCCACCGGGCCGAGCAGCACCCGGTCGAAGCCGTGCCGCTCGCCGTGGAAGCGGGCGCGCGCGTCGCCGAGGTCCTCGCGCCACAGCGCCTCGGCCAGCCGGGTCGCCACCGTCACCCGGGCCTGCGGCAGCGCGTCGAAGTAGCCGGTCAGCAGCTGCGGGGCCAGGTCCGCCAGCTCGGCGGCGATGGGGTCGGTGAGCGGGCGCATCACGCGGCCAGCGGGTTGGGCAGCTGCGCCCAGGCGTCGTCGAGCGGGTCGTCGGCCAGCCGCATCGCGGTCGTCGCCTTCAGCGGCAGCGGGTCGCCGAGCACCGAGCGCGCGTCCGCGGCCGCCGACGGCGGCAGGTTGTCGTACGCCTGCTCCACCCGGTCGCGGACCAGCCGCCACAGTTGCCGCGGCTCGATGCCGTACTCGCGGGACAGCACCGCGATCGGCTCGCCGAGCGCCACCGCCAGGCCCGAGCCCAGCGCCTTGGCCCGCAGCTGGGCCGGGTCGTCGCTGGCCAGGTCGCCGTGCAGGCGGGGCACGTCCACGCCGTGGCGGCGCAGCCGCTCGGGGCTCAGCCGCACTCCGCCGACGTCGCGGTAGGACAGCCCGGTCGGCCGCCCGTGGGTGAGCGTGACCAGCAGGTTCTGTCCGTGCGCCTCCAGCGCGACGCCGCGGTGCAGCAGGGTCAGCAGCGCCGGCACGATCAGCGCGGCCAGGTCGGCGAGGAAACCGGCCGGGTGGCCGCCGTAGCCGAGCAGGACCGCCTCCCTGATCAGCGGCCGGCCGTCCGCCGGGGACGGGGCGGCCAGCGCCGCGACCGGCAGGATCACCTCGTTCGGGCCGGGCTTCGGGGCGCGCCGCACCACCACGGCCAGGCTGCGCAGCGGCGTGCCGTCGGTGTCCAGCACCGCGCCCGCGGCCAGCTCGGGCCACACCTGCAGGCCCAGGTCCGCGGCGACGACGGCCAGCAGCTTCGACACGACCGGGCCGTTGCGCACCGCGGCGGGGGAGACGATCCGCACCGCGCTGGTCATCTGCACGTCGACCGCGGTCTTGTAGTGCCGGGTCGGGTCGGCGGCCGCGGCCAGGGTGCGCAGCGACATCAGCGGTTTGGCCGCGATCCGCGCGCCGTCGGGTTTGAGGAAGGGGTACGCCGACAGCACGTGCTCACGCTGCCACGGGTGCACCGGCAGTCGCGGCGCGAGCCCCGCGCCGGTCGTCAGCCAGCGCTTGGCCGGCACGGTGAACACCTCCAGCTCCACCGTGGGCCGGTGCTCGGGCGCGTAGCGCAGCACCTCGGCCTGGGACATGCCCAGCCGGGTGCGGCAGCACGGGTGCAGCGGGTGGCCGTCCACCACGGACTGCTCCAGCAGGGCCAGCCCGTCGGGGCGTCCGGCCAGGACGGTCAGCGTCGGCTCGCCGCCGGGCCGGTACGGCTGGTCGGCGCGGGCCAGGGCGAGCCCGGCGACGCTGTCGGCGACCTCCGCGGTCAGGCGTGCGCCGTCACCGGGCAGGTTCAGCGCTCGCAGCAGCTCGACCGGGTCGTCGAAGGCTCCGGCGTCGGTGACGACACGCAGGCCCTCGGGCGGCACGGCGAACGGCTCGGCCATCGCGGCGGAACCGATCACCCGCTTGCCGCCGGCGAGGGTGACCCGGACGTCGCCGCCGTACACCTGGCGCTCGACGCCGGGCAGCGGCTCGCGCACCAGCGCGCCCCACAGCCGGGCCAGGATCGCCGCGCGGGCCCCGGGGAGCGTCTCGGACACACTCGGCACGGTGTTGATGGTCCACTCCCTCGTCCGGCGGGCTCGGCAGAGATCCAGTGTGGACCACCGGGGCGGCCGCCTGCCAGCGCCCGCTCTCAGCCTAGCGTCCTAGGATCACGTAGCCGGAGTGACGTCCTCGGGACGCCGCCGGGCGACCGGTCGCGCCTGCTCCGGGTCACGTGCCTGGGCCGGGGTCTTGCCCGGGGCTGCTGCAATGTGGGTCATGGCAGACGGGGACATGGAAGCGCGGCTGGCGGCCGCGGCCGAGGCACACCGCGAGCGGCAGGCCGCCGTCGCGCGGCATCGCGAACTGCTGCGGCTGATCGGGGAGGCCGAGACGCTGGTGCGGGAGCTGACGCGGGCGCACGCCCGGGAGGCCCGCGACGTCGTACGCCTGGAGACGGTCACCCTCACCCGGGTGATCGCGGCCCTGCGCGGCACCCGCCACGACGCGATCGCGCGGGAGCGGGCCGAGGCCGACGCCGCGGCGTACCGGCTGGCCCGTGCGGAGGCCGACGAGGGCGCCCTGCGCCGGGAACTCGACGGCGTGGCCGCCCGGTTGACGGCCCTGGAGGACGCGCCGGGACGGTATGCGGCGATGCTCGACGAGAAGGAGCGGGCCCTGGCGGCCGGCGGCGGTGACCGCGCCCGGCGGCTGCTCGACCTCGCCGAGGCGCGCGGCGTGGCCGAGGCGGAGCTGAAGGAGATCCGCGAGGCCCAGCACGCGGCCGCCGCCGCGTCGAAGGCCCTGCACGACCTGCGCAAGCTGCTCGACAGCGCCGACGGCTGGTCGACGTACGACACGTTCTTCGGCGGCGGGATGATCAGCAGCGCGATCAAGCACGACCGGCTCGACGAGGCCGCGAAGGCGGCGGCCCTGGCCGACCAGCGCATCGCCGTGCTGAACGCCGAGCTGGCCGACGTGCCCGGAGGCGGTGCGGCGGCCGCGTTGGAGATCAGCGGGCTGACCCGTTTCCTGGACGTCTGGTTCGACAACATCTTCACCGACCTGGCCGTACGCGACCGGATCAAGCAGGCGCTGGCCGGTGCGAAGCAGTGCGACGAGCAGGTCGGCCGGATCGGGCAGCAGCTCGACGGGCGTCACGCCGAGGTGCGGGCGCGCCTGGCCCAACTCGCCGCCGACCGCGAACACACCCTGACCACAGCCGCATAACCCCTGCCTATGGCAGGTGGGTGGTTAGGAAGGGCACCTTCTATAACGCGGAGCGTTGTGCCGAGCCGCTGCTCGTCTCGCTGGCGCGAGCCGACGGTGCCCTTCCTTTGGTTTCAGCGCTGGCCGCTGCGTTGGGCGCCGATGCCGGCGGCGACGACGAAGGCGATGCCGGCGACCTGGAGCGGGTGCGGGGTCTGGTGGAGCACGGTCGCGCCGACGAGCAGGGCGAACGCGGGTTCGAGGCACATCAGGGTGCCGAAGGCGGCGACGGTGAGGCGGCGCAGGGCGAGCAGTTCCAGGGCGAACGGGAGGACCGGCAGGAGCAGGGCCAGCCAGGCGGCCTGGACGAGGACGGCCCAGGTGAGGTTCGGCAGGGCCTGTGGCGCGCCGACGGCGGCGGCGGCGACGGCCGATACGGGCATGGCGATGGCGAGGCCTTTGACGCCGCTGAAGCTGTCGCCGACGCGCTGGGTGAGCACGATGTAGCCGGCCCAGCCCGCGGCGGCGACGAGGGCGAGGGCGACGCCGGTGAGGTCGATGTCGCCGCGCCAGGGGCGGGTCAGCGCGAGTACGCCGGCCAGGGCGAGCGCGGGCCAGAGCAGGCCCCAGCGGCCGGTGCGGCGCAGCACCGCCAGCGACAGCGGGCCGAGGAACTCGAGGGCTACGGCGGTGGCCAGCGGGATGCGGGCGATGGATTCGAAGAAGGCGACGCTCATGGCGGCGCTGACGACGCCGAGTCCGATCGCGCCGAGCAGGTCGTGCCGGGACTGGGCGCGCAGCCAGCGCGGCGAGGGGCGGGCGATGAGCAGGAAGGCGAGGGCGGCCCAGCAGCCGCGCAGCCAGGCGGTGCCGGCGGGGCCGATGTCGTCGAACAGGCGGGTGGAGGCGGCCGCGCCGACCTGCACGGAGAGCATCGACCCCATGATCAGCCCGATGGCGGGGGCGGTGCTCTGGCGGCGGGTGGTGCCGGCGGTGATGTCGACTGCGGTCACCACTCCATGTCACCGGATGAAGATCATGCCGTCCACCACGGGTCTGCGGACGGACCGTCCGCGATTCGCGGATGATGGGGGTGTGGACACCAGGCTGCTGCGCGTGCTCGTCGAGTTGTCGGACCGGGGCACGCTGCGCGCGGTCGCCGAGGCCACGGGGTACGGCACGTCGGCGGTGTCGCAGCAGTTGGCCACGCTGACCCGGCAGGTGGGCGCTCCGCTGGTCGAGCGCACGGGGCGGACGGTCCGGCTGACTCCGGCGGGGCGGCGGCTGGTGACGCACGCGCGGCCGATCCTGGCGGCGGTGGACGCGGCCCGCGCGGCGCTGGCGCGGGGCGGGGAGCCGGGCGGGGCGGTGCACGTGGCGGCGTACGCGTCGGTGCTGTCGGGGGACCTGATTCCGGTGGTGCGGGAGCTGGCGGTGTCGTTTCCGGGGCTGCAGCTGCTGCTGCAGGAGCAGGAGCCGCCGGAGGTGCTGCGCCTGCTGGAGGAGGACCGCGTCGACCTGGGTTTCGTGTACGACTACGACCTGGTGCCGCGCGGGTGGGACGGGTACACGGTGCGGCAGCTGTGCGAGACGCCGATGGTGCTGGCGGTGCCGGCGGAGCGGGACCTGCCGGAGCGGATCGACGCGCCGGGGCGGCTGTGCGCGCTGGCGGGGCAGTCGTGGGTGGTGAACTCGCGCGGGCCGGCCGACGACGAGCTGGCGGTGCGGGTGTGCGCGCTGGCGGCGTACCAGCCGATGATCGAACATCGGGCGGACAGCATGGATCTGGTGCTGGACCTGGTGTCGGCGGATCTGGGCGTGGCGCTGGTGCCCGGTCACCTGCCGGAGCATCCGGGGGTGCGGTTCGTGCCGATGCCGGGGGTGCCGGTGCGGCGGCGCATGTTCTCGATCACCAGGCCGGGCCGGGAGCACTGGCCCGCGGTGAGCCTGGTGATCGAGCGGGTCGCCGCGCACGCGCTGGCGGAGCGGTGGCGGTCAGGCCAGCCACTGGTCGTAGGACAGCCGGGCGATCAGGGCGAGCACCACCACGAGTAGCACGATGCGCACGAAGCCGGAGCCGCGTTTGAGGGCCATCCGGGCGCCGAGCTGCGCGCCGATGATGTTGCAGACGGCCATGGCCGCGCCGAGCTCCCACCAGACGTGATTGCCCGCCGCGAACACGATGAGCGCGCCGAGGTTGGTGCCCGCGTTGACGATCTTGGCCATGGCGGAGCCGTGCAGGAAGTCCGCGCCGATGACGGTGGTGAAGGTGAGCACCAGGAAGGTGCCGGTGCCGGGGCCGATCATGCCGTCGTACAGGGCGATGACGCCGCCGGCCAGTGCCACGGCGAGCGCGGCGCGCTCGCGGGTGCGGCGTTCGGGGTGGGCGTAGATGCCGTTGTTCGGGCGGAACGTGACGAACAGCGCGACGGCGACCAGGATGGCCAGCACGATGGGCCGGTAGACGTCCTTGTTCGGGGTCAGGGCGATGGCCAGCCACGCGCCGAGGCCGGACACGAACACGGCGATGGCTCCGGCGGGTCCGGCGACGCGCCAGTCGATGCGGGTGCGCCGGGCGTAGGTGATCGCGGCGCTGGTGGTCCCGGCGATCGCGGTCAGCTTGTTGGTGCCCAGGGCGGTGGCCAGCGGCACCTGCGGGGGCAGGCCGATGAGCAGGGCGGGGAGCAGGAGCAGGCCGCCGCCGCCGACCACGGCGTCCACCCACCCGGCGGCGGTGGCGGCGGTCAGCAGCAGGCTGAGGCTACCGGCGTCCACGGGCCGGCGCGGGGGTGCTGTGGATCATGATGATTTGCGGCGCTGGGTGGCGAGCCACATCCCGATCGCCCCGATGGCGATGAAGAGCAGCATGAAGCAGACGAGGGCCTTGAACACCCGGCAACCATAGCGACTGCGCGGCCGGTGATCGAGGGCGGCGGGGCGGCCGTCTCAGGGAACCCGGGGTGACGGTCGTTCGCCTGGCGTAGGTTGGGTCGTGGTCGACCCCCGGGCCGTGAAACCGGAATGGGAGGAGTCGACCATGTCGGGTCGCAGCAGGTTCCTGGGCGTTCTCGCGCTCTCCGCCGCCACGGTGCTGGCGGTGCTGGCCACACCGTCCGCCGCCGCGCAGAAACAGACAAAACCGACGATCGTACTGGTGCACGGCGCGTTCGCGGACGCGTCGAGCTGGAACGGGGTCATCCCGCTGCTGCAGGCGCAGGGGTATCCGGTGGTGGCCGTCCCGAACGAGCTGCGCAGCGTCAAGGGCGACGCCGCCGAGGTCGCCGCCGTGCTCAAGAACATCAGCGGGCCGATCGTGCTGGTCGGCCACTCCTACGGCGGCAGTGTGATCTCCAACGCGGCCGAGGGCAACCCGAACGTCAAGGCCCTGGTGTACGTCGCGGCGTTCGCCCCCGAGGTGGGCGAGTCGGCGGCGGCGCTGTCGGCCAAGTTCCCGGGCAGCACGCTCGGACCGGCGCTGGCCAAGCCGGTGGCGCTGCCGGGCGGCGGCAACGACCTGTTCATCGACCAGGCGAAGTTCCGCGACCAGTTCGCCGCCGACGTGCCGGCCGAGCAGGCCGCGCTGATGGCGGCGGGCCAGCGCCCGATCACCGAGGCGGCGCTGAACGAGGCGTCGGCGAACGCGGCGTGGAAGAACATCCCGTCGTGGTTCGTGTACGGGTCGGCGGACAAGAACATCCCCGCCCAGGCGCAGGCCTTCATGGCGCAGCGGGCCGGCTCGAAGGAGACCGTCGTCGTCGACGGCGCGTCCCACGTCGTGATGATCTCCCACCCGGACCAGGTCGCGAAACTCATCCAGAACGCCGCCGCGACAGCGACCGAGTAACCCGCGCCGCCGCCCGCCTCACCTGGCGCAACTCTTAAAAAGTCGCGGCCTCAGGGCAGCCCTGAGGCCGCGACTTTT